>JBBQXA010000065.1:0-13793 GCA_038210095.1 Burkholderiales bacterium
TACCGTTCACTGGCAGGACTTGCGTCTTCGCATCGAGCGCAGGGATGCCATAGCGCGTCCCCATCCAGCCAGCTATGGTGCCTCGCAATGCATCGCCGCCCGCCGTCGTGGGATAAGTCGCCAACCCGTCCAGGCCGTTAATCAGCGCATCCTTGATGAAGGACGGTGTGGCATGTTTGGGCTCACCGATGGACAAGCTGATTGCGCTGTAATTCTTGTTGGGTTTGATCGCGCGAAACAATGCGGCGAGTTTCTGGAACGGATAGGGATGCAGTTGGTCGAGCAGCGGATTCATGTTTTCGATGTTGATGCGATAAGGTCGAGATTATAAATCAAGGGCGACATGAGCGTGTATTCCGGAAAGGGATTATGAGGGAACTTACCTGAAACAGAGCTTCAGGTGCGCGCGGCTTGATTTTGGTGGCCGTTGCACTTTGTCGCTTGAATCACACTTTCCATTATTTGTCTACGGTCTACCTAGGTAGGTTACGGGGGGGGGCTTCAGTGCTAATTTGAATGCGTCAGAGAGAGCAATGCAAATTTGACATCGGTAACGAGGGGGATTGGGCAATTGCACGGATACGGGCAAGCGGAAAGCTTGGAGTCATAAGGCGAGACCTGAAGTCACGATCTAATTTTTATTTCAAACGGAGGATGCTATGAAGGCGATTACTACTAGTAATTTTGCGGTTGGTTCAGTTTTTATGTTTGGAGGTGACCTGTCACAAGGGGAGGTGAAAAGCAATTTGATTGCAGCGGGATGGCTACCTTGTGACGGCACCGCTTATTCCAAAAGTGACTATCCCGATTTATTTGGAGTAATAGGATACTCACACGGTGGTAGTGGCGGGAATTTCAGCGTCCCTAATCTAACGGATCGTTTTGTGCGCGGCACTAATGGATCTGCAAATAACGATCCAGACTGCACCAGTCGGACGGCGGCAGCTCCAGGAGGCTCTACTGGTAATAATGTAGGTTCGATTCAAGCGAGTGGAACTGCATTGTCGAAGAACCCTTGGGTTCTAGCGCCTGATGGCGATCATTCTCATGCTTACCAACATTTGGACACTACCATGCATGAGGTATGGAGTGGCAGTACCGACTCCATGGCGCGCTGGTCTTCAACTGTTACTGTCGGGGCGGCTGGCGGGCATTTTCATACTATTAGCGGGGGCGATCCGGCTACCATTCCAGTCAATGTTGCGCTCTACTGGGTGATTCGTGCCAAGCCTGCTACCGCCGCCGGTCAGACTCCCGCAGCCGCATTGAGCGCCTATGGCACTTCCGCAAGCAGTTCATCCCCAGCTGGCTGGCTGAATTGTGATGGTCAACCTCAAGCCCTTTCCAGTGCCAGTCCGGCATTTTCCGCTGCCATCGGGTCAAACTTTGGAGGGGACGGCAAAACGGTATTTTGCTTGCCGGATTTGCGCGGACAGTTTGTGCGCGGCACGAGCCACAGCACAGGACGGGATCCCAATGCTTCAAATCGCTATGCCATTACGGGCGGTGGCAATACGGGCGACAATGTGGGATCAGCCCAAACTTATGCCACCGGGCTTGGAGTCACTCCGGTTAGCATCACTGCTACTGGCGACCATACGCATGCCCAACCGCTGGTGCCTGCAAATGACCATCATGCCGCTTACGGTGCCTCTGGATTCGCCGCCTACAATACAATGGAATGGACCGATAGTTGGACTAACACCACCACCGCTGGAACTCATACCCACAGCGTAACAGGTGGTGATAAGGAAACTCGACCGGCTAATTATTACCTCGATTGGCTTATAGCCGACGACAATATTTCCGATGCAGCCCCGATTGGAGCCATCATGGCTTATGCTGGGGATGTGACCGTCATTAGCAATTTAATGGCGTTGATGGCTGTTGGCTGGCTACCTTGCACTGGTAATAAACTGAGGAAGTCCGATAGCACTTACAGCGCACTATATAAATTGATTGGCACTACGTTTGGTAGCGACAATCTAAACTTTAAACTGCCCGATCTCAGAGGCCGTTTTGTTATTGGCGCGGGTGGCACCGCAGCCATCGGTGTTGTCAGGTCGGCATCGGCGACTGGCCAACCGACAAATCCATTCGCAACCACCCCCATAGGTGATCACACCCATCAGGTGACCGGGATTCCCACCGATACGCATGAGATTGATGTAGTAGCCGGATGGGATTTAGCGGAAAACAATCCGAATCCTACTGCTTCAAGTTCGGCTGGAAAACATTCGCACACTATTATCTCCGGGGGCGATGCGGAGTCTCGGCCTTTGAATGTTAGTGTGGACTATATCATTCGGTACACGTAATGCGATAGGCGGGTTAGTAAATAGCCACCGGCAAAGCCGGTGGCTTCCTTGAGCATCTCGGGGTTAGACGCCGTCTTGAATTGCATGTGTTGAATGAACATAAATTGCATCAAATAGTTCTCCCGATTCAAACAGTCCTCAAAGCCAAACTGGCGACTTGCACGTGACCGCTCCCACCATGGACTTGTGTCGCGGAGGGGATGTTGTTTTCTCGTTTCCGCATGTTCAGAACGCCATACTTCGCCTGAGCAAAGACAGAGACAAGGCGATAGCCTTGGTCTATGTTGCTGCCGACTATGACAAGAAAGAGATAGGCGTACATTTTGGGTTGAATTATTCTCGGATGAGCCGAATTATCAGCACTCGGTGCAAAATCAAAGATTCGTCCTGATTTCAAGTGATTCCCATGAGTTGCTGATGGACAGGAATGAACCCTGACGCGTCGGTCTGTGTCTGCGATAATCGCACTCGGTCGAATGATAAGGGCAAGGCAGTGCCATCAAAACAAAATATAATGCCGGTTGCCGGATTGCTCAGCGGCGCACTGGTGTGGGGCCTGATCTGGTATCCCTTTCGGGCGCTGGAGGTCGCGGGCGTGTCAGGTGTGCTGGCGACTTGGCTGGTTTATTTGCTGGCGATGATATGTGGTGTGTTTCTGCTGCCGCGAGTTTGGCGCGAATTGCCGACCGCGGGTTGGTGGGCGGTGTTGCTGGTGTTGAGCGCGGGTTGGATGAATTTCGGGTATGTGCTGGCGATACTGGATGGCGAGGTGATGCGCGTACTGTTGCTATTTTATCTCGCACCGGTCTGGACCATAATATTTGCCTTTCTGATACTGGGTGAACGGCTCAACCGTTACGGCTACGCGATTATGCTGCTGTCTCTAGGTGGGGCGTTCGTCATGCTGTGGAGGCCCCAGCTCGGTTTTCCAATGCCAAACAATCTGGCCGAATGGATAGGCCTGTCTGCGGGTATGGGCTTCGCGCTGTCCAATGTGATCTCGCGCCGTGCTGCGCACCTGAGCGTGGAGACCAAGTCTTACAGCATCTGGTTGGGTACGGTGTTGCTGACCGGACCGTTGTTGTTGCTGCAGGGGAATGTGGGCAGGCAGTTGGCCGCAGTGGATGCCCAGTCCTGGTTGATTTTGGTGCTGCTCGGTATCGTGCAGTGTTCCAGTAACTTTGCCGTCCAGTATGGCATTTCCTGTGTTTTGGCTAATCGCGCGATCATCTTGTTCCTGTTCGAATTGGTGGTCGCAGCTATTGCGGCCTGGTTTCTGGCGAATGAGGCCATGCAACCACGCGATTGGCTGGGCGCCGCACTGATCGTCTCTGCGAGTCTGCTGTCCGGCAAGCTTTATGATCAACCGAAAGAATCATGATGCAAAGACTGATCGCCTATGCGCAAACCGATGCCGTGCCGACCTGTGACCATCCCAGACCCGAGCGGTTGCTGGCAGGTAACCCATTGCGCACAACCTGGGAAAACTATGCCAATGCCAGCGGTGAAGTCTCGTGTGGCATATGGGCCTGTGAAGTGGGCGCATGGCGCATTGCCTTCGACGAATTCAGCGACGAATATTTTTGCGTAGTGGAAGGGTGTATCCGCATCACAGATGAGGCGGGTAACACCAGTGAATTCGGCCGCGGTGATGCCTGTGTGATTCCGGCAGGATTCAGCGGTAGTTTCGAGGTGCTGGAGCCAGTGAAAAAACATTACGTGATGGTCAAGCGTAAGGCATGAACGCGAACACAGTTATTGTCATCGGCGGCGGGCCCGCGGGGTTGATGGCTGCGGAGACGCTGGCACAGCAAGGGCTGCGGGTTGAGCTCTTTGATGCCATGCCCAGTGTGGGGCGAAAGTTTTTGATGGCAGGGAAGGGCGGTATGAATATCACTCATGCCGAGCCGCTGGAAGACCTGCTCTCACGTTACGGCACGCGTCGAACGCAACTCGAGCCTATGGTGCGGAACTTCACCCCCGATGAACTGCGTACATGGATGCAACAACTCGGCATCGCAAGCTTTGTCGGGAGTTCCGGACGCGTCTTTCCCGAGGGCATGAAGGCGGCACCATTGCTCCGCGCTTGGCTGCATAGGTTGCGTGAGCAGGGTGTGCGTTTTCATGTGCGTCATCGCTGGCTGGGCTGGGATGAAAAGAGGGCATTACGCTTCGCTACTCCGGGCGGTGAAGTGCAGGTTAGATATGACGGGATGGTGTTGGCACTGGGCGGCGGCAGCTGGCCGCAGCTGGGTTCGGATGGAGCATGGTTGTCACTGTTGACGCAGCGGGGCATCCAGATTGCACCGCTACGCCCGGCAAATTGTGGCTTCAAGGTGAACTGGAGTCCTTACTTTTGTAGTCGCTATGCCGGTGAACCATTGAAGTCTGTTGCCGCAAGTTTCGGCGATCAATGCAAACAGGGCGAATGCGTTGTTACCGAGCAGGGTATCGAAGGCGGGTTGATATATGCCCTGTCTGCCGCGCTACGCGATGAGATTGAGCGGGCAGGCCATGCGACGCTGAAACTGGATTTAATGCCGGACTGGAGTTTGCAACGCGTACAAATCGAGGTGGCACATCCGCGCGGATCGCGCTCGTTATCCAGCCATCTGCAAAGCCGTCTTGGATTGAAGGGGGTGAAGGCCAATCTGTTGCGCGAAGTGCTGGGTGCCGACGAAATGAATAACCCCGATCTATTGGCGGCAACGATCAAAGCGCTACCTCTGAATTTGATCGCGCCACGCCCGTTGGCTGAGGTGATCAGCAGCGCGGGTGGTGTGAGCTTCGAGGCTATGAATGAGGGCGGGATGCTGCACAAGCTGCCGGGCGTATTTTGTGCGGGAGAAATGCTGGACTGGGAGGCGCCTACCGGCGGCTATTTGCTCACAGCGTGTTTTGCCAGTGGCCGGGCTGCGGGGCAGGGGATGCTGGACTGGATTGCGAGCCGGTGACTCGGAAAATTCAGGGCATGCTGGATGCGGGCATGCCCAGATAATATCCCTGTGCGTAGTCCACGCCCATGGCCTGGATTGCTTCCATAATTTCTTTTGATTCAACGTATTCGGCCACCATCAGGATGCCGAGATCTTGGCACAGTCGGCTGAGGTTATTGACCAGTGCATGATCGATTTTTGAATTCAGCACATTCCGCACGAAGGAGCCGTCCAGCTTGACGAAATCGAAGTGCAACTCGCGCAGGTAATGGAAGGAGTTGTAGCCGCTACCAAAATCATCCAGAGCGAAGGAAAATCCTTTTTTACGCAGGTCGGTGAGGAATTTGCGCATATGGGTCATATCGCCGACGGCATCACGTTCCAGAATTTCGAACACCACATTTTTGGCTGGGATGCCGATTTCCTGGCACATTGCTTCCGCATAGCCGAGAATTCCGCGGCCCTGGATTTCCTGCGCCGACAGATTGATGAACAGTTTGATGTCGGAATCGCCGCGCTGAATTTTTTCTTTCATCGCGGCCAATCCTTTGGAAATGATGATGCGATCCAGTTCGCGTCCCAATCCATATTTCTCGATGGTTTCGATGAACATTCCGGCCGATAGGGTAGTGCCGTCCGGCTGGCATAGTCGTGCCAGCGTCTCATAGGCGAAAGGCTTGCCCGTTTTGCAGTCGATGATGGGCTGAAAGAATGGCACGATGTGTCCGTCATGCAGGGACTTGCGCAAAGTCTCCGCATGATCACGGATGGTACGACTTTCCTGTATCTGGTTTTCGACCAACTCTGGGGAGCAAACGGCATCTTTGCCGAGCTTCTTGGCCCGGTACAGGCCGATATCGACGCCGGTCATTAGGTCGGAGATGTTCTGTGCGTCCCCGGGGTAGGTGACGATGCCGATGGAGGTGGTGATGTGGAAGGTCTTTCCGTTCGGTGCCGAAAATTCCGCTGCGCGTAACTCCGCGCGCAATTTCTCGGCTACGATGATGCCGCCTTCCTTGTTCGTTTCCGTAAGAATGATGGCGAATTCGTCGCCACCGAGTCGGGTGGCAAGATCGCCCTTGCGTACAACCGAGCGCAAGGAGTCGGCGACTCCGGTCAGCGTGCTGTCTCCGCATGGGTGGCCGTAGGTATCGTTGATATCCTTGAAGTCGTCCAGATCAAGCATCAGGATGGAAAATTCGTGCCCATGTCGTTCGGAGCGTCCAACTTCATACTCAAGCATGTCGTTGAAGTAGCGCCGATTGTGCAGGCCGGTCAGAGGATCGTGATTCGAATAATATTCCAGTTCCGATAACGTGCGATTCAGTGCCTTGCTTGAGCCGACTACCATCACCATCACCGCCAGGATGGAGCGGATCACGCTGGCTTCCTGAGAAGTGAGTTGCTGCATTGAGCCGTAGGCGACACCCAGCATGCCAGCCAGATTGAGCGCCTCCAGTTCGGGCACTGGAACAGTGATCATTTTGACATCTTCAATGGAGTCGAACCTGCCCTCTGCGTCAATTTGGAACTCTTCAATATCTAGCGGGGCATCTTCCGGCAGCTTGAGCTTGGTCAGCATATCCCGTGCCAGTTGATTGCGAACCTGTGATTTGACTTCATCGGTATGGTCGCCGAGAAAATACACAAACAGCGACAGGCCATGCTCTTCGGCAAAGGCGATGAAAAAGAAATTGAACGGAAAGATAGCATGGAAGCCGGACAGGATCTCCTGTACGAACAGTTTCCATTGGGAGACCTTTTCGTGAGACAGAATGATGCTTTCCAGTACGGTACTCTGTCGTTCAAACAGGTCCTTTTCGACCAGAGTGCTTGCCAGATCATCGACCGTACTGCGGAAATCGAGCATGATCTGCTTCAAGTGGTCTTCGCTCTTCTGCCACTGACGGTCTCGTTCTTTCAGCAGTAGATCCATGGTGAGATTCAGGCGCGTCGAGCGGGTGCTGCTTTTGTCCAGCAAATCGATCAGGGAATCTTTTTCGGTAGCCGCAAGTTCGGTCTGTTGCAGTTGCCGGATACAGCTATCAAGATTCTCGCCAATTTCAGTGTTGATACTGCATACCAGATCGCCGATATTTCGGGCGAAGTGCCGTGAACGGGTCTGGCTTTCCAGCAGTGAGGCAAAACGCACCAAGCCCTGGTAGCGCAGATCCTCAAGTCCCAGCGGGAGTATGGATGCGGGCAATGTCATGCTATGCCCCGCGCTCGAAGTGTCCGCTGCTGACCATCAGGTCTATGCCGCACTGCAATTGTGAGAACCATTGCAGGAAATCTTGTACCGCCCGCCCCCGGTAGACTGGGCCGTGTTGCGGTGCCAACATCTGAATATCCAGTTTTGAAACAGCGTCGACCCACAGTTGGGCGGCCTTGTTGGAACACATGTAGCGGCGGTGGAATTCTTCGATGAAGGGCAGGTGTTCCTGAAAGTCATCCACATAGGCGTAATCTTTTTCCAGTGGCAGCATGGCAGCACCGATGTCGCCAGTGAACAGGATTTTAGCAACGGGATCGTAAACGTTGATTTGCCCTTCGGAATGAAGAAAGTGCGCAGGTACAAGCTGCAGATCGAAGCCGGGGCATACCGGATAGTCCATGCCCTCGTCCGGCACGCCGATGAAGCGATGCATTTCGCTGATACCGTAGTGGGGGAGGAAGCGTGTCCAGATGCGTGACACATACACATTGGCATTGGAAATCTCCAGCCAGGTGGCGATGCCGCCAACGATGTCCGGATCCTGATGTGACAGTACGATGCCTTTCAGTTGGTCCGGTGGAATGTAGCGCAACATTTCTGCCAGCACACGCGGCATGACACCGAAGCCACCCGGATCCAGTAGTACGCCACAGTCGCCGTGTGCGACCAGATACTGGTTGGATCTGACGCCGTCCTCTTCTCCCGGTTCGCTCTCGTTCAGCAGAACAAACTTGTGGTCACCCTCACTATATAAGACGATGTTGCGCATGACTCTCCCCTGAAAATATGAGAAAATATTTTTTGACCTCAATACTAGCATGGGAATAAATTTTGTATTCCCTGTTTAGTTGTTAACTGAAGTTTGCAGTCGTACCGCGCTCTATATTTTTGATCTAGGTTTGAGATGAGAGGGTTAAGCCACCGTCACCGACTTATCCAGATACACATCCTGTATCGCATTAAGTAATGCAACGCCGTCCTGCATCGGCTTTTGAAATGCTTTCCGTCCCGAGATTAGCCCCATGCCTCCCGCGCGTTTGTTGATTACGGCGGTGCGCACGGCCTGATGCAAATCGTCTTTGCCGGATTCGCCGCCAGAGTTAATCAGACCCGCGCGCCCCATGTAGCAGTTCGCTACCTGATAGCGCACCAGATCGATAGGGTGATCGGTGGTCAGCTCGCTGTAGACTTTGGGGTGGGTCTTGCCAAACTTGATCGCGTTGTAGCCGCCGTTGTTCTCGGCCATTTTCTGTTTGACGATGTCGGCATCTATGGTGGCAGCCAGATGATTGGCCTGCCCGGTCAGGTCGGCGGAGACATGAAAATCCTTGTCGCCAACTTTGAAGGCCGGGTTGCGCAGATAGGCCCACAATATGGTTGCCATGCCGAGGTTATGTGCATGCTCGAAGGCTTCGGAAATTTCTTGAATCTGACGGCGCGAATGTTCGGAGCCGTAGAACACCGTCGCGCCCACCGCTACCGCCCCCATGTCGAACGCCTGATCCACGCTGGCGAACAGGGTCTGGTCGAATTCGTTGGGATAGGTCAGCAACTCGTTGTGATTGATCTTCACGATGAATGGAATCTTGTGCGCATAGCGGCGGGCGACCGAAGACAGTACGCCCAATGTCGAGGCCACGCCGTTACAGCCGCCTTCGATGGCGAGCTTGACGATGTTCTCAGGATCGAAATACATAGGGTTGGGCGCGAAGGAGGCGGCAGCGGAATGCTCTACGCCTTGATCCACCGGTAATAAAGACAGATAGCCGGTGTTGGCCAGTCGGCCCTGTCCATAGAGAGCTTGCAGGCTGCGCAGCACACCGACCTTGCGATTCTTCATCGCGACCACGCGATCCACATAGTCGGCGCCAGGCAGCTGGAGCGCCTCCTTGGGGATGCCACTACAACGATGATTCAACAGATTCTCCGCTTCGTTGCCAAGTAATTGCACTATGCTCGTCATGGTGTCGCTCCTTGTGGATTTAATGGTCTGTCCATGCTACTCCTCCTTCCGAACAAGTAAATAATCATTCCCCTATGTATAATCTGACACCCCCGAAAATCACCATAATTTGATTATGAAACAGCCCCAGCTCGGTACTCCACTCAGCCCCTCTGCCACGAAAGTCATGCTGCTGGGCAGCGGTGAACTCGGCAAGGAGGTCATCATTGCATTGCAGCGTCTGGGTGTCGAAACCATCGCGGTGGATCGTTATGCGAATGCCCCTGGCCATCAGGTCGCACATCGCGCCCATGTCATCAATATGGCGGATGGCAAGGCATTGCGCGCCTTGATCGAACAGGAAAAACCTGACCTGATCGTGCCCGAGATTGAAGCCATTGCCACCGATATGTTGGTGCAGATTGAGCAAGAGGGGCTGGCTCGCGTTATCCCCACCGCTCGTGCCGCACAACTGACGATGAATCGCGAAGGCATACGTCGCCTCGCCGCCGAGACATTGGGCCTGCCCACTTCGCCTTACAAGTTTGCCGACAGTCTGGACGAACTGCGCGCAGCGATAGGAGTGATCGGCTATCCCTGCATCATCAAGCCGGTAATGTCTTCATCGGGTAAGGGGCAATCGAAAGTGGATGGCCCGGACGAGGTGCAAGCTGCGTGGAATTATGCCGCCAGTGGTTCGCGGGTGAATCAGGGCAGGGTGATCGTAGAAGGCTTCGTGGCTTTCGATTATGAGATTACCCAGTTGACTGTGCGTGGTGTCGGTACGGGCGGCAACATTGAGACGCACTACTGCGAACCGATAGGGCATGTTCAGGTACACGGCGATTATGTTGAGAGCTGGCAGCCGATGGCGATGTCCACGCTGGCTTTGCAACGTTCTCGCGACATAGCAAAGAAGGTGACGGATGATCTGGGTGGGCTAGGACTGTTCGGCGTTGAGTTATTCGTAAAGGGTGACGACGTGTGGTTTTCCGAAGTCAGTCCGCGTCCGCATGACACCGGTATGGTGACTATGTGTACCCAGCGTTTGAATGAGTTCGAACTGCATGCACGCGCGATTCTAGGCCTGCCCGTGGATGCCAGTCTGCGCGAGCCGGGAGCCTCGGCCGTGATTTATGGACAGTTGGATGCTCAGGGTATTGTATTCGAAGGCGTGGACGCAGCGATGCGTGTCACGCAGTCTGAAATCCGTTTGTTTGGTAAACCCGAATCCTTCACGCGCCGCCGGATGGGTGTAGCACTGGCAACGGGCAAGGATACCGATGAGGCAAGGGCGCGCGCCAAACTCGCGGCAAGCAAGGTCAGGCCGGTTAAAGGTTGATGATTACCGCCATTCTCCATACCACCTTTCTGACTTGCGACCTTGCGAGGTCGCGTGCTTTTTACGAAAACTTGCTGGGGCTACATCCTGACCCACACCGTCCGGCCATGAGTTTCGAGGGTGTGTGGTATGACGTGGCGTCCGGTCAGCAGATTCATCTGATGTTGTTACCGGACCATGAGGCGAGTTTGCAACGACCGGCGCACGGCGGACGCGACCGGCATGTGGCTTTGGGCGTGGAGGATGTGGCGGAGTTGCAGGGGAAATTGGAGCAGGCGGGCATTCCTTACACATTGAGTCAATCTGGTCGGGCGGCGTTGTTTTGCCGCGACCCGGACGGTAACGCGCTGGAGTTTATCAACGCTTGATTCGCGGGTATTTGTGGTAAATTTCGCCCTGTCATTTTAATAATTGTTTAACAATGAAAGTGTAGGGTTATGAAATCTGATCAGGCGGTAATTGCGCTGTCGGCATTGGCGCAGCGGACGCGACTGGCAATTTTTCGATTGCTGGTTGAGTGTGGCCCGGACGGGATGGCGGCGGGGCAGGTGTCCGAGAAGTTGCAGGTGTCACCGGCGACGCTGTCGTTTCATTTCAGGGCCTTGAGCCATGCGGGGTTGGTGGAGAGTCGTCAGGATGGGCGCTTTGTTTACTATGCCGCGAATTTTGCGGCGATGAACGACATGATCGCTTATTTGACGGATAACTGTTGTGGTGGTGATGCGGATATCTGCAAGCTTCCGGGCAAGAAATGTTGATTGATTGAAAGGAAAAAGGATGAGCGAGAAACAATACAACGTGCTGGTGTTATGCACCGGTAATTCAGCGCGCAGCATCCTGGGCGAGGTGCTGTTCAATACCCTGGGTAAGGGCAGATTCAAGGCTTACAGCGCCGGTAGTCATCCTGCTGGCAAGGTGAATCCGGGTGCGCTGGAGTGGTTGCAAGCGAACGGACACAGCACAGAAGGCTTGCGCAGCAAGAGCTGGGACGAGTTCTCGCAGCTGGGCGCACCGGATTTCGATTTCGTGTTCACCGTGTGCGACAACGCGGCGGGCGAAGTCTGCCCGGTGTGGTACGGCTCGCCGATGACCGCGCACTGGGGCATCCCCGATCCGGCGCATGTCGAGGGTGACGAGGCGCGTCGCGCTGCGTTCAAAAAGGCCGCCGAGCAGCTCGCGCGACGCATTCAGCTGTTCATGAGTTTGCCGGTCGACAAGCTGGACAAGTTGACGTTGAAAGAGAAGCTGGCCGAGATCGGCCAAATAAAGGACTGATCATGAATCTATTTGAACGTTATCTAACTGTATGGGTTTTACTTTGCATTACTGCAGGCATTTTCCTTGGAAAAGTTGCCCCAGCTGTGGCGATTACATTGAATGACTTCTCCATTTATCAAGTATCAATTCCTATCGCGGTGTGCCTGTTTTTTATGATGTACCCCATCATGGTCAAAATAGATTTTGCTCATGTACTTAAATCAGCGAGCACACCGAAACCAGTATTTTTAACGCTCTTCATAAATTGGGCTATTAAACCCTTCAGTATGTTCGCTATATCGTACTTTTTTTTAGGATATCTATTTAGAGATTTCTTGCCTGGTACAGAGGTATTAGCCAATGGCGAGGAAGTCGAGTTGTGGCGCAGCTATATTGCAGGAACGATTTTACTTGGGATTGCTCCTTGCACTGCAATGGTATTGATGTGGGGGCACTTAGCAAAAGGTAATGATGGCTTAACCTTAGTGATGGTTGCAATAAACTCTTTAATGATGCTATTTCTCTACGGGCCATTGGGCGGCTTATTGCTAAACGTCAACTCTATGCCTGTACCTTGGCAAACAATGGTGCTTTCAGTCTCTATTTACGTGGCATTACCCTTAGTTGCGGGTTACTTTTCAAGAAAACTGATCATAAAACACAAGGGTATAGTCTGGTTTGATGAAAAGTTTTTGCATTGGCTGACGCCCGTTAGCATAACTGCATTGCTGTTAACCTTGGTCCTGCTGTTTTCGTTCAAGGGGGAGGTGATTGTCAGTAATCCGCTGACGATACTTTGGATTGCCATCCCGTTAATCATCCAAACACTATTCATTTTCGCTCTTGGATATTTTGTATTCTCAAGGTGGCTAAAATTACCCTATCGTGATGCCGCACCGGTATCATTAATCGGTGCTTCTAACCATTTTGAGGTGGCTATTGCTACTGCAGTCATACTATTCGGATTGTCCTCAGGGGCCGCACTAGCAACCGTCGTCGGAGTTTTAATCGAAGTTCCTTTGATGCTTATGTTGGTTGCATTGTGCAATAGAACCAGCCACATATTCGCAAGGTGAACTGAGTCGCATTGGCGACGGTTGTTGGTGTGTTGATTGAGGTTCCGGTGATACTGGCAGTGGTAAAAATAGCCAATTCAAGTCATGCTTGGTATGAACGAAAAAGGCATTGGATTTCCTCTTTTTGAATATTTTATTCGAAACTCCTTGACTCTGACGGATTTACCACGTAAAACGCACGCTGGTGTTTGATTCAAAGTCTGTGCTGTACGGTTTTTCATGTGCAATCTTCGATTCAAATAGTCCCGCGGGGGGTTTCCCCGTTTTTTCAGTAAGGAAGTAAAAACATGTCAACTGGTACAGTTAAGTGGTTCAACGATGCAAAAGGCTTTGGTTTCATCACTCCTGATGATGGCGGAGAAGATCTGTTCGCGCATTTTTCAGCAATCAACATGAGCGGCTTCAAGTCGCTGCAAGAAGGCCAGAAGGTCAGCTTCGAAGTGACTCAAGGTCCTAAGGGCAAGCAAGCCTCGAACATTCAGGCTGCCTAATCGCTCTCTGAATTGATCGAAAAAGCCACCTCTGGGTGGCTTTTTTATTGTCTACTAATAAATTCCTACCAGCTGATTGTCCATCACAAGGTTAAAACCACCGGCTTTAGCCGGTCAGCTTTAGCTACGATACTATGCCGTATGAAAGGAGGTGCGGGATGGATTATAGATACGGCAGTCATACGGTTTATCAGATTGAGTACCACTTTGTCTGGG
>JBBQXA010000066.1:0-13718 GCA_038210095.1 Burkholderiales bacterium
GTCCCGGCAGCAACAGCGGTTTACCGCCGATCTTGCCCGACAGTTTGCCGAAAGCGATGAGGGAGCCGGAAAAAGTCACCGCACCGATCAATATGCCCACATAGACTTCGATTTCGTGAATCGCTTTTTCAGCACCGGACAGATTCATTGCCGCCATCGGATCGATGTAATTGGCGAAGCCGACCAGACACGCGGCGAGACCGACGAGGCTGTGCATCAGCGCGACCAGCTCCGGCATCTGCGTCATCTGCACTTTGCGCGCCGCATAAAGCCCGATACTGCCGCCCACCACCATCGCACCGATAATCCAGGGAATTCCGGCCATCGAAATACGCGGGCCGAATACCGTGGCCAACACGGCGATCGTCATGCCTATCATGCCGTAGAGATTGCCGCGACGCGAAGACTCGGGATTGGACAGTCCCCCCAAGCTAAGGATGAAGAGAATGATTGCGCCAATATAAGAAACAGTTACCAAGCTTGCAGACATATTTATCTATCCTTATTTGCGGAACATCGACAGCATGCGTCGGGTAACAGCAAAGCCACCGACCATATTGACCGCAGTGAGCGCAATGGCCACCACCGCCAACCCGCGTATCCAACCATCCGGACGATCAAACCCGAATACCTCTGACGGTGCGATCTGCACCAGCGCACCGATTGCGATGATGCTGCTGATCGCATTGGTGACGCTCATCAGGGGAGTGTGCAGGGCGGGTGTGACATTCCATACCACCATGTAACCGACGAAGCAGGCGAGCACGAATACGGTGAAGTGTCCGAGGAACGCTGCGGGCGCGTAAGCACCGATGAGCAGAAACAGCAGTGCGGCGCTACCAAATATTGCCGCCGTCTTTCCCGCCGAGGCCGGTGCGCCCGCCTTACCATGACCGGCCGGTGCCGCAACGGGTTTGGCAGCCGCCGGTTTCGCCGCAGCTGGCGGCATTTTCGGTGCGGGTGCAGGCCAGGTAATTTCGCCGTCCTTGATGACAGTCAGACCGCGAATGGCATCGTCTTCCATATTGACGTTGATGATGCCGTCCTTGGTCTTGCACAATTCCTCGGTCAGACGGAACAGATTACTTGCATACAGGGTGGAGGACTGCTTGGACAGACGGCTATTCAGGTCGGTGTATCCGACGATGGTCACGCCATGCTTCACCACCACCTGACCCGGCTCAGTCAGTTCGCAATTGCCGCCGCGCTCCGCTGCCATGTCAACGATGACGCTGCCCGGCTTCATGCTTTGCACCATCTCGGCCGTGATGAGTCGGGGTGCAGGCTTACCGGGAATCAACGCGGTGGTGATAATGATGTCCACTTCGCGAGCCTGCTTGGCGTACATTTCACGCTGAGCCTGCTGGAAGCCCTCGCTCATCACCTTGGCGTAACCACCGCCACCGCCGCCTTCTTCTTCATACTCAACCTTGACGAATTCGCCGCCCAGCGATTTGACCTGATCGGCCACTTCGGCGCGGGTGTCATTGGCACGCACGATAGCGCCCAGACCTGCGGCAGTGCCGATTGCAGCGAGGCCAGCCACACCGGCACCGGCGATAAAAACTTTAGCTGGAGGAACCTTGCCCGCGGCCGTAATCTGGCCGTTAAAGAAGCGGCCAAACACGTTGGCGGCTTCGATGACAGCACGGTAACCGGCCACGCCAGCCTGAGAGGTCAACGCATCCATTTTCTGCGCGCGGCTCAGCATGCGCGGCAGACAGTCGATGGCGAGCACTGTCGCTTTTTTTGCAGCGAGTTGTTCCATCAGTTCCGGATTTTGCGCAGGCCAGATAAAACCGATCAGGGTGCCGCCTTCGCGCATCAAGCTAACCTCGTCATTAGACGGGACGGAAACTTTGAACACGATGTCGGAGGTAGCCCACAACTGGGGAGCGCCCACGACGATTTCGGCACCGGCTGCGCGATAAGCCTCGTCACTGGAATTCGCCCCATCCCCGGCACCGGACTCAACCGCAACGTTGAAGCCCAGCTTGACAAGCTTCTCTACGACTTCCGGCACCGTCGCGACCCTAGTCTCGCCGGCGCGTGTTTCTGCAGGAATGCCTATACGCATGAACCTCTCCTCATCCTGAAACCCCTGTTAAATCGCCCGACACGAAGTGGTCGGCCGCACGCACAAATTGAACCAAGGATTATACCGGTTCTCGCCCAACATAAAACCCCACTATAATTGAACCTGCTCACCGCCAACCCGCCTCCCATGTCGCACTCCATCCATCTCTTACCCGACCTATTGATCAATCAAATCGCCGCAGGCGAGGTCATAGAGCGTCCGTCCTCCGCACTGAAAGAGCTGTTGGAGAACAGTCTGGATGCGGGAGCCAACGACATTACGGTGCAACTGGAGGGTGGCGGCATAAAATTATTGCGCATCCGCGACAACGGCAAAGGCATCGCCAAAGGTGAACTACCGCTCGCACTGATGCGCCACGCCACCAGCAAGATCGCCAACCTTGACGACCTGCAACGCGTCGCCAGCATGGGTTTTCGCGGCGAGGCGTTGGCCAGCATGGCGGCGGTCGCGCAACTGAGTTTGAGCAGTCGAACCGCACAGGATGAACACGGATGGAAGGTCGATGCAATCGATGGTCGCATCAGCGACGCTGTCCCGTGCAGTCAGCCGCGGGGTACAACCATCGAACTGCGCGAGCTGTATTTCAACACCCCGGCGCGGCGCAAATTTCTCAAAACCGAATCCACCGAATTCGCCCATTGCGACGAGGCCTTCAAGCGCATCGCGCTGTCGCGTCCCGATGTCGCGTTCTCGCTGCAACACAACGGCAAGACCGTCAGACAGTTTCCCGCCCAGCCCATGCCCGCAAGAATTGCGGCCATTCTGGGTGACGAGTTTGGCATGGCGGCCATCTCGGTAGAACGACAGGCGACCAACCTGTCGCTGCGCGGCCTGACTGCCCTGCCCGCCTACTCCCGCAGCACACGCGACGCACAATACTTCTTCGTCAACGGCCGCTTCATTCGCGACAAGGTCGCCAGTCACGCGCTGCGTCAGGCGTACCAGGACATCCTGCATCACCAGCGCCACCCGGCCTACGTGCTGTTCCTCGACATGCCGCCGGAGCAAGTGGATGTGAACGTGCACCCGGCCAAGAGCGAAGTCCGCTTCCGCGAAAGTCAGGGCATCCACCAGTTCATCTTCCATACTCTGCAACAGTCGCTGAGTACACCGATGGCCGACAGTGCGGCGACTGCTGATCACTCGCCGCAGCCCGAACGTCCCTATCCACACAGTGGCGAAGTTGCCGCGCCTTCGTTCGCACAGCAGCACCCCATCGCATTCGGTGCAGCCCAACGCGAAGCGACTTACAAGCTATGGGAAGCACAAGCCGTAAGTGGCAAGACGCAAGTGGAAAGTCCCAACCACTCGCCACTGACTACCGACCATCCTTTGGGCTATGCGCTAGGCCAACTCTCCGGCGTCTACATCCTCGCGCAGAATGAACAAGGCTTGATCGTGGTGGACATGCACGCCGCGCATGAGCGCATCGTCTACGAACGGCTCAAGCATGCACTGGATAACGAGCGCATCGCCTCGCAACCGCTGCTGATACCGGTCAGTTTCTACGCCGAGCCGCTGGATGTCGCGACGGTGGAAGCAGAACAAGAGACGCTGCACAAACTGGGCTTCGACCTCGCCCCGCTGTCACCCACCCAACTCGCACTGCGCGCCATGCCGACCATGCTCAAGCAGTCCGAAGCCGAGGCAATGACGCTGGAAGTGCTGCGAGAACTGCGCGAATACGGCGCGTCGCGCGCGCTCACCGAACGCCGCAACGAATTACTGGCCAGCCTCGCCTGCCACGCCGCCGTGCGCGCCAATCACCTGCTGAGCATCACCGAAATGAACGCGCTGCTGCGCGAAATGGAACAGACCGAACGCGCCGACCAATGCAATCACGGCCGACCGACCTGGTTCCAGCTGAGCATGGGCGATCTCGACAAGATGTTCATGCGCGGGAAATAAGTACGACAACATGAAAATTGCGACTTGGAACTGCAACGGGGCATTAAGAAACAAGACTCAAGAGATCGATGACCTTGATGCAATGTATAAACCCCTTTCCATGCAATCAACTACATGACTGGAATATCTACCACCCGCATCGCCTTTGCCTCCTTCATCGGCACCGCCATCGAGTTCTACGATTTCTACATCTACGGGCTGGCGGTGGCGATGGTGATCGGGCCGGTGTTTTTTCCGAACGACGATCCTGCGGTGCAGGCCTTGAATGCGTTTCTGACTTTTGGCATCGCTTTCCTTGCGCGTCCCTTGGGTGCGTTGCTGTTCGGTCACTTCGGCGACCGCATTGGGCGCAAGGCAACGCTGGCGGCTTCGCTTTTGGTGATGGGTGTTTCGACCACTCTGATTGGCGTATTGCCCAGCTATGAGATGGTGGGCTGGGTCGCGCCCGCGCTGTTGTGCCTGTTGCGTTTCGGTCAGGGTATCGGTCTCGGTGGAGAATGGGGCGGTGCGGCCTTGCTCGCTGCAGAGCATGCACCCGAGGGGCGGCGCGGCTGGTTCGGGATGTTTCCGCAACTGGGGCCACCAGTCGGCTTTATTCTCGCGGTGACCAGTTTTCTGTTTCTGTCTTACACGCTGGACGACGCACAGTTCCGCGACTGGGGCTGGCGCGTGCCCTTCCTCGCCAGTGCGGTGCTGGTAATCCTCGGTCTCTATGTACGACTGAAGCTGGCCGAGACGCCTGTATTCGCCCAAGCGATGCAAAAACAGCCGCCAATAAAACTGCCACTGATCGAACTGTTCGCGCATCACGCGAAACCGCTGATCCAGGGCGCGCTGCTGATGGTGGTGTGCTACGCGCTGTTCTATATCTCCACGGTGTTTTCGCTGAGCTATGGCGTGACCACCTTGGGGATTTCGCGCGCACAATTTCTGCTGATGCTGTGCATCGCCATCGTATTCATGGCCGCTGCCACGCCGCTGGCGGCTTGGGCAGGTGATCGCTACGGACGTCGCCCTGTGTTGCTCCTCGCCAGTAGCGCAGCGATGCTATCAGGCTTTCTAATGGAACCCCTGCTAGGTAGCGGCTCGGTCGTGCAAATCACCCTCTTCCTTTCGATAGAGCTGTTCCTGATGGGGGCGACCTTCGCTCCGATGGGTGCATTACTGCCGGAATTATTCCCCACTCGCGTGCGCTACACGGGCGCAGGAACGGCCTACAATCTGGGCGGCATTCTCGGTGCCTCGCTCGCGCCCTACATCGCGCAACAACTGGTACTGCACGGCGGCTTGAGCTGGGTAGGCGGTTACATTTCTGTCGCCGCCGCGATTAGCCTGCTGGCTGCGCTGACTCTGGATGAGACACGACACAAGGAACTGACATGAATAAGTTACCCACGGCAATTTTCCTGATGGGCCCGACCGCCAGTGGCAAGACTGGTGTCGCGGTTGAACTGGTGCAGCGCCTGCCAATAGAACTGATCAGCGTGGATTCCGCACTGGTGTATCGCGACATGGATATCGGCACGGCCAAGCCGGATGCTGCGACGCTGGTTCGCGCGCCGCATCATCTGATCGACATCATCAACCCGACCGAAGCTTACTCCGCCGCCGCCTTCCGTCACGATGCGCTGCGGCTGATGGCGGACATCACCGCGCGCGGCAAGATTCCGCTACTGGTGGGCGGCACGATGCTGTACTTTAAAGCCTTGCGCGAAGGGCTGAGTGACCTGCCGCAAGCAGATGCCACCGTGCGTGCCGCACTTGATGCCGAGATCGCCGAACACGGCATCGCACAATTACATTTTCGTCTAGCCGAAGTTGATGCCGAGACCGCCGCTCGCCTCGCGCCCAACGACACCCAGCGCATACAACGCGCGTTGGAGATTTACCGCCTCACTGGCAAGCCCATGTCGGAACTGCTGAAACAACAGACTCAGCACGAACTTCCCTACAACATTAGCTCTATCGCTCTGATGCCAAACGACCGCAGCGTGCTGCACCAGCGCATCGCGCAACGCTTCCAGCAGATGCTCAAGGACGGCCTATTGGACGAGGTGCGCGCACTGCGCGCCAAATACCCACTGCACCCCGACCTGCCCTCCATGCGCTGCGTCGGCTACCGCCAGAGCTGGCAATATCTTGATGGCGAGATCAACGAAAGTCAGCTAATGGAAACCGGCATCGCCGCGACCCGCCAACTGGCAAAACGCCAGCTCACCTGGCTACGCTCGATGGATAGCGTCGAAGTGGATTGCCTGGCGGCAGACTATCAAGAGCAGGTTTTTGACATCGTGCAAACGGCCGTAGACAGTTAACAACAATGTGACCATCCTCCGCGCCCTCCGATCCGACATCACCACCCTCAAAGTCGACGCCATCGTCAATGCCGCAAACTCCTCCCTGCTCGGCGGTGGCGGTGTGGACGGCGCGATTCATTGTGCGGCGGGGGCGGAGCTGTTGCAGGCGTGCAGCACACTCGGCGGCTGCCCGACCGGGCAGGCCAGACTCACACTCGGCTACCGCCTGCCCGCCCAGTTCGTCATCCATACCGTCGGCCCGGTGTGGAACGGCGGGAACAATAACGAGGCTGCGCTACTCGCGTCCTGTTACCGCGAGAGCCTGTCCCTCGCCGCACAAAATCTGCTGACCAGCATTGCTTTTCCCTGCATCAGTACGGGCGTATACGGTTATCCCGCAGCACAGGCCGGCGGGATCGCAATTGCTGCGGTGCGGGAATTTATGAGCACACCCTGTCCGTTGCAAGAGGTGATTTTCTGTTGTCATTCACCCGGCGATCTGGCGCTGTATGAAACACTACTGGCGAGTGCGAAAAACTGATAAATCAACCCGCGGCCTAGCCCCATCCCGCGCCCTGAACGTGGGCTTAATTTTGCGTACCGCCTTGGGTACCGCCTTGGTTGCACAGGCGGGCAATAAGCTGTAAATTAGCCCGCTCTAATATTTCTTCAGGAGCACAGTCATGACCGCTATCAATTTCAAACGTGAGATTTCCGACACGATGAATGCCGCCATTGAGCGCACGACCAAGGCATTGGGCGCCGAAGGATTCGGGATTCTGACCCGCATCGACATGCACACCAAAATCAAGGACAAGACCGGCAAGGACATCATCCCGACCGTTATCCTTGGTGCCTGCAATCCCAATCTGGCTTACGAGGCTTACACGATGAACAGCGATGTGGCGAGCCTGCTACCCTGCAACGCGGTGTTGCGCGAAATAGCGCCGGGAAAAGTTTCGGTGGAGCTGGCTGCCCCCTCCGCGCTGATGCTTATTCTGGGTGGCAATAAGCTGGTGGAACTGGCCAAAGAGGCCGACACGAAGATCGAACGCGCGCTGGCCAGCGTTTAAGTCAAACAGGCCGAGCGGATATTGGCTTCCGGTTCGGCTTGCCAACATCAGAATGCATGAGCACTGAACTGGAAGTTTTTTTGCTCGAACAGCATCAAGCAGATGCTCACTACTTTCGGATCATAGAGCGTGCCGCTGCCTGCACGTATTTCCTCCAACGCCTCGTCCACGCCTAGTGCCGTGCGGTAAGGGCGATGTGAGGCCATTGCCTCGACCACATCAGCCACCGCGATGATGCGCGCTTCGAGCAGAATACTATCCCCTTTCAGGCCCTGCGGATAACCGCTGCCGTTGATACGCTCATGGTGCTGCGCGATCATCTGCGCGACCGGCCAGGGGAAGTCGACCTCATCCAGAATATCGGTACCAATGCTGGCATGCGTCTTGACCAGATCCATTTCCAGATCGCTCAAGCGACCTGGACGATTGAGAATTTCTGCGGGCAGACGAATCTTACCCAGATCGTGCACCAATGCCGCCAACCTCAGCCCTTCCAGCGCGTCGCCGTCCATGCCTAACTGCTCGGCAATTGCACTGGAAAGTTCGGCTACGCGACGCTGATGCCCTGCCGTGTACGGATCGCGGTATTCGACCGCCAGACTGAAGGCGGCAATGATCTGCTCAAGCAAGGCACGATATTGCTGCCGACTCACGACCAAAGACTCCATGGTGTCGCGCAAGGCGCGGGTTTGCGCGGCGACCATGTCGTCCAAATGGAGCTTGATCTGATACAGCTCCATGTGTGCCCGAACCCGTGCCAGCACTTCTTCGAACTGGAACGGTTTGGTCACGTAGTCCACCGCTCCTGCCGCAAAGGCCGCAACCTTGTCACCCGTTTCGCTCAAGGCGCTGATGAAGATCACCGGGATGTCGCGCGTGAGCGGATCAGCCTTCAGTTGACGGCAGGCCTCGTAACCATCCATGCCCGGCATACGCACATCCAGCAGAATCAAATCGGGCGGATTCAGCCGTATCGAACTCAGGGCAATCTCAGCGCTGATCGCCGAGCGCACCAGATAACCCGCCTGCTCCAGCACACCACTCAATACGCGTAGATTGTCGGGACTGTCATCGACGATGACTATGGAGCCGTCTTTCACGTAATGCTCGTCCACCTTGTCTCCCTGTTATTTTCTGACGGCCATGTTCGCCGGATTGAAATGATATGCCTTAATTTTTCTGCCGGATTGAAGGGCCAATTCGCAGAATGGTACACCATCACTCGAACACGTGAGTTCCTGACAGTCAGACTTAAGTTTGGCTCGCACTCGCCGACGCCGCCCCTGTTCTGCCCCCCCGTCAATCTTTGATGGCACCAAACTATTTAAACCCACAGAGGTTAATGCGTTGATTTTTATACGGGGCAGGAAGTGAAAAATAAGACGGGGAATGTCGAATTTAATCGTCGTTACCCCGGTGCGGCTGATTGATGTCACAGGCGATACCGGCATCCACCGCAATCATGTCCACCACGCTCTGGACCGGCATCCGGATCAATTCGGCAATGTCCTTGTAGTCGTCGGGAAGCGCCGCATCATCCCATCCGTTGGATGAGTGGCGCACCAGATTGACCGCCAGTACCACGTTGCGCACACGCGGCATATGCGCACAGGAATCGTTCATCAGCGTCAGCAACAGTTGCGGCAACTCCCATTGAATCGCCAGTTCACGCTGCAACTCGTACAGACTAAAACCGAGCACCTGCTCCTGTATCGTGCGGGTGCGCGTCATCCTGTCCTTGCGCTTGAGCTCCTCGATTTCCAGCATCTGATCGGGCGCAAAACACCACATCAGTATTTCTGCAATATTGTGCAGCAGCGCGGCGATGCGCACCTCTTCATAGTGCAGGTCGCGCATGCGCACAGCCCAGTCTTTGGCATATTCGGAAGCGAGATGGGAGCGGTGGACAACATGCAGCAACTGCAACAGTGCGGGAATTTTTGTGTTCAGCGCATCTTCGACCAGCGGTTCGGGCGCGACTTGGCGGAATACCGGCTCGATGCCCAGCATCAGCAAGGCCTGCTCGACCTGAATAACTTCGGTCGTCTGTATCTTGTGTTTGTGCTGTTGCAGGTAGCGCAACAGTTTGACTGTCATGATGGGGTCGCGCGCAATGATGTTCGCGACGGCGGTGGCTGTCAGCCGCTCATCATCGGCACGCAGTGCGTTCAGATCGCGCGCGGTTTGCTTTAGCACCGGCAAGTTCGCGCGAGTGAGTATCGTAACCCAGTATTCCAGCCCCCTTGCTTCTGACATCGCCCCCCCTTGTTTGCCCGCGAATATACCCTTTATCGAGCGCCTTGCACAATATGATGCAAAGACTAGGTCAGACCACGGCCAGTTTACCTATACGCCCCTCGACCTCTCGCATCACCATATCCTTGCAAGGCAAAGCGGTTTTATCCAAGCCGTGCAGATACTGGCGCATTGAAACCAGCTCATAACCCTGTGCCTGCCATCCCGCCAGTAACTCCTCGAAAATCGGCATCCACTTGCCTCCTTCCAATTCCGCATGCAGGGTAAACACGTGACCGTTGACCGACGCGGACTGGGTCAGTTGCAATACATGCTGCGCGATATTATCCAGCGTGATGCCGTCGCGATTGACCAGTTCGTCCAGCGTCGGCAGGGTGGTCGGCAATTGCGGACAATTCACAATCTCCGCATTCCAGCATGGCAGGCAGGGCTCATCACCGCGCGAGTCGGAGCTATAGTCGAAACCCAGATGTTGCATCATGCGCAAGGCGTGCCGATTCATCTGCCAACCGGCGGCGGCGTGGGCGTGGGGTGCCTCGCCAAAAATTTCGGTATAGCGATCCACCGCGCGCTGCAACTCGCGGCGTGTCCATGCCTCATCCTTGTCCACCACATGATCCTGCCAGCGAATATGGTCGTAGCAATGGATGCCCGTCTCGAAGCCCGCATCGCGCACCGAACGCATAATGTCCGCGCACTTGCGACCGATGTCCGGTGCGGGTAGCAGCGTACCGTACAGCAGCGTCTTGATGCCGTAGTGTTCGACCACTGACATGCGCGACACCTTGGACAGATAACCCGGACGAAACACCCGTTTGATCGCCCGTCCCATGTGATCCGGGCCTAGCGTAAAGAAGAAGGTGGCCTGCGCGTTATAGCGCTGCAACACATCAACCAGACGCGGCACTCCTTCGCGGGTGCCGCGGTAGGTGTCGACGTCGATCTTGAGAGCTAGAGACTTCATTGAGGATTTGGGATTTGGGATTTGGGATTTGGGATTTGGGATTTGGGATTTGGGATTTGGGAGCTGAGATTTGGGATTTTGGATTTGGGAGCTGGGAGCTGGGATTAAAAAGGTTTTCCTACATCCAAAATCCCAGCTCCCAAGTCCGGCCTTTAATCTACCAATCCTTTAGCCTCGGCGATTTGCTCGCGATAGGCTTCGAAGATGTTGCGCAGTGTGTCGGCCATGTTAGTAGTCGGTTTCCAGCCCAGCTCTTCGCAGGTGTTGGTTATTTTGGGCACACGGTTCTGCACGTCCTGATAGCCCTTACCGTAGTAAGCGGCAGAAGTGGTCTCGATGATTTTCACCTTGGCGGCCGAATCGCGGTACTCCGGATACTCGCTCGCCAGCTTCATCATCATGTCGGCCAGATCGCGGATCGCGTGATTATTGATCGGGTTGCCGATGTTGTAGATTTTGCCGCTGGCGATGCCATCCTTGTTGGCGATGATCTTCATCAGCGCGTCGATACCGTCGTCAATGTAAGTGAAGGCGCGCTTCTGATGGCCGCCGTCAACCAGACTGATGTTCTCGCCGCGCACGATGTGGCCGAGGAACTGGGTCACCACGCGCGAGCTTCCTTCCTTGGGCGTATGAATAGAATCCAGTCCGGCGCCGATCCAGTTGAAGGGACGGAACAGCGTGAAGTTCAGGCCTTCCATACCATAGCCCCAGATCACACGATCCATCAGCTGCTTGGAGCAGGAATAAATCCAGCGCGGCTTGTTGATCGGGCCGCATACCAGCTCCGACTCAGCCGGATCGAATTCCTCGTCGTGGCACATGCCATAGACTTCGGAAGTCGAGGGAAATACCAGATGTTTGTTGTACTTTGCAGCGGCGCGCACGATAGGCAGGTTGGCTTCAAAGTCCAATTCAAATACGCGCAGCGGCTGCTTCACGTAAGTAGATGGCGTCGCAATCGCAACCAGCGGCAGGATCACATCGCACTTCTTGACGTGGTACTCGACCCATTCCTTGTTGATGGTGATATCGCCTTCGAAAAAATGGAAACGCGGCTTGCCGATCAGGTCGCTGATACGGTCGGTGCTCATATCCATACCATAGACTTCCCAGTCGGTGGTTTCCAGAATACGGTTGGACAGATGGTGACCGATGAAACCGTTCACACCAAGTATCAGTACTTTTTTCATTGCCATTTCCTTAACGATTAAATTCAAATTTTTCCGTGCCGTACTGCGCGGCGAATTCCGCCGGGCTCATTGCCATACCATCCAGTTCGAAACTTACCACACGCAGCAGACCGCTGCCGCAGACGGCGTATGCCTTGGGCTCGCTACCCTCGTCCTGCTTGGCATAAAACGCCGCCGGTTGATCCCCGATGCGGCACTTGGTCACCAGCGTTTGCAGGATGCGCATCGGCTTACCCATCAGGGTCGTGGTCGCCCCCGGATATGGCGGCGCCACGGCGCGCACCAGATCATGTATCTGCGGTGCGGTCTGCGACCAGTCGATCACGCCGTCTTCCGCCTTGCGTCCACCGAAATAGCCGCCCAAACTCAAGTCCTGCTTTTCCTTGGGCGCATTCCCCGCCAACAAGGCCGGCAGCACCTTATTCAATGCCAGTTCCGCCGCCACAACCACCTTCTGAAACACCTCGTGCGCCGTGTCGTTCGGCAGGATAGGCACCGCCTGCTGCGCGACGATATCGCCGTTATCCGGCTTCTCGGTCATGTAGTGCAGCGTTGCCCCCGTCTCGGTTTCGCCGCGAATTATCGCCCAATTTACCGGCACACGACCACGGTATTTTGGCAGTAACGAGCCGTGCATGTTGAGCGCGCCGAACTTCGGAATCGCCAGCAACTCGCGCTTGAGCATCTCGCGGTAATAGAACGAGAAGAAAAAGTCCGGCTGCAACGCTGCGATCTGCGCCACAACTTCAGGGGTATTGGGATTGTCCGGGGTGATGGTCGGTATGCCATGCAACTCCGCCAGCTTTTGCACACTCTCGAACCATATCGTTTCTTTCGGATTGTCTCTGTGGGTCACTACCAGAGCGACCTCAACACCATGGGCCAGCAAGACCGACAAGCAACGATAGCCAACGTTGTGGTACGCAAAGACAACCGCCTTAGTCATTCCTGCTCATCCGAAAAAAGTGAAGGCACAACCTCTTTGGTCGCAGCCTTGCGGGTGCGTTTAGGCTTGGGCTTCGCGGCCTCTTCCAACACGGCCTCAACCAGATAGCGAGGACGGTGACGCACCTGCTGGTAAATACGGCCCACGTATTCCCCCAGCAAGCCGATGCCAAACAGTGCGATTCCTATCATGAAGAACATCAACGCAAACAGAGTAAACAGACCTTCGGCTTCCGGCCCGATAATCAACCGACGTATTACCAGCAGCACAAAAAACAAGCCGGAAAAAACAGAAATCAACATGCCCGCCATCGAGAACCATTGCAGCGGCACCAGCGAAAAACCGGTCATCAAATCGAAGTTCAGACGGATCAGGCTGTACAGGGAATATTTCGATTCGCCCGCGGTGCGTTCCTCGTGCCCCACCACCACCTCGGCCGGGTTGCGCGAAAAGGTATAGGCCAGCGCCGGGATGAAGGTGCTCACTTCCTTGCAACTATTGACCGCATCGACGATGTTGCGGTCATAGGCGCGGAACATGCAGCCCTGATCGGTCATCTTGATGCGGGTGATGCGTTCGCGCAGACGATTCATCGCCCGCGACGCATAGTGTCTCCAGGCACTGTCGTTGCGCTGGCGGCGGATAGAACCGACGTAATCGTGTCCCTCGTCCATCTTCGCCAGTAGCACACCGATGTCCTCGGGCGGATTCTGCAAATCGGCATCCAGCGTTACCACGCGCTGACCACGGCTATGCTCGAAGCCCGCCATGATGGCCATGTGCTGACCGAAGTTGCCATTGAACAACACCACCCGCGTAACTTCGGGCCGCAGCTGAAACTGCTCGCGCAGAATCGCGGCTGAACGATCACGGCTGCCGTCATTGACGAATACGGCCTCATAACTGATGCCAAGTTTATCCAGCGCGGGGTACAGGCGATCGAACAAGGCCTGCAGGCCCTGTTCCTCGTTATAGACGGGGAT
>JBBQXA010000067.1:0-13671 GCA_038210095.1 Burkholderiales bacterium
TGTAGTGTTGCACGCTATCTGGAACTTATGCGAACCGCCAGAACGTCATTGTAGGTCGGGTTTCAATCCGACATGTCGGGCTAAAGCCCGACCTACAAGGGTTTCGCATAAGTATCGCCAAGAGCGCTACACTACACTAGACCACTAGGTCGACCTGCTGCAACGTCCCCGCGCTGCCATCCTCGTTCAGATAGACCCCGCTGCTGCGCACCTGTCCCTGTAAGTCGTTCGTGCCGTTCTTCAGATCGAACGGGGTGGCGACGTTGCCCAGGTACAGCGCGCCGACGTTGCGCTGCACCAGTGTGCTGAGCTGGTCGGTTCCGCTGCCATCCTTGCTCCATACCCGCAGCTTCGCATACACGGCATCGTTCTCGTCTATCCAGCCGTTCTCGTCGCTGTCGTAGGCGGCGAGATCGGCGAAGCCGTTGCCGCTTTGCGTGCCGAACAGTTCCGAGCCGTTGTCGATGACGCCGTTGCCGTTCTTGTCCAGCGCGAGGAAGCCGCTGCCGGCTCCGACGAAGGACATCTGTTCGGTCTGGCTGTCGCTGTTCAGGTCGAAGGCGAACTTCTGGTCGGTCAACTGGGCGGCGGTTCCCGTGAAGTTGATGACCAGAGGGTCTTTCTTGACGCCGTCGCCGGCGCGGACGGAGAGGTCGGTCTGCTGGAAGAACTCGCGCTTCATCTCCAGTGAGAGCTGGAAGCGGATCTCGCGGCCGTCGCTGGTCCTGACCACGCCTTCGGCACTGAAACGGGTGAGCTCCGATTCGCGTAATGTCTCGTGCCGGTCGTATTCCACGCCCCAGCCTTGTTGCTGCGAGTTCTGTGCTTTGGCCTGATCCTCCTGGATGCGCTTGTCGGTGACTTCGCCCAGTTTCAGCATGCCCGGATCGAACAGCTTGACCTTGCGGCCAGTCAGCGCTTCGATCAGCCCGATCAGCATCAGCATCCGCGGATCGTTCCCGGCGGGATTTTGGGTCTCTTCGGTCGCGCCAGTCCCGGTTGTCGTCGGAGAGGGCTTGGCAGCGGAGGCGGCTTGAGTCGCAGCCTGCCGTCCGGCTTGAGAAAGATCCACCACGGTCATCCCGATGGTGCTTGCATTGGAGGCTCTGCCTTCGAAATCAGGGCGTTGTGCGCCTTTCCAGACGTGCAGCGTCTCTGCGACGGTGACTTGTCGTGAACTGGCATGCTGGCTGCTCAGGCCGACAGTTGAGTTTTCGATTTTCATCACATTGCCCTCCATGTGTATGTAACTGTACTATCGACATTAAATCGCTGCGGTTTAGAGGGAATCATGAGAATCAGCTATCCCTGACTTGTTGGAGAGCCGGATTAAGGCGTTTAATGTCCATCGTAAGGTTAAATCCACCGGCTTTAGCCGGTCAGCTTTAGCCTTGCTGCTTTAACAAGCTTGGAAGAACCGAAATTCGTTCAACCTTGCTGGTGCTGCGCTGTTATGACGGTGCGAGCTTCGACGACTTTAGTCGTCGGCACCGAATGCGCTAACCCACCTGCTTTAGCAGGTGGTAGTTCAGTCCCGAACGGTCGATGATTGGGACGGTTCATTTGCGGCTATACCTGATTCACCATTCAATTCATGCAAGGAGAACAAGATGCACATTCCAGAGCACATGCTACAAGGCAGCATTTGTCCCATAACGGCGGTCGTGAGTGCGACAGGTATCATCGCGGCCGTCTATTTTGCCCGCAAAGCCAATGACAAACCGACCTCAGTCAGCTTCGGTGCGGTCGTGGCACTGATCTTTGCCGCACAGATGATGAACTTTCCGATCGTGAGTGGAACCTCGGGGCATCTGCTCGGCGGTGTCTTGGCGGCGAGCCTGCTCGGCACGCCGTTCGCCGTGTTGGCCATCGCGCTGGTGGTGACCATTCAAAGCCTGGTCTTCTCGGATGGGGGAATTGCTGTTCTCGGTGCAAATATTTTTAATATGGCAATTCTGGGGGCGGGCATGGGTGGGTTGTTGCGATCCAGCTTGGCGATCCAGTGGCGCGGCATGCGCGGGAAATATCTCGCGGTAGCAGTTGCCTCATGGTGTTCCGTCATGCTGGCAGCGCTTGCTGTGAGCGTAGAGCTGGCTGTCGACGGACAGATTGACTTCCTTCAGATCGCGGCGGCGATGGTGGGCTCTCATGCTTTAATTGGCCTCGGCGAGGCGGCTATTGCAGTTGCGGTTTGTGTACTGCTTTCCGCGCCATCCTTTCGGGAAAGAAGCCATGGACAGGAGGCTGCACCGCTTGTGGGGGCTGTCGTGGTGGCGTTGCTGCTCAGCCCATTTGCTTCCGGCTATCCCGATGGCCTGGAGTGGGTCGCTGCCCAATACGGCTTCTTGCATCATTCCGCCCCGGCCTTTGTCGGGATACTGTCGGATTATTCCATCCCATCATTGAGTCATGAGGCTCTTTCCACCGGTGTCGCGGGCTTGCTGGGTGTTTTGCTCTCGTTTACGTTGGCCTGGGGTATGTCACGTCTGATGGGTTTCACCACTGCAAAGCGCTAGTGTAGTGGTGCACGCTATCTGGAACTTATGCGAACCGCCAGAACGTCATTGTAGGTCGGGTTTCAACCCGACATGTCGGGCTAAAGCCCGACCTACAAAGGTTTCACATAAGAATCGCCAAGAGCGCGACACTACACTAGCGGGTGCGTTGTCTGCTGGTCAGTTCGGGTTTTGCGGTAGAATTCGGAGCGAATTCATCAACGCCTCAAGGATAATCCCATGCAAGTTTTACTCGCCAATCCGCGCGGTTTCTGCGCAGGCGTAGATCGCGCCATCACTATTGTCGAACAGGCCCTAGGCATACATGGTGCGCCGGTTTATGTGCGTCACGAAGTTGTGCATAACAAATTTGTGGTGGAGGGGCTGCGCCAGAAAGGGGCTGTATTTGTCGAGGAGCTCAACGATGTTCCGAGTGGCAGCATTCTAATCTTCAGCGCCCATGGTGTGCCGATGTCGGTGCGTCGCGAGGCGGAAGAGCGCGGGTTGACTGTGTTCGATGCGACTTGCCCGCTGGTAACTAAGGTGCATATTCAAGTATCGCGGCTGCATGCACAGGGAAAAGAAATCATCATGATCGGTCATGCCGGACATCCCGAAGTGGAGGGAACCATGGGGCAGTCGGAGGGAGGCATGTATCTGGTGGAATCTCCCGAGCAGGTTAATCTGCTGCAAGTGACCGATGAGCACAATCTGGCTTATGTCACCCAGACCACCTTGTCGATGGATGATGCCAACGATATTGTAATCGCGCTCAGAACACGTTTCCCCGACATTTCAGGCCCGAAGAAAGATGATATCTGCTACGCCACGCAGAACCGTCAGGATGCGGTCAAGCTGCTGGTCAAACAATGCGACGTAGTCGTGGTGGTCGGTTCGCAAAATAGTTCCAATTCCAACCGTCTGCGCGAGGTCGCGGCCAAGGTGGGTGTGCCCGCATATCTGGTGAATGATGCCGATGGATTGTTAGCTGAATGGTTCACAAAAACATCGTGTGTGGGCGTCAGCGCAGGCGCTTCCGCTCCGGAAATACTGGTTCAGGGAGTGCTTGATCGCCTGCGCCAATTTGGCGCACAGCAGGTGAGCGAACTCGACGGAATTGTTGAGAACGTGGTTTTCCCGCTACCAAAGTCATTGCAGGATTGAAGCGCGGATGAGCAGAGATTTCCTGATCATTGGCGGAGGGGCGGTAGCGCTGACCAGCGCGCAGGCGTTGTTGCAGATGGGCTATCGCGTGACGCTGGTGGAGCGCGGTGAGGTCGGGCAGGAAGCATCCTGGGCTGGTGGCGGCATTCTCTCTCCGCTATGCCCGTGGGATTACGGCGAGGCGGTGACGCGGCTCGCGCTACGCAGCATGGGCATGTTCAGTGAAGCAACCTTCATGTTGCAGGCCTCTACCGGTATCGACACGGAGTATCAGCGCTGCGGCATGCTGTTGTTGCCGCCTTTTCAGGAACAGACCGCGCTGTCTTGGTGTGCTAAGCATCAGGTCGAAGCGCTGCGGGTAGACACGGCCGAACTGGGGCTGCAAGGAGATGGCTTGCTGTTGCCGGAAGTCGCGCAGATACGCAATCCGCGCTTACTGCGTGCATTGCGTGAACGGGTGGAAATGTTCGGCGGCAAGATCATCGAACATTGTGAAATTCAAGGAATCGAGATTTCCGGCGATCGGGTGACGGGCTTGAAGACGGCGCAGGGAAAGCTGGTGGCCGATGCCTATGTCGTTGCAGCCGGTGCATGGAGCAAGACAGTGCTGGGTGAGCATGCTCTTGGGCTGGAAGTTAAGCCGATACGCGGACAGATATTGTTGTTTAAGTTTGATGCTCCGCCGTTTCGACAGATGCTGCTCAAGGATGGCCTGTATTTTATCCCGCGTCAGGATGGTCATGTTCTGGTGGGGAGCACCTTGGAAGATGTCGGCTTCGCAAAGACGGTTACAGTCGAGGCCAGAGATTCCTTGCTGGGTCGGGTGCGCGAAGTATTCCCTGTATGGCCGGAACCGATTCGACAGTGGGCCGGATTTCGCCCCGGTTCGCCGGATAATATCCCGACCATTGGACGCCATCCCGATCTTGCCAACCTCTACGCCAATACCGGTCACTTTCGTTATGGCGTAACCATGTCGCTAGCCAGTGCCGAACTGCTGCTCAACGAGATTGAAGGCGATCCGCAGCCGATACCGGTGGATGCATACCGCTGGCACTAAGCCATCGGCGCTCTTATAATCGCAGCTTGCTTGCCGAAGTAGCTCAGTTGGTAGAGCAACGCACTCGTAACGCGTAGGTCGGAGGTTCGATTCCTCTCTTCGGCACCACTCATTTGGCATCACAGGGAAAAACATGTCTTTGTCGCCGCGTCGTAGTTCATTGTTTAGTTATCTTGCCTTGGTTGCCGGCCTGATTCTGCTGGTCATGATGATATGGTTTGTGACACGTCCGGTACCCCTGCATGTGCCGCTGGTGAAGGTCGAGCGCGGATTGGTTGAAGCTTCGGTGAGCAATACCCGCGCAGGTACGGTCAAGGCTTGTCATCGCGCCAAATTAGCGCCTCCTGCGGGCGGTCAGATTGCGCATCTGCTGGTAAAGAAAGGCGAACGAGTCAAGGCCAAACAGATATTGCTGGAGTTGTGGAACGATGACTTGCAGGCGCAGCTCAGGCTGGCGGAGCAGCAGTTGAATTCGGCCTCCATGCGTGTCGATGAGATTTGTTCACTGGCCGGGGCGAGCAGCAAGGCTGCGGCGAGAGCGCGGCAATTGCGCGCGAGCGGTTTTATCTCGGACGAGGGGCTTGAGCGAGCCGAGTCAGAGGCCAAGTCCAAGCATGCTTCATGCACTGTTGCGCGCAATGATGTCGGACAAGCGCGTTCGCGCATCGCCGTGGCAAAGGCTGGTTTACGGCGCATGGTGTTGCGCGCGCCCTTCGACGGCATTGTTGCGGATATCAGCGGCGAACTGGGTGAATATGCCACGCCCTCTCCGCCCGGTATTCCGACACCTCCCGCCATCGACCTTATCGACGACAGCTGTCTTTTTGTCAGCGCGCCGATAGATGAGGTGGATGCGGCTCTGGTGAAGCGCGGACTGGCTGCGCGTATCACGCTGGATGCCATCAAAGGCAAGAGCTACAACGGCAAGGTCAAGCGCGTCGCCCCCTATGTGATTGATTTGGAAAAGCAGGCGCGTACTGTCGAGGTTGAGGTTGATTTTGCCGATCCGGCACAGGCGGACGCCCTGTTGGTTGGCTACAGTGCGGATGTGGAAATCATCCATACCGTGCGCGAGAAGGTGCTGCGCATCCCGACCCAAGCGCTGCTTGAGGGCAAGCGCGTGCTGACCTATCGTCAGACTGACGGTGTGCTGGAAGAAGTCGCCGTTAAGACGGGGCTGGCGAATTGGGTATATACCGAAATCACCTCCGGTCTGAAGGATGGCGACCTCATCGTAACCGCGCTGGATCAGCCCGGTATCAAGGCCGGAGTGCGGGTGAGTCCGGAAATAAGCAAACCAGTAAAATGATAGCGCTGGAGTCCTTATGATTGCACTGGACCGAGTCAGCCGCATATTTACAGTGGGTGACCAGCAGCTCGCCGCGTTGCGCGATATTGATCTGCAACTGGGTGCGGGTGAATATATTTCCATCATGGGGCCGTCCGGCTCAGGCAAGTCCACACTGCTCAATTTGCTGGGGCTGCTTGATCGGCCCAGTTCCGGTACCTACCGTTTGGAAGGTGGCGATGTCACCGATCTGGATGACGATCAGCAGGCGCGCGTGCGCAGCGAAAAAATCGGCTTTGTGTTTCAGTCATTTCATCTGGTCCCGCGCCTGACCGCAGCGATGAACATCGAGTTGCCACTGATACTTGCGGGCATTGATGTCGAACAACGCAAGGAGCGCGTGCAGCGTCTCTTGGATAATTACGGACTGGCCGATCGCGCCGATCACCGTCCCGATCAACTTTCCGGCGGGCAGCGTCAGCGCGTAGCCATTGCTCGTGCCACGGTGATGCATCCCGGTGTGCTGTTGGCCGACGAGCCCACCGGAAACCTTGATCGTGCCACCGGCTGGGAGGTGATGAAGCTGCTGGAACAACTGGTTGAGCAGGGCATCACGCTGGTGATCGTTACTCACGATGCCGAGATAGGCAGTCGCGCCAGCCGACAGATACACATGCTGGACGGGCGCATCCTGTCCGATGAAGCGCGTAAGGACTGAGATTTCATGAAACCGCGCGACGTTTTGCTGTTTGCAACAGGCAGCTTGCGCGGCAGCCCTGCACGTACTCTGCTGATGATACTGGCGATGTCCATAGGCGTAGCTTCCGTAGTGGTGCTCACCGCACTGGGCGAGGGAGCGCGCCGCTATGTGGTCAACCAGTTCTCCTCGTTGGGTACCAATTTGGTGATCGTGTTGCCCGGTCGCACCGAGACAGCCGGCATCGGACCCGGTATGCTGATGGGCCAGATACCGCGTGAGATATCGCTGGATGATGCACAAGCTATCCTGAATAGTCGCGTTGTCAAACGCATTGCACCGCTGACCATAGGCACTTCCAGCATTTCACATGACGCCCTGAATCGTGAAGTGGTGGTGCTGGGCTCCACATCCGACCTGCTGGAAGTGCGTCATATGAATCTGGGACTGGGACGCTTTCTTCCCGCAGGCGATATGCGCGAAGCCAGTTCGGTGTGCGTGCTGGGAAGCAAGATCAAGCGTGAGTTGTTCGGATCCGGTCAGGCTATAGGCGCATGGGTGAGACTGGGTGATCGTCGCTTCCGGGTGATCGGTGTGATGGCTCCGCAGGGAGAGTCGATGGGATTCAATAACGACGAGATCGTCATCGTGCCGGTCGCCTCCGCGCATCAGCTGTTCAACACCTCCGGCCTGTTTCGTGTGCTGGTTGAAGCCAGAAATCGCGATGTGATTGAACAAACCAAACATCAGGTCGAACAGATCATGTTCCAGCGCCATAACGGAGAGAAAGATGTGACCGTCATCACGCAGGATGCGGTGTTGGCAACCTTTGATCGCATCCTCACCGCGCTGACCATGGCAGTCGGAGGAATCGCCGCAATCAGTCTTGCCGTGGCGGGCGTACTCATTATGAATGTGATGCTCATCGCCGTCGCGCAGCGCGTCAGGGAAATCGGCCTGCTCAAGGCGTTGGGGGCGCCGCCCGGACAGATACGCATCCTGTTCTTTGCCGAAGCCGCGCTGCTTTCCGGCATCGGCGCGCTGGTGGGGCTAGTGTTGGGGTATGTGGGGAGCATGACTATCGGCTATTTTTATCCGACCCTGCCGGTCAGCCCTCCATGGTGGGCGGTACTGGCGGCCACGGCTACGGCGCTGGGTACCGGCATTCTGTTCAGTGTATGGCCCGCGCGGCGTGCGGCGCAACTTGACCCGGTCGCCGCACTGGCGGGGAGGTAATACACCATGCTTTTCCCCGACCTGATCCGCCTGACAACGTCCAGTTTTCTCTATGCCCGCTTGCGCAGCACGCTGACCGGACTGGGCATTGCCATTGGTATCGCTGCGGTCATTCTACTGACGTCCATCGGCGAGGGACTCCATCAGTTTGTGCTGTCCGAGTTTTCACAGTTTGGCACCAATATCATCACCATCCAGCCTGGCAAGACCCAGACTCATGGTGGGAATGTCGGCTTCCTCGGCTCCGTCAGGCCGTTGTCGCTGGCTGATGCCGATGCCCTGCGTCGTTTACCTTTCGTTGAGAATGTGAATCCGAGCCTGATGGGCAATGCCGAGCTGCGTGCCAATGGGCGTATCCGTCGCTCCACCGTATTCGGCGAGGGACATGATTTTGCCAGAGCGTTTACCATGAAGGTGAAAAGTGGTAGCTTCTGGCAGGATGACGACAACGAGCAGGCGCGCGCACTGGTGGTACTTGGTTCCAAGGTGCGTCAGGAGCTTTTCCCCGAGCAGAATCCGCTGGGTCAATATCTGCGTGTTGGCGGACAGCGCTATCGGGTGATCGGCGTGATGGAACCCAAGGGACAGATACTCGGGCTGGATATGGATGACGCGGTATTCATTCCGGCTGCACGCGCGATGGAGCTTTTCAATCGTGTGGGGCTGATGGAGATAAATGTCAGTTATCGCGCCAGCACCGATGCGAATGTTGTCGCCAGATCCATCACTGAACAGCTCATGCAGATGCACGGGCGCGAGGACTTCACGCTTATTTCACAGGAACAGGCGCTTGAGGTGATGAGTTCGGTGCTGGATGTCATCACCTTTTCCGTCGGCGCACTGGGCGGCATCTCGCTGCTGGTTGGTGCGGTTGGCATCCTCACCATTATGACGATGGCCGTCACCGAACGTACCGCCGAGATCGGTCTGCTGCGCGCGCTAGGTGCGCGTGAGCGTCAGGTGCTGATTCTGTTTCTGGGTGAGGCGATGTTGCTATCTGCTTTGGGGGGATTGTTTGGCTTGATGCTGGGAGTGGGTATCGCCCAGGGATTACACCTGTTCTTCCCCGCATTGCCCGTGCATACTCCCTGGCTGTACGCCGTATTCGCAGAATGCTCGGCGATTACGATAGGTCTGGCTGCGGGGGTGGCTCCAGCAATACGTGCCGCCCGGTTAGACCCGGTGGAGGCACTGCATGCGGAATAATTAGTTTGGGCTCGAACCCTGGTTCAAGCGGAGTTTACTGGACAGCGGCTGCTGAATAGGCCGAGATAGCGGAAGAGGCAGATTGAGTCGGCTGGGGTGCCGCGGCCTGAGTTTCGGCTTCCTGACGCTGGATGTTTGCCGTTTCCGAGGTTTCCTGCACGCGAGTTTCGTTGCCTTCGCCAGTGGAACTGGTCTGGGTATTCTGATTCAGCGCTTGAGCCTGCGTGGAAATGTTGACTACAGTGGAAGCCTGTTGGGGCGGCTCGCTTTGTGCCTGAGCGACGCGTGGTTGTGTGTTTGCTTTGGCAATTTCGGAAATCGCTGCGCTTGCGTAGCTGCTGCTGACGGATGAACTGTTGATGACCATTTTTTACTCCCTGAGAATATCGAGTATGTCGCGCAACTTGTCTACGGCAGCATGAACGACGTCGGCATTATCATACAATCCAGCCAGAATGGCTATAAGGTAGGCTGACTAGGAGAAATTGTGCGAGTTTCATGCGACATCTTTTGCAATGTCATCGATAACTATGGGGATATCGGTGTGTGCTGGCGGCTGGCACGCCAATTGGCGAGTGAGCATGCTTTGCAGGTGCGCTTGTGGGTGGATGACTTGGGCAGTTTCGTTAAGTTGTGTCCCGAGGCCGATGCGACACTGGAGCAACAGCATCGCCGGGGCGTGGAAGTGCGGCATTGGGCAGGGGATTTAGCCGAGGTACAACCTGCCGATCTGGTGATTGAGGCCTTTGCCTGCAAGTTGCCGCCAGAATATATCGAGGCGATGGCAGCCCGGAAGCTCCCGCCAGTGTGGATCAATCTCGAATATCTTTCCGCCGAAGACTGGGTACATGGTTGTCATAAGCTGCCATCGCCGCACCCTCGCTTGCAGCTGACCAAATATTTCTTCTTCCCCGGCTTTACCGCACTGACGGGAGGTTTGCTGCTGGAACAGGATCTGCTGGCACGGCGCGATGCTTTTCAATCCGATTTCGAACGGCAACAGGCCTATTGGCATGGGCTCGGTGTGGATGTGCTGGGCGAGACTTCGCTCAAGGTGTCATTGTTTGGCTACGAAAATGCCGGGTTGAGCAGCTTGTTCGATGCTTGGGCGGAAGGAGAGCAGTCGGTACTGTGTCTGGTGCCAGAAGGTCGCATCCTGCCGCAGATTGAAAAATATTTTGGAGATGCGAACTCGCATCGTTCGATTGCGGGAGAGGGGATGGGGGAGAGCGGAAGCTTGGTGCGCGGCAACCTTAGCGTGCGCGTGCTGCCGTTCGTTGAACAGGAACAATACGATGAACTTTTGTGGGCCTGCGACGTAAATTTCGTCCGTGGCGAGGATTCCTGTATCCGGGCGCAATGGGCGGGGCGGCCGTTTGTGTGGCAGATATATCCCCAGCACGACGAAGTTCATTGGGGAAAATTGCAGGCGTTCCTTGATCTGTATCAGCTAACGCTCAGTCCTGATGCTACCCAAGCGATGCAAGGCTTGTGGCAGGCGTGGAATGATGAAAGCGGCGCAGGGGCGGCATGGTCAGCGTTCGATCTTGCCCGCGGCGAACTGAATGGCCACGCTCAAACTTGGGCGCGGGAATTGGCGAGAAACAATCTGGCGTTGAATTTACTGGATTTTTATACGGAAGTCGGTAGAATTCGCGCCTTCGAAATTGAGGGGCAGTAAACATGAAGACAGCACAGGAACTCCGCGCAGGTAACGTCATTTCCGTTGGTGGCGAGCCTATGGTCATTCTGAAGGCCGAATACAGCCGTTCCGGCCGTAACGGCTCGGTGGTCAAAATGAAGATGAAGAATCTGTTGACCGAAGCGGGCAAAGAGACCGTGTTCAGTGCCGACGACAAATTTGACCAGATTATTCTAGATCGCAAGGAATGTACCTACTCCTATTTCGCCGACCCGATGTATGTGTTCATGGATGAAGAATTCAACCAGTACGAGATCGAAGCCGAGAGCATGGGCGATTCGCTCAACTACATCGAAGATGGCATGCCTTGCGAGGTCGTGTTCTACAACGACAAAGCGATCTCGGTTGAGTTGCCGAACACTATCGTGCGCGAAGTGATTTACACCGAGCCAGCCGTACGCGGCGATACTTCCGGCAAGGTGATGAAGCCAGCCAAGATCAACGGCGGTTTCGAATTGCCCGTTGCGGCATTCATCGATATCGGCGACAAGATCGAAATCGATACTCGCACCAACGAGTTCAAGAAGCGCGCCTGATTTACCGGGGTGCTTCAGCAAAAGGCCAGCCGCAAGGTTGGCCTTTTTGTTTGTGCGCCCGGCAGGGCGCACTTACTTGGAGGTGAAAGTCCTCTACTCGCCCGGCAAGGGGAAGAGTTAGCTGAACGGCAAGGGTGTCGTGGGTAACTGCGAATCTGGAGGAAGCCGAAGGCAAAGCGCTGGCCTGACGAACAGGAAGCGGATGCGAGGCGTTGTAGCGGGGTGAGGCGGCAAATATCGTCAAAGCCCGAAACTTGCACAGAACGCTGCAACGTATATCCGACAGGCATAAGCGTGAAGGTGGGTGCGTCATACCCGGGGAGATATGCATAAGTGCCGAGGGTAACCTTCGGGATATCGCCTCATCGCCTCCAGCTGGCTGGAGCCTGGAGCGGAAGCAGGAGTATTTTGATTGGGCCAAGTCTGTTGTAGATCAGGTGCGAGGAGCCAATACAAAACTGGAAGAAGTTTTTGACAAGAGTTACCAAGAACGACCAAGGTAGCAATGGCAATGAATTTATATGACCAACACCCCTCAGGAATTCACCATGATGAAACGGGTGTTTGTCTGTCTATTTCGCCCGATTCTAGGCGTGTGAATGCAAGCCGGCCAGCCCAACGTGACCTGGAAAGAAAGTCCGATGTGGATGCCTATGTTGCCAAGCTCAAAGCCGAGTTAATTACGGCCATCCGTGCCGGCCATATTGCACGCATCCAATAGTGCTTGACTGCGCCGGTCACCGGAGCGCACAATATTGTTGAAATTTTCAACAATCGAAGGATTTGCAATGTCAACCGTCAATTTCAGCGTGCCTGACGATGTCAAAGAGGCATTCAACGCCACCTTTAATGGGCAAAACAAGAGTGCAGTTATCGCGGGTTTGATGCGCGAAGCCGTGGAGCGTGCGCAACAAAATGCAAACAGCCAAGCTGCGTACTTGCGAATTTTGGAACGCAGAAAGCACGCGCCCAGTATTACCGAGGCGGAGTTTCGTGCTGCTCGTGAAGAGGACCGCCCGTGATTGTTGTGGCTGATGCCAGTGTGTTTATTAAGTGGTTTCTTTCCGATTCTTTGGCTGAAGACCACACTGATATAGCGCTGGCCATTTTTGAAGCCGCAGTGCTCGGGGGCATTCTGTTGTTGCAGCCCGTACATTTCATTGCCGAAGTCGCCGCTGTTTTGGCACGAATCAAGCCCGCAGAAGCCCAGTCTGATCTGCTGGATTTGATCGCTATTGAACGCCGCACCGTGGACAGCCCGGAGGTTTACGCGACCGCAGTGGCGCTGGCAACCCAGCTCAACCATCACCTGTTTGACACCCTGTACCACGCACTGGCACTGGAAACCCCCAGCGCCGTGCTCGTCACCGCAGACCGCCGTTACTTTGATAAAGCCCAACATCTGGGTCAAATCATCTGGCTGCCAGACTTCGTGGTCTCTTGAGGCTGGGCTAACAAAATGATATCAAAGCTTGTTTGGAATTCTGTAGCTAGACTTAATCGCTGACGTATAACTGTTGCCGCTGATTCGATTTTGACCCAGATGCCGTGATTTCGTTGACCCAAGCATTGGGCTTGTGAATCGTTGACAGCATTTGGATTGTCCTGAATTGACATAGGTCAGTCCAGTTTCGGCATCTGGGTCAATTCTCAACCGGCAGCAACACCGATGACTGCAACATCTACGTCAGAAGCATGGCTGCGGGAGAACGGGTCATGGCGAGCATCACCCGGTTCCTGTCGGACACGCTCAAGCTCACAGTCAATGTGGACAAGAGCGCGGTAGCGCATCCGTGGAAGCGGAAGTTTCTGGGCTACAGCATGATCTGACACAAAGTCCCGAGACTACGGATTGCAGCGACCAGCATCAAACGGCTGGAAGATAAAATCCGTGCGATGCTACAAGGAGCGAGAGGGCGCAACCTGAGCCACACCATCCAGCAACTCAACCTCGTGCTCCGGGGCTGGGCAGCCTATTTCAAACTGACCGAGACCAAGCGCGCACTGGAAGAACTGGATGGCTGGATCCGGCGGAAACTGCGCTGCATCATATGGCGCCAGTGGAAACGCGTTTATACTCGTGCCTGCAACCTGATGAAGGCGGGACTGACGGAAGGCATGGCATGGCGTTCCGCCTGCAACCAACGAGGCGCATGGTGGAACAGTGGCGCAAGCCACATGAACCGCGCCTTCCCAAAGTTATACTTTGATCGTTTGGGTCTGGTGTCGCTGCTTGATACAACGCGACGACTCCAGTGTATTCAATGAACCGCCGGATGCGGAACCG
>JBBQXA010000068.1:0-13210 GCA_038210095.1 Burkholderiales bacterium
AACAGCATGAACAGCAGAGTGAACCAGCCGAAACTGCCGAACACCATGCCCCACTGAATCAGGCTGGGGAATTGATCGCTATCCCATGTCCACGGGTAAACTCCGTGCGCAAAAGTTGGTGCAACAATCATCCAGCGCTCCAGCCACATGCCCAGATTCAATAACAGGGATACGGTAAACAATACTGGAATATTGGTCTGGAATCGCTTGAATGCCAACACCAGCGGCACTATCGAACCACAGACAATCATACCCCACCAAGCAAACGCATAAGTGCCTGTCGCCTTCTCAATCAACACATCCTTGGATGCCTGATCGTGGCTGTACCATACCGAAGCAAATTCAACCGCATTCAGGTAAGTCCACACCATCGCGATTGCGAAAGTCAGACGTGCAATCTTCTTGAGGATAGGCAGCGTCATGTAGTCTTCGAACCTGAACACATAGCGCAGGATGATAAACAACGTGATGATCGCAGCACAACCGGAGTACAACGCGCCAGCCACGAAGTAGGGAGGGAACGAAGTCACGTGCCAGCCCGGCGCCTGCGACATGGCGAAGTCACCCGCCACGATGGAGTGCACCGATACTGCCAGCGGAATCAGGAAGCAAGCGATGGTCACGTAAGTAACGCGGAAGTTGCGCCATTGACGATCTGTACCTTCCCAACCCAAAGCCAGCAAGGTGTAAAGCTTCTTGCGCCAGCCTTCATGCAGATGATCGCGAGTAATCGCCAGATCGGGAATGCTACCGACGAACAGGAACAAAATGGATGAACTCAGGTAAGTGAAGATCGCCATCGCATCCCACAACAGCGGGGACTGGAAGTTAGGCCAGATGCCGCGATCATTCGGGTAAGGCAGCGCATAGTAGAACTGCCACAAACGACCGATGTGTACCATTACGAACAGACCCGCGGTCAGCAGCGAAAAGGTCGTCATCGCCTCGGCGAAACGGTAAATCGGCTTACGCCAGTCGGCATTCATCAACAGTAAAATCGCCGACAGCAACGTGCCGGAGTGACTCATGCCGATCCAGAAAATGAAGGTTGCGATGTACAAGCCCCATACATTAGGGTTGTTCAGATTTGCAACACCCATGCCCACGTTGTATTGATATATTTCGCAACCCACGCCCACGCCAAAAGCGGCGAGCGCCAGAAATACGATGACCCAATACAGCTTCCTGGGGTTCTCAAGACTCTTCAGCACGTCGCCGTTAATCTTGGCCCAAGCGATGTCTTCGCGGATATCTTTCATTGTCGTTCCTTAAGAAGTTCCTGTTATCTCAGCAGACTAAACCGAGCTTTCGCGCACACGTTCCAGATACATCACCGATGGATAGGGTCGCAGCTCTTCCAGAATACGGTAGCCACGTTTGTCTGTGCCGCCTTCCTTAATATCTTTCTCCTGCTCATCCTTGTTCAGCTCAACTTCTTGAGCTTTCCATTGCTGATGCACTCTTGATTCCGGATCGACCAGATTGCCAAACGAAATCGCATTTGTTGGGCAGGCTTGCTGGCAAGCTGTTTGCACTTCGCCATCACGCACGATTCGATCTTCGCCTTTAGCCGTCACTTTGGCGGCACTCAAGCGCTGAACACAGAATGTGCACTTCTCCATCACACCCTTGCCACGCACCGTAACATCAGGATTCAGCTGCTGCGTCATTTCCGCAGGCCATACATCGTCTGTCGTCGGATAGTCGTACCAGTTGAAGTAACGTACCTTAAACGGACAGTTAGCCGAGCAGTAACGTGAACCAACACATCGATTGTAAATCTGCGAGTTCAATCCATCGGCTGTGTGGTTGGTCGCCGCTACCGGACACACCGTTTCACACGGTGCGGCCTCGCACTGTTGACACATCATAGGCAAGAACTGAGCGCCCTGATCCGGGAAATCGCGACCATCCTCATCCCAGTAGCGCTCAATCCGCATCCAGTGCATTTGCTGACCATGCTGGAATTTTTCCTTGCCCACTACCGGCAGGTTATTTTCCGCATAACAAGCCACGCTGCAGGCATTGCAACCAGTGCACGTATCCAAGTCAATCGCCATCGCCCATTTGTATGGATCATGCGGTTTGTCATTAACCGGATGCTCATGACGGAATTGTGACCAATTCTCTAATAGATTATTTACCGACATACCTTAGACCTCCTCCGAAAGATCGACTTCATCAGTGGACACGCGCACGGCAATTTTCTTGCCCATTTGCTTGCCACCTGCAGCACCTTCATCCTTGACCACGAGGACGCGCTGACCAACCTTGCTGATCTTCACTCGCGTTTCATTCATCGCCAACTCGCCAGTTTCTTCATCGTAAACCTCGTCCAAAATCTGGAATGGATTCACGCCATATCCCTTGGCATAACGCCCCATCGCCTCATGACCGCGACCCACAGGGATAGAAATCGCCTCCGGGTAGATGCCCGGAAACAGATAGGCCTGCGCCTTGATGGAACCCGTTCTGGAGGTAACCTCGACCAGATCACCTTCGACGATACCCAGCTCGGCAGCCTTCTTCGGATGTATCTCAACCCAGGAATCCCACACGATGGTGGTCAGCGGATCGGGGGACTCTTGCAGCCACGGCTGATTAGCCTGACGACCGTCGCGCAGATTGGGGGTTATCCCTGGAATCAGGTGCAGCGGGTACTGCGCATCGCCCTCGGCAGAAGTTGGCAACCTCAAGTCGCCAGCGCCAGCCGTTCCGGACAGCGAAACTGCAGCGCCCTTCAGCGTGATGATGCCCTTGGTCAGCGCGTCATTCCAGAAGGTATCGTCATCCATACCGGCACCACCAAGCGCGCCCTTGTTCTGCAACATCGCACCGCGCAGATAGGCGTAGTAGTCTTCGTAGCTCTTGTATTCATCAGGACGGCGCTGCTTGATCAGGGACAGCAGAATATCGCCCGCGCCCCGCGTTCCGGCATGCAACTTCTCCATCAACGGCTGCTGTATGTTGATCTGCACTCCGCCCGCCATGTATTCGGGGACCTGCGTCCCCCAGTCTTCCAGCGCAGAATCCAACGGTAGCACCAGATCAGCTTCCAGTGCAGTTTCATCCAGATAATGAGCAAACGCCACCTTGAAGCTGGCCTTGGCCATGCTGCTCTTGAAGTTCATCGCACCCGGCGCGGTGAATACCGGATTGGCGCCATAGTTGAACAGCACCTTGTATTTCCCGGAATTCAGGCCTCCGGCTAGCGCCTTCAGTGCAGCAGTTTTACCTGTAGAAGGAGCCATCTGCGGGAAGGGCACCACGGGTGCCGCTTCAATAGTCTTGCCAATGTTGCCCAGCACCTGATTAAGCAGATGTATTGCGGCGGCATTTTGCGATCCGTGCGCATAACCCTCAACTGCACTGCCAGCCAGAACCAGACTGGGCGAATGCAATTTCAACAGTGCCGCAATCTTGTCGATCTGCCCCGGAGCTACGCCGGTTTCCTTGCTTACTCTTGCCCTGCCATATTCTTTTGCAAGTGAGGCCACTGCGCCCGTTGCGGTTCCCAGCGCATTAATAATACCCAGCGCCAAAATACCTTCGGTGCCTGGACGAATTGCCAGCCAGCGATCTGCATTGGCCCCCGTCAGTGACATCTTGGACTCGACCTGAATCAGCACACCGCGCTGCCCGTCCACACCTTTGCGGAACTGCGCATACTGCTGCGAGAAGTGCACTGGCGAAATCCATGTGCCGAGGAAGTCAGCACCGAAAGACAGCACAACCTTAGCCTTGTCGATGTTGTAGCGCGGCATCTCAACGCCATAGGCTTTCTTGCTGCTGGCACGCATGACTGCGGGAGCGAGCGCTTCATAAACGAAATGATTGTTACTATCCAGGCTATCCAGATAGTTACCCAGCAACACCTTGAAATGGCCGCTTACGTTACCGCTCAGGAATGCAATTTCTTCGCCCTTAACGCCATTCAGTTTTTCTGCGATCAGTGCATAAGCCTGCTCCCAGGAAATCGCCTCACCCGTAGAGCCCTTGCGCAGCAATGGCTCGCGCACACGATCCGGATTGTAATGATGCTGTACACCCGCCTGCCCTAAACCGCAGGTCTTGCCGCGATTAATGACCGAATCAGGATTGCCCTCCAGCTTCAACACCCGACCTTCGCGCACTCGACCATTGATATTGCAGCCCGCGTCGCACTGCGCACAGGTTGTGTTGTAGTAAACACCAACGCCGGGGATCACATAATCCGCAGCCTCCACATAGGAAACTACTGTTTCCTTGCCATTTTCAATGGAAGTGTTGCCGCAGCCGCTCAGCGCTACCGCCGTACCGCCCCAGCCCAACACCTTCAAAAAATCACGCCGATCAAAACCACTGTCAATCATCTCAACCTCTCTGGAATATTCTTGAAATGTCATGCCGACTTACTTGTGGCATTGCCAGCAGTCATTAGGACCCTGTGCTTTGACTTCGTTTGGCATCTCCGCCGCACCAGATTTCTTCTCCGGCTTGCTAAAGCTGTACCAGTAAGCTTGCTTGCCGACCGCTTTGCCACCTTCTGCCGTTACCGGATGAGCCTTCTCGTGACAGCTTGCACACCAACCCATGGTCAGCGGCTTGCTGCGACGCGCAACCGTCATATTCTTCACGTCGCCATGACAGTAGCCACAAGCTTCCTGAGTTGGACGATTCTGCTGCTCAACGAAACGCTTGATATGACGCTCGTGGTTGAAGCGAACAAAGTCCGGCAAGTCATGCACCTTCTTCCAAGGCACTGCTTTCTTGGCATCCCAGTATTTGAACAATTCCTGAATACGAGGCTTGTCTCGCACCGTATCGATACTCTGATGACAGCCAATACATTTTTGCAGCGGCGGGATTCCCGCTACCGCACTACGCCTAGCGTAGGTATGACAATACTGGCAGTCCATTTCCATACCGCCATTGGCGGGGTCGCTATTAGTCGGATCGTTCGGATTACGAAGACCGGCATGGCGATTATGAGGAAACTCGATAGGCTGTTCGATTTTCGGACCCAAGTCGTCCGGTGTCGTAAGCGCGGGTTGAGAATTATCTGCTGCGTAACTGCTCATAGCAGCAAATAATCCAGTCAACAAAATGGATAAACGTAAGAAACGGTGCATCGTAAGGGCTCCCCCAGCAAACAAATGATCCCATACCAGCTTGGTGCTGGCATGATTGAACACGTAAATCGGATTATTTTTTGATGCGGTGTGTCGCAATAAAATTATTTTTATTTAAGCTAAACTTCCACCCAGAAGGTGCGGCGAAAGGATCACACAGGCAGATAATGTCGACTCTGAAAAATATTGTCAACCGCCTAAAGGGCGACTTATTCGCAACACCCAAGAAAAAGTCATATGCGCCACATAATTGCAGCAATTGCTAATATTCACTCAAAAACTATTCAACAGGAATTTTTACCATGAACGAGGAACAATCCGTACTGAACTTCTTCGCCCAAACGGAAAATCTAGCACTCACCTTATCCGTTGCCGAGCAGACGGATGAAATTCGACAAGCACTCAACAATCTTTACTGGCGCGAGCTTCTCCCTCACATCAATACCTTGATTCTGGATTATTCATTGAACTGGCCGTGTACGCTAACTGAAGACAGAAATTCCCCGGACAATCTGGTCGGACTGCATTGTTCCGCAATTACTGATCAGGCTACTTTTCTTCGCCTAATGCTTGAACAGCAATATCAGGGGGGAGCCTGGAAAATATATTTCGGCTTGATGTGGAACTCATCCCCGACGCCCGAACAATTAGCTTTGCCTGCGGTCGTCAAGCTCAAACAGGCACTGCAAGAGGCTGGATACAAGAATAATGCCAACTTCCTAGGATGGCAGTGGACTTCATTTCATCCTCGCCGCAAGGATTTTTTGCTTCAATTCAGCCGGCAGCCTGATGCCGTTCTTGACGAAACAATGACTTTGCTAAAAAAGTTTATGTCCGAGTTCGGACTGCAGGCAGCGCTGGCAAATACGGCGTTACAAACAATACCGCGTAGCATGACAATCTCACTAGATCAATTGCGCAGCAAACAACCTGACTAGACCGGATTGTTCTGATCGAAGAATTGATGTTCCAACCCGAACTGCTTCGACAAATTCTGCCCAAGCGCCTGTATACCCAGCCGTTCGGTCGCATGATGACCGGCGGCAATGAATACCACACCAGTTTCATTTGCAAGATGGAAATTAGGCTCGGAGATTTCCCCCGTAATATATGCATCCACGCCCTGAGCTATCGCGGCTTCGAAATATCCTTGTGCTCCGCCACTACACCATGCAACTTTTTTTATCACCTTGGATGGGCTGCCTATAACTTGCGGATTACGCTGCAAGTCATGCGCAATCTGCTGGGTAAATTGCGACAGCAGTTTGGGTTGCTCTAACGAGCCCAGACAGGCGATATTCTGCTCACCGAACCTTCCCTGCTCCAGCAAACCGAGCAGCGTCCCCAACTGCGCGTTATTTCCCAGTTCAGCATGCGCATCCAGCGGCAGGTGATAGGCCAGCAGGCTGACATCGTTACGCAGCAATTGAGCGATACGGCGCTTCTTGATGCCCGTTATCGCAACATCCTCGTTGCGCCAGAAGTAGCCGTGATGCACCAAAATCGCATCTGCACCCCAGGCAATTGCCTCGTCCAGCAATTGCTGCGATGCGGTCACGCCAGTAGCGATACGCCGCACCTCGGCGCGACCTTCAACTTGTATACCGTTTGGGCAGTAATCCTTGAACAACGAAGTTTGCAACAAGCTTGCGTTATAATCGCGCAGATCATTGAGCAGCATGAAGTTTCCCTTTAATCCAGTTTCAATCGAAATCATCATACCATGCGCAAACATTGGCTACTGTTTACCCAGACCGTCACCATCTCCTTGGCGTTACTGTTCGTCGTCCACACGCTGAAACCCGAGTTGCTACCCACCGCTGCGCGTAGCGGCATAGTCACGCTATATGAGAATACGCCGCCAACGAAAGACTCGCATGCACCCGCATCGGGACTGAGTATCGCCGCACACAAGGCCATGCCCGCCGTAGTGAATATTTTCACTAGCACCGTCGTCAAAACGCCAGCCAATCCTTTTCTGGACGATCCGCGCTTTCGCTTCTTTTTCGGAGACCAGCCGGATGCCGATCCTCAGACCAACTCCAGCCTCGGCTCGGGCGTGATTGTCAGTCCGGATGGTTACATCCTGACCAACCACCATGTGGTTGAAGCGGCCGATCAGATTGAAGTGGCTTTGGCCGATGGCACAACCACCAAGGCTCATGTCATCGGGTCCGACCCCGAAACTGATCTTGCCGTGATCAAGATCGACCTGCAAGGCAGTCTACCTGCCATCACTTTCGGACATCCAGAACGCGCCCTAGTCGGCGATATGGTGCTGGCAATCGGAAACCCGTTCGGAGTTGGGCAAACCGTCACGATGGGCATCATCAGTGCGCTCAAGCGCGACCACTTGGGGCTGAATACTTTCGAAAATTTCATTCAAACCGATGCTGCTATCAATCCCGGCAATTCCGGTGGCGCACTGGTGGATGCAAACGGCGACCTGATCGGCATTAACAGCGCAATCTATTCTCCGAATGGCGGCTCACTCGGAATCGGCTTCGCCATCCCTGCCACAACTGCCAAGAAGACAATGGAGCAAATTATTCAGTATGGCTCGGTTACGCGTGGCTGGATTGGTGCTGGCGTTCAGGAACTGACGCCGGAGCTTGCTGAATCATTCAAGCTGGGCGATAGAAAAGGTGTTTTGATCACCGAAATAATCCGCAACAGCCCTTCCGAACGTGCTGGCGTAAAAACAGGCGACATTCTGATCTCGATTGACGACAAATCCATCGACAATTGGAAGACGATGCTGGATACCGTCGCCAATCTGCCACCGGGAAAAGTTGTTTTACTCAATCTGGTACGCGACAGCTCAGCCATCAGCCTCAAGCTAAAAATCGGCAAACGTCCCAAACCGACTAGCAACTAAAATTCCCGTGAGGACGCGAGTGCTTACACTACGTTAGTCGTGGCTGCTGACTTTTTCATCCAGCTTGCCACGATGATGCCGCCTTCATACAACAGCCAGATTGGCAATGCCAGCATGAATTGAGATACCACATCGGGTGGAGTGAATATTGCGCCGACCACAAACGCTCCTACAATAACATAAGGGCGTATCTCGCGTAATTTTTCAACCGTCACAAAATTCATGCGCACCAGCAATATCACCGCCACCGGCACCTGAAAGGTAACTCCAAAGGCCATGAACATGGACAACACGAAGCTCAGGTATTTGTCGATGTCGGTCATCACTGCAACCCCTATCGGCGCTGAGGCCGTGATGAATCCGAACACCATGGGGAAGACCGCAAAATAGGCGAACGCCATACCGCCGAAGAACAGCAGGGTACTGGCGATAATCAAAGGAACGACCAGTTTTTTCTCGTGCGCATATAGACCCGGGGCAACAAAACGCCATGCTTGGTACAAAATGTAGGGCAATGCAATCAGGAAAGCGGCCATCAACGCGACCTTGAGTGGCACAAAAAATGGCGTTGTCACATCGGTCGCTATCATCTGCCCGCCCTTCGGCAGCTTGTCCAGCAACGGCTGCGCCAGCAAAGCATAGAGATCGGAGGCCCACGGGAACAGGCATATGAATACTAGCACCAGCGCTATTACTGAATGCAGCAAGCGTGTACGCAACTCAATCAGGTGAGCAATGAAGGTTTCGGTGGTACTCATTAGGATTTGGCGGAGGGGGGCGTAGAGGCATCATCTTGCCCTGTCTGACCCGAAAGTTTTTCAGCCCGCGCATCAGGCTGAAATGATTGGGCAACAGATTGATTCAGTTGCTGCACTTGCTGATCAAGTGCCCGCTCCACTTGTCGCACCGAGCGCGTAGCAGCACTGGCTTCTTCCTGTACCTTCTGTTGCAACTGCTTAAACTCATCTATCGCCATGTCGCGCGAAATATCCGCTTTCACGCCATTCACATAACGTTGCGCGCGTCCATAGAGATGACCCAGTGTGCGCGCTACCTTGGGCAAGCGCTCCGGCCCGATGACGACCAACGCCACCACCAGCACGATCATCAATTCGGGCAGACTGAAGTCAAACATGTGGTTTGTCTGCGATTCAGACGTTGGTGGTTTTCTTGTCTTTCACTTCGCCTTCTATGGTCTGGCTATCGCCGTTCAGCTTCTTCGCCTCAGCGTCATCCGAACTCATGCCTTCCTTGAAGCCCTTTACCGCGCCGCCCAAATCACTGCCAATATTGCGCAATTTCTTGGTGCCAAAAACCATCATGACTACGACCAACACGATCAACCAATGCCAGATGCTCAGCGAACCCATTTTATTCTCCTCAATTAACTGCGTTTCACCATGGGGGGCAGATTGCCGCCACCAATGATATGTATATGTAAATGAAAAACTTCCTGACCGCCGCCGCGACCCGTGTTAATTACGGTACGAAATCCGTTTTCCAACCCTTGCTCTTTTGCCAGCTTCGGCGCCAGCAACATCATCTTGCCCAGCAACGCCACATCCACTTCCGCCGCATCTACCAACGAATTTAAATGTAATTTCGGGATCAGCATAAAGTGCACAGGCGCAACCGGATTGATGTCGTGAAAGGCGAAAATCTCATCATCCTCATACACCTTGCGGCTGGGTATTTCGCCGCGCGCGATTTTACAGAAAATACAATCGCTCATTTCCGGCTCGCCTTTTCTGCAATACCCGACAATCCCTCGCGTCGCGCCAGTTCCTGCAATACCTCGTCTGCGCTCAAGCCTTTTTGCGCAAGCAGCACCATACAGTGGAACCACAGATCGGCGACTTCATATACCAGATGTTGCTTGTCGCCATCCTTGGCCGCCAACAATACCTCGCCCGCCTCCTCGATCACCTTCTTCAGGATCGCGTCGTCGCCCTTACTGAACAGCTTGGCGACATAGGAGCTGTCCGGCGAAGCCTGCTTGCGAGCCTCCAGCGTTTCAGTCAATCGCAGTAGGATGTCATTACTCATGATTGCTTCCCATAAATCTCATCAGGCGATTTCAATACCTCGTCCACTTCTACCCACTGACCATCTTCCAGACGGCTGTAAAAACAGCTCGCGCGTCCGGTATGGCACGCTATGCCACCCTGCTGTTCAATTTGCAACAGCACCACATCGGCATCACAATCAATTCGGATTTCCTTAACCTTCTGCACATGGCCCGACTCTTCACCCTTGTGCCACAACTTCTTGCGTGAACGCGACCAGTACACCGCCTCACCCTTTTGTCCGGTCAGCTTAAGTGCATCACGATTCATCCAGGCCACCATCAACACCCGCCCCGTTTCCGCATCTTGTGCGATAGCGGGCACCAGTCCGTCAGATGACCAGTTGATCTTGTTTAACCAGACCTCGCTCAAAGTCGCACCTCAATACCCTGCTCAGCCATAAACTCCTTGGCTTGCCGCACGGTATATTCACCGAAGTGGAAAATACTGGCCGCCAGCACCGCATCTGCACCACCCTGCTTCACGCCATCGGCCAGATGCTGCAAATTACCGACGCCACCGCTGGCGATCACCGGAATTTCCAGCGCATCGGTCACTGCGCGCGTCAGTGCCAGATCGAAACCATTTTTCTGCCCGTCTCTATCCATGCTGGTCAGCAAAATCTCTCCCGCGCCATGCTGCTGCATCTTCAGCGCCCATTCCACCGCATCCAGCCCTGTAGCCTTGCGTCCGCCATGAGTAAACACTTCCCACCGGCCGGGCTGGACCTGCTTAGCGTCGATTGCCACCACAATACACTGCGAGCCGTAACGCGATGCTGCATCTGCGACCAACTGTGGATTGACTACCGCCGAGGTGTTGATACTGACCTTGTCTGCTCCCGCATTCAGCAGGTTGCGCACGTCGCCAACCTCTCGCACGCCGCCGCCCACGGTCAACGGAATGAATACCTGCGAAGCGACCTCTTCGATGATGCGAAAAATGATGCCCCGATCGTCCGAACTGGCCGTGATATCAAGGAAAGTCAGTTCGTCAGCGCCCTGCTCGTCATAGCGGCGTGCGATCTCAACCGGATCACCCGCATCGCGCAATTCGACGAAGCTGACACCCTTGACGACTCGCCCCGCCGTTACGTCCAGACAGGGAATGATGCGTTTAGCCAGCATAGTTTAGCGCGCCGTCCCGCTGTATCCGTTTGCCAGAGCAAGGCCATTGGCCGCCGTCAATTCATCCGCCAACGCCTGTGCCGCGCGAAAATCCAACGTGCCTTCGTAGATTGCGCGTCCGGTGATTGCACCGGTAATGCCCTCTTGCTGCACTGCACACAAGGCGCGCACATCATCCAGATTGGTAATGCCGCCACTGGCAATCACCGGCACATGCAGCGGCGTCGCCAATTCAACGGTTGCCGGGATATTTACGCCGGACAACATGCCGTCGCGGCCGATGTCGGTGTAAATGATCGCTTCGACACCATAGCCCTCGAAGCGCTTCGCCAGATCACCCACATCGTGACCGGTCAGCTTGGACCAACCATCCACCGCGACCTTGCCACCCTTGGCATCCAGGCCGACCATGATGTGACCTGGGAATGCATCGCATGCCTCATGCAAAAAGCCCGGCACCTTGACCGCAGCGGTACCGATGATGATGTAGGTCACACCGATATCAAGATAGCGTTCAATCGTTTCCAGATCGCGGATACCGCCACCCAGTTGCACCGGCACGTCTATGCCTACCTCTTCGATGATGCTGCGCACCGCGGCCTCATTTTTGGGTTTCCCGGCAAAGGCGCCGTTCAGATCCACCAGATGCAGGCGACGCGCGCCCTGATCCAGCCAATGACGAGCCGTCGCACCGGGGTCCTCGGAAAATACGGTGGCATCTTCCATCAGGCCCTGTTTCAGGCGCACACAATGACCGTCTTTTAAATCAATCGCAGGAATTATCAGCATGGCATTACATTCAAAAAGTTAAGGGTTCCATTGCACAAAGTTTTGCAGCAGCTTAAGCCCTGCCGCGTGGCTTTTCTCCGGGTGGAATTGCACCGCGAATAAATTATTGCGCGCCACCGCGCATACGAAGGGCTGCGGATAGTCGCTGGTCGCCTGCACCAGCGCGGCATCCTGCGGCTGCACATAGTAGCTATGCACGAAGTAGAAACGCTCGCCTTGCGCGATACCGTCCCACAAAGGATGGTCTGCATGATGCACCTGATTCCAGCCCATGTGCGGCACCTTGAGCCTGCCGCCGCGCTCATCCTTGAGATTGGACTGAAAGCGCAGAACATCGCCCGGCAATACGCCCAAGCCCGGTATATCGCCCTCGGTGCTGTGTTCGAACAGCATTTGCAAGCCGATGCAAATACCAAGGAAGGGCTTGCTGCGCGCAGCCTCCAGCACCGCAGTGCGCAATCCGCGCGCATCCAGTTCGTGCATGCAATCGCGCATCGCGCCTTGGCCCGGAAATACCACCCGTCCGGCGGCGGCAATCACGGCGGCATCGTCGGTAACGACCACCTCGGCATTCGGTGCAACCTTGCGCAGGGCCTGTTCGACCGAGCGCAGATTGCCCATCCCGTAATCTACTATCGCAACATCAACCATGAGATTTATAGCGAGCCCTTGGTGGAAGGCATCACGCCAGCCATGCGCGGATCAAGCTCCAGCGCCATGCGCAATGCGCGACCGAAAGCCTTGAATATTGTCTCAGCCTGATGGTGAGCGTTGTTGCCTGCCAGATTGTCGATGTGCAGTGTCACCAGAGCATGGTTGACGAAGCCCTGAAAGAATTCATGGATCAGGTCAACCTCGAAGTCGCCGACATTGTCGCGCACGAATTCGCAGTTAAACACCAAGCCGGGACGTCCAGACAAATCTAGCACCACACGAGACAGAGCCTCATCTAGCGGCACATAGGCGTGACCGTAACGGCGCACACCCTTCTTGTCACCCACCGCCTTAAGGAACGCTTGCCCCAGCGTGATGCCGATATCTTCCACGGTGTGGTGAGCATCAATATGCAGATCACCCTTGGCGAGAATGTCCAAATCAACCAGACCGTGACGCGCAATCTGATCGAGCATGTGCTCTAGGAAGGGCAGGCCGGTATCCAGCTTGACCTGCCCGCTACCGTCCAGATTCACTTCGACGCCAATCTGCGTCTCCAGAGTATTGCGTGATACTTTCGCGCTA
>JBBQXA010000069.1:0-13121 GCA_038210095.1 Burkholderiales bacterium
CAGCGGACAGCTATACCATAGACGCGCACCACACTTGGCCCGTGTTCGAGGTCAATCACATGGGCTACTCCACCCAGCGCGGTCGCTTTAATGAAAGCAGCGGCAAGATCACGCTAGATACCGCAGCGCACAAGGGCAGCGTGGAGATCACCATCGCGACCGATTCACTGGATATGGGCTTCAAAAAATGGGATGAGCACATGAAGGCGGAGAAATTTTTTAATGTCGCGCAATTTCCCGCCATGCACTTTGTCTCGAACAAGTTGATATTCGACGGCGCCAAGATCGTTGCCGCCGAAGGCGAGTTCACTATGCTTGGCGTCAGCAAACCGTTGCGTCTTACCGTCAGCAATTTTTATTGCGCGCCTCATCCGATGAGTAAGAAAGACGCATGCGGAGCGGACATCAGCGCCACCATCAAACGCTCGGAATTCGGCATGAATACCTTCATTCCCATGATTGCCGACGAGGTTAAAATTAGCGTTCCGATCGAAGCCATCAAAGACGAGGCCAAGTAGTCGCTGCATATGCTGAGCGAGTGGCTTACCAGCCTCATCACCGATTGCCCGCCGGATGCGCGCAGACTGGGTTATCTGCGCGAAAGCATCGGTATACGTTCGCGCTACCGCCGCTGCATGACAAGCTGGCAGCCGCATCTGAAAAACAGTCGCACCGCGTTGCTGGAATCCCTGCACCAATGCAGCCACTTTCGTACCGCGCTGATCTTCGGCTCGGGTCTGTTGCTGGACATTCCGCTGAATGAACTGGCGCAACGTTTCGAACGCGTGATTCTGGTCGATATCGTACATCTGCCGGAGGTGCGGCGCGCGGTTAGGCTACATGCCAACGTGGAATGTATTTCGCACGATGTCAGCGGATTTATGCAGCATATGTATGAGCTCCGGCCCGGGGAGCTGGACCTGCCACCGCCGCAGAATTTTCTTGATGACCGGACTATCGACTGGGTAGCTTCGGTCAATCTGGTTTCACAATTGCCGCTGCTACCGCAGGACTGGCTGAGGCAACGCTTTCCCGAACTTGATGGGGCGATGCTGGAACAATGGGGCACACGCCTAATGCTCCAGCATCTGGATTACCTCGCGAGCTTTTCTGCACAAGTCATTCTGCTAACCGACCTGAAACAGATAATTTATGATTACAGCGGTGAGCGGCTGCAACAATTCGATTGTTCCGCGAGGCTGGGACTTGAGAATCTAATCGTGAATGAATGGCGCTGGGACATTGCACCTGCGGGTGAGATTGCTCCGGGTATCGGCAGCTTTCATCACGTGGGACGGTGCAATCTCATGACTAACTGAATATTTTCCGGCGCTGTTAACCGCGCTCACATCTCAAAACTTTCCCACCCATGTCCGTATGCCCTGCATGATCATCTCCACCGCCACTGTACCCACATAGAGCGCGGTGATACGTCCGGCAATCTCGATATAACGCTTGATCACCGGCTCGTTACGCGGGCGCACATGATCGTGCACCAGCTTGAGTGCGAACATGATCAGCACCGAGATGAACACCGCCATGATGATGGTAGCGCAAGCCTGCAACGCCTCATGGCGCTTACCTATCACCACACTGGCGCTGATGGTTCCCGGCCCGATCAGCACAGGCATCGCAATTGCTGCCGCAAGGCCGCCGGAGTCCCCTCTCAAGGCCTCGATGGCCGTCGGCCCGCGGAACACGAATTGAATGCCGATAAGCAGGAACACAATACCGCCGAATATCTGGAACGATGCGAATTCCGCCTGCACGACGTTGGAGAAGATCGCATCACCCAGAATCGCGAAACTGCAAAATACCGCGGTGGCAATAAGGCTGCCATGAGCCAACACCCGAATGAAGCGCTGCTGATCCAGTTTCTCGACCATATCCACCAGATAGATGATGACCAGAAACGGGTTGAGCAGAACCAACATCAGGATGGCTGATTTAATAAGGTCGCTCATGATTCTTTCACCGCGTCACAATAAGCGGCATACGCTGCCCCACGCCTTTTCTGCCAAGCTCTAAACAGGCTGGGGGACAACACAACCAAACCGGTCAGGATACCCGGCATTCCTTCGTAGACGGCGTGATGCCAACCCAGGTGGCGCCACATGGCCGCCGCGGCCAGACCTCCCGTTACGGCGATGAGGCTTGCTCTCGTACTTGGCTTGCCGCCCAGTGCGAGCACGATGAGCAGGGGAGCAAAAGCACTGGCGAGCCCAGACCACGCCATGATGACCAGACTGAATACGCTTTGTTCGTTGAACAGTGCCCACAGCAATGCCAGCAGCGTAATGCCGGCCGTGTCGGCCTTGAGCACGCGGGTGTTTTCTATCCTGTGTGGCAGCAAATCATGGGTAAGCGCGGAGGAACAACTGATAATCAACGAGTCCGCCGTGGAAATGGTGGCCGCAAAGATCCCGGCCAGAATCACGCCGACCAGCGCGGGTGGTAACAACTGCATCGCCATCACCGGCAATGCCAGTTCGGCATCGAAAGTACCGGGATCATTCAGATAGATGCGCGATAACAATCCCACTCCGGTTGCCATCACATAAAAAGCGACAAACCACAGGTAATACCACAACCGCGCCTGATTCATTTTGCTGTTGTCATTCAGCGCCATGAACCTGACCATGATGTGCGGCTGTCCGATCACCGAGAGTCCGGCGAATCCCCAGCTGATTGCGAACAGAATGCCGCCGATAAAGCCGAGCAGAACGAGGTCCTTGGGGAACCAGTCCATGTATCCGGACACACCATTCAATTGCACAATGGCCTCACTCACCCCGCCGAGATTGGCCGTCGCAACAGCCAGCAACAAACCCATGGCCAGTATCATGACGACGGACTGCGCCGCATCCGTCCAGATGGACGCGCGTATGCCTCCGGAATAACAATAGGCCATCACCATGATCGCCCCCATCACCGCCCCCGCCCATGAAGGCCACTCAAGCAATACCTGCAATGCCTTGCCACCCGCGACCAGCTGTGCGCTGGCATAGGCCAGCATGAACACCAGGGAAATCCCGCCGATAACTGTTTGTAGCGCCCTGCCCTGACCGCCGTTCCAGCGGCTAAGTACCCCGGCAAAACTAGACTCACCGGTATGCCGGGTAGCCTCCCGCAAACGGGAATGAATAAATATTGATGATAGAAAATCTCCCGCAATCCAGCCCAACATCAACCAGATAGCTGCCAGTCCTGTTGCATAGGTGTAACCGATTACGCCGATGAACATGAAGCCGCTATTGTTGGTCGCCACGGCAGACAGCCCAACCAGTGAGGGCGCGACCGAACTGCTGGCCAGATAGTAATCCTGCTTGGTATTACGACTGCTAAAAACCGAAGCAATGCCGATTGCCGCAAACAGCAGCATAAAGAGCAGGAAAGTCAGTATCACTTCTAGATTGCCTCGGCATCCAGTTCATAAGCGCCCTGAGCGTTGTGTACCTCTTTGCCATGCAGCGGCGGATTAAACACGCAGGCCATTTTCATTTCGGTGGTCGCGCGCAGGAAATGCCGATCGTGCTGATCCAGCGCATAAATGGTGCCGGGTTTGATCGGATAGACCTTGCCATCGGCACGATCCTCGATCTGCCCCTCACCGCTGATGCAATACACCGACTCCAAATGGTTCTGGTAATGCATCTCCAGATTCGCTCCGGCGTAGATGGTGGTGATGTGAAAGGAAAATCCCATGCCATCACTCTTGAGCAATAAACGGGTACTGTCCCAACCCTCGCTGACGATGCGACGCTCGCAACGCTCGGCCGCTTCCAATGTACGTACTATCATTTTACATATCTCCTTTGCAGCCAATAGGCTGCCTTAACGTTTACTGGTAGAAGTCCTTCTCGCGCGGCATGAGCTTGAACTGTGCACAGGCCTCGCTGATGCTTTCCTCAATCTTGCTCAGACCATCACTCAAGGCATCTTCCGAGATCATCAACGGACACAGCAGCTTCACCACCTGATCGTCAGCCCCGCTGGTTTCTATCATCAAGCCCTTCTTAAATGCGCGTAACGAAATATCGCTCGCCAACTCGCCGCTGACGCAGTTAATGCCACGGAACATGCCGCGACCGCGTGCAGTAAAGCTGCCGTCACCATACTCGTCGGCAAAGCGACTCAGGCGATCCGCGATGATGTCGCCCTTGTGCTTGATGCTCTTCTCGAAAACATCATCGGACCAGTAATGATCAATTGCGGCCGTAGCGGTGATGAAGGCGAGGTTGTTGCCACGGAAGGTGCCGTTATGCTCGCCCGGCTTCCACTGATCCAGTTCAGGCTTGATCAGTACTACTGCCATCGGCAGACCATAACCGCTCAGCGACTTGGACATGGTCACGATGTCGGGCTTGATACCCACATGCTCGAAACTGAAGAAAGTACCCGTCCTGCCGCAGCCGGACTGAATATCATCTACGATCAGCAACACCTCATGGCGACGACAAACAGCCTCCAACGCGCGCAACCACTCGAAGCTGGCCGCATTGATGCCACCCTCGCCCTGCACGGTCTCGACAATCACCGCAGCAGGCTTGTCGACGCCGCTGCTACCATCACTCAGTACCTTATCCAGATAAGCGGTGGTATCAAAGCCTTCGCCCAGATAGCCGTCATAGGGCATGCGCGTCACCCCGCCCAGCGCGATGCCTGCCGCACCACGATGATGCGAGTTCCCCGTCGCCGCCAGCGCACCCAGCGTCACACCGTGAAAGCCATTGGTGAACGCGATGATGTTGTGACGCCCAGTGACATTGCGCGCCAGTTTCATCGCTGCTTCGACCGCATTAGTGCCGGTCGGCCCGGTGAATTGAACCTGATACTCCATGTCTCTCGGCTTGAGGATTTTGGCTTTGAAGGCTTCAAGAAAGCGTTGTTTGGCAATGGTATGCAGATCCAGTCCGTGAGTAATCCCGTCGGCCTGTATGTATTCCATCAGCGCGTCCTTGAACAACGGGTTGTTATGCCCGTAATTCAGCGTTCCGGCGCCTGCCAAAAAATCCAGAAACTGGTTCCCTTCGCTGTCATACAGATACTCGCCGCAAGCGCGATTGAAAACGCGCGGAAATGCACGGGCATAACTTTGTACTTCAGATTCCAACTCTTCAAAAATTTTCATACAATTTCCTCCTTACAATAACAGTGAGAGACAGGCTCAACCCTTCATAGGACCCACACGCACCAGATGCTCGGTGGCGTGCTCGCCCTGAAAATGCAACGTCTGTTCAAACATGACCGAGCGCGCCATGTCGGCGTGCATTTCGGTCGCGAATCCGGTAAACAAGCGCCATGAGGCCTCGTTGTCCGGCGTGATGGATGTCTCGATAAATTGAATGCCCGGCTGTCCTGCAACCAGTTTGCGCAACATGGTGCGAGCAAGTCTCTGACCGCGCGCAGCGGTATGCACGGCAACTTGCCAGACAAACAGCGTGTCGGGTCGGTCGGGAACGATGTAGGCCGTAACGCTGCCCATCAACTCACCCTCACGCACAGCGGCTATAGAGGTAGAACCGAAGTGGCTGCACTGCAACAGATTGCAATAAGCCGAGTTGGTATCAAGAGGGGGACACGTGCTCACCAACCTGTGCAACGCCATACCATCGGTAGGCGCCAAGGGGCGAAATTCAAACACGGGCAATTCAGAGGTAGTTAAATTTTTTCTATGGTTTGTATCAATCAAAACTATAAGTCGGCACGGAAACTTTCAAACCCCCGTAACCTTTGGGTGGGTTGTAGGACATGATTCTTTTTTACCGTAACACACATCCACCGGCATGTAAAACCTAAGCGCCAATTACTAAAAATGCCGCACGTAGCATCAAAACCGCAGGGTTTTGACGTGAAATGCGGCATAATCACGCCGCAAACTGTCCGTCAAAAAATCGATTCGCCATGCTCTCACATAACATCCTCCTGCCCGAAGACGGCAGCGTCAGCCCGATGGACTGGTATCAGTCCGTCAGCAACATTCCGGGCTTTTTGCAGGATTCGGCGCAAGCCGCCGCGATAGCAGAACTCGAATCGCTATGGCAGCAACTGGTCGAATTCAAAGCCAGACGCAACCGCTTCCTCGGACGCAGCCTGCTCAGCCCAGATGTGCCCCGCGGCCTGTACCTGTGGGGCGGCGTGGGACGCGGCAAGACCCTGTTGATGGACGTGCTCTACAACTCACTGCCCTACCGCCGCAAACGCCGCATCCACTTCCACAACTTCATGGCCGAGGTGCATCGCGAAATGAAATTGCTGGCCCATGAAGCAGATCCGCTGCACGCACTGGCGCAACGCATCATCGAATCCACCCGATTACTCTGCCTGGATGAATTCCAAGTCGACGACATCGCCGATGCGATGATATTGGGGCGACTCATCACCGAACTATTCAAGGGTGGCGTTGTGCTGATCACCACCTCCAACCTTGCGCCGGACGACCTCTATCTGCACGGATTGCAACGCCAGAATTTTTTGCCTGCCATCGCATTACTCAAGCGCGAATTAAAAATACTGAACGTGGATGGCGGCAACGATTACCGCACCCAAGCGATGATCCGAGAACCGCTATTCCTCAGTTCCGACGACGCCGAAAGCGACGCAAAAATGGCAAGCCTATACGCCCGACTCGCCGCCGGCATGCTGCAAGAAAATCAACTGGTCATACGTGATCGCAGGATAGCGGTAAAAAAATGCGCGCGCTCAGTAGTATGGTTTGAATTCGATGAACTCTGCGGCGGCGCACACGCGCAGGAAGACTATCTGACCATCGCCCAACGCTTCCCCACCCTGCTCCTGACCAACATTCCAAAACTGACCGCAGAAAATGCCGATGTCATGCGTCGCTTCATCTGGCTGATCGACGTGCTATACGACCACAACGTCAGACTGGTCGCCTCGGCACAAGTCGAACTGGAAAATTTGTGCGACGCCAAGGAGTTCTCCCGCACCGCCAGCCGCCTGTCCGAAATGCAATCGCGCAACTATCTGCAATTGCTGCATCGGGCACAGGGAGTTAGATTGAGCATGTAGGTTGGTATTAACAGCCGCTAAGCCATCGTTTCCTGATAACTTGGCGGCTGGGCTATGCAGAGCTAAACCGACATCGGCATTCGTCGGGGTAAAACCAGACCTACCGCTAGCTCGTCCCACCCACCGTCAAACCATCGATGCGCACCGTCGGCTGGCCGACGCCGACCGGAACGCTCTGGCCTTCCTTACCGCAGGTGCCCACACCGGAATCGAGCGCCATGTCGTTGCCTATCATGCTGACGCGCGTCAATGCGTCGGGACCGTTGCCGATCAGCGTCGCACCTTTGACCGGGCGGGTGATCTTGCCGTCTTCGATCAGGTAGGCTTCGGTGGTGGAGAATACAAACTTGCCGTTGGTGATGTCGACCTGTCCGCCGCCAAAGTTCACCGCATACAGGCCGTTTTTCACCGAGGCGATGATTTCTTCGCGAGACTTGTCACCATTGAGCATCATGGTGTTGGTCATGCGCGGCATCGGCAGGTGCACATAGGATTCGCGCCTCGCATTGCCGGTGGTCGCCACCCCCATCAGACGCGCATTTAACGAGTCCTGCAAATAACCTTTGAGGATGCCGTCTTCGATCAGCGTGGTGCACTGGGTCGGATTGCCCTCGTCGTCCATCTGCAGCGAGCCGCGACGGTTTGCAATCGTGCCGTCATCCACCACAGTCACGCCACGGGCGGCGACACGTTCACCGACACGGCCGGAGAACGCCGAGCTGCCCTTGCGATTGAAGTCACCTTCCAGTCCGTGACCAATGGCTTCATGCAGCAGGATACCGGGCCAGCCACTACCCAGCACCACGGACATTTCCCCCGCCGGAGCAGGCCCCGCATCAAGATTGATCAGCGCCTGATGCACGGCCTCTTCGGCATAGCGATGCAGCATAGCATCATCAAAATAGGCGTAATCAAAACGTCCGCCACCACCCGCGGAGCCTTGTTCACGCTTGCCATTGCTCTCGACGATGACCTGTACCGACAGCCGTACCAGCGGGCGAATGTCGGCATTCATCAGACCGTCGCTACGCGCAACCATCACCATCTCGTATTCACCGGCCAATCCCGCCATTACTTGAGTAACCCGCGGGTCGAGCGAGCGCGCATAGCGCTCGATACGCTCCAGCAGTGCAACCTTGTCGGCATCCTTCATGCTGGCAATAGGATCGTTGGGCTGATAAATCGCGCGGCGTGAACCGTGATGCAGCACCGGCACCTTCTGTTTTCCGCCTTGACGCGCAATCGCGCGCGTGGCCTGCGCTGCGCTGTCCAGTGCGTTCAGACTGATATCGTCGGAATAAGCGAATGCGGTTTTCTCACCGCTGACTGCGCGCACGCCGACGCCCTGATCAATATTGAAACTGCCCGATTTGACGATGCCCTCCTCCAGCGACCAGCTCTCGGCACGGCTGTACTGAAAATATAAATCGGCATAGTCCAGACGGTGCGCCATCATGCTGGCAAAAACCTGCTGGAGTTTTTTGGAATCGAGGGAGTAAGGCGTCAGCAACGATTGCTGCACAGTGGCAAACAGGTTGTCGTGGGACTGGGTCAAGATCGTCATGTAATTGTTTTTCTCCAATGAGGGAATGTGCTCCAATGAGATTGAAGAAGCATTTGCGTCGAACACTGCACAGACGCGCATTTAGGGGGCATGAGTGTCGCGCTAGCAATCGTACAGGACGCGATGCGACAGCGCAGGCAGGCTGTTGCGCAGGCTGGCCTGATAGGACGGATTGACATCGGCGATCACTACGCCCGAGCCGCGCTGCAACTCATCCATTACCCGCCCCCAGGGATCGACGATCATGCTGTGACCATGCGTCTCGCGACCATTGACATGGTAACCGCCCTGCGCCGATGCAATCACATAAGAAAGGTTTTCAATCGCACGTGCGCGCACCAACGGTTCCCAATGCACCTTGCCGGTGGTGGCGGTAAAGGCCGACGGCAGTACGATAATGTCCACATCCTTCATGGCCCGGAACAGTTCCGTAAAGCGCAAATCGTAGCAAACAGCCAAGCCGATACGGCCAAACGGGCTATCCACTACCACGACCTGATTGCCCGACTCTATGGTCTTGGCTTCGTTGTAGCTCTCATTGCCCAGTTCAAGATTAAACAGATGGATCTTGTCGTAACGCCCTACCTGCTCGCCGAGTTCGTTGTACACCAGACAACTGTTCAACACCTTGTCCGGTGAACTGGCCGCCAGCGGGATTGAGCCGCCCACCAGCCAGATGCCATGCTGCTTGGCGGTTTCACTGAGAAAAGTCTGTATCGGACCCTGCCCGGGGTGCTCGCGCACCGCCACCTTATCCTGCTCGCTCATACCCATGATCGCGAAGAATTCCGGCAGCACCACCAGCTTTGCGCGCTGCTCGACCGCCTTGGCAATCAGGCGTTTTGCCTCGCTCAGGTTGCCCGCGACATTGGGTCCGGAGGCCATCTGAATTGCGGCAACCTTGAAAGCATTGGCCTGTGCGGCAATGCGCTGTTGTGTGCTATTTCCATCCTGCATGATTTCTCTACTCACTCTGATTATCTGTTTTTTTCTTGGCCTGCCCCACCTTGATAACCGAGGGATCAGTCCATGTGCCGCTCACATTGTATTCAAACGATAGCAACTTATCGAGCGGATTACCCAGAACCTTGTTGACGATCAACGCACCGACTCCCACCGCGGGGCCTGCGGCAAAGGCGCCAATCAGCGACATGCTATCGCCCAGCGTAGGCATAACCTTTATACGCAGATCCTGCGTTTCCCGGTTCAAATCGACCGTTCCCTGCATCGTCACCTTGGCAGATGAACCGTCGATATGAAAATCCTGCGTCTCCATCATGCCATGCATGATGGTTGCATTGCCGTTAATGTTGTCAAACTGAAATCCCGAACTAAACACATCGCCGAAATCCAGCGTGATGCGCTTCGGCAACGATTGCAGACTGAGTACACTGAGCAGTTTGCCCATACCCGGGTCCATCTTGAGAAACTGTCCCTTGCCGGTATCCAGTTTGAGTTGACCCTCGAGAATCGCAAAGTCGAAATCGTAAGGGGCTCCTGCCCAGGCCAGATTCGCGACCAGCTTACCGCTTCCGCCCTTGACGGTATCCGGATAACCGGAGCGTGCCAATATTTTCCCGGCATCGCTGATCTGCAACTGCAGACTGGCCTCGGTACGCATGTCCTTCGTGTTGCTATGCCAAATGCCGTCCCCCACCAAGCTTCCATCCGGATTGACGAAACTGAAGCGGCGCAATCGCCAGTCGTCACCTTCCGGGTGTCCGACCAGTTCAAATCGACCAATCTGTTTTCCGCCCACCTTCAGGTTCTCCACGGCAAGCTGCAATGCGGGTAGTTTCCCGGGCGTAACGGTTTGCGTCGCCGACTGTTTCGCCACCGGCACAACAGTCTTGCCAGTCGCTTTCATCTGGTTACTTTCTCCCCAATCGACATTTTGCAAACGCACAGTCAACTTGCCGTCTCCACGCGGCTGCCACTCCAGCACGCCATTCAGGGTGTTACTGGACAAGTTGGCCTCCAGCCCCTCGTCACGCTGATTTGCAGTAACCGCCAAATCGGCCAACTGCAAACCATAACCACTCACGTTTTCAATGCTGAAATCGGCGCCGGCAATGGGTATATCCGAGGATCCACTCCCCGCATTGAGTAAATCACCCCAGCCCTCCAGAGACAACCGGGGCAGCTTCCCGACCAGCCACACCCCGTCGCGCTTCGTCCACTTGCCGATGTCGTTCTGCGGCCCGAGACTGACCACGCCGCGCTTAACCGCCATCGCACCATTTTCCTCGCGCCGCGCTAATCGTACATTGATCAACTTGCCCAATCGCAATTCAATGGAGTCCTGCCCATCGGTCACAATCTTCTTCTCCAGACTCAAAGGCATCACTTCGGACGCGTGTTTGGAAAACGGCAATGGCAGGCTGGATGAAATCCCCTGCAAGTTTGAATTGATGGTCAGTTCGGCAAATTTCTTGATGACCGTAATGTCGGCATCCCATGCCGCCCCACCATGCAATTTATTCAATGCCGGGTGTGGATTTTTTCTGCGCAGCACATCAAGATTGATATTTCCCGCAGCCTTCGCATGCAATGCGCCGCTCGCAGCACTTTTCACGTCTATTCGGGCAGCGCCACCTAATATCTCAGACATCACATTCTCTGCCTGCATGCCCGATTCGGTGAACGATAAAGTACCCTGCGTATTGCGCAATAACGGCGCACCGCCCCCCAGATCAATATCGTTTCCCTCAACACGCAAAGAGCCTTTAACCTGCACTGTCTGCTCACCCAGCAGGGGAACGCGCAAGAACAAATCCAGATGACCGTTACCACTGGCCTGCATGTCATCCGTGAATCCGTCTATGTAACCGCGAACCGGACTGTGCTGCACAAAATCCAGCAATGTGCTGCTGGGTGCCTGCGCCACACCGGTCACCTCCAGCGGCAGGTCTGCACTCATCATATCGGGCAATGCGACGGTCAGATTGTGCAGTTGCGCACCAAACATGGTTGCCGCAGGCGCTTTTACTTCCAGCCTGTTGCCATGTATCCAGAACTCCCCCGCGATATTCTCGACATGCGGCCAGTCCTGATGAAAATCTATCGCCGCATCACTAGCATGTCCGCCTATCTCCAGCAGCGCATTCTCAGTACCATCCAGCGGAAAGTCGCTGAGATTACCCTTGATGCGTACGCGAAAATCTTCGGTGTGACCGGACAGCAAAGCGCCCTTGAGCCAATCATTGCCTTCCTGTTCAAGTGCGATCAACGGTGTGTAACGGTAGGCCTTGGTCACATCGCCACGCGTCAGGGAAACGGTCAGATCAAGTTTCCCCAGCGTGTCTTTTTGGGTCTGGTAACTGCCGAACAAATTGCCCGCCAAATCTTCGTTTGCAAGGGCAAAATTATCAGCCCGTACCAGCAGCTCTCCGTCCTTTTTCTGCCAACTGGCCTGACCTGTCAACGTAGTAAACGATAACGGTTCAACCATTACTCCGGCCGCATCCACAACCAGATTGCGAGAGTCAATATTCAACCGCCCGGAAACGTCATTGCCATCGACATCCACCGAAAGTCCGGCAAATCCCGGCAAGCCGCCCACCTGACGCATGGCAAGGTTTTCGAACTGTCCCTTGATCCGATATTCATTAGGATTTTTCAGGGAACCCTGCCATTGAATATCAAGATTTTCCACCTTGCCTTTGGGTGCGTAGGCCTGCAGCTGTTGCTGCAAATCGGCTCCCAGCGGCACAAAACCCGCCAGACTGGACAGCGTCTCCAACTGCAGCAAATTCGCGTGCATCTCGCCCCCTGCCGGCTCCAGTTCTCCCTTGGCTATATGCAAATAAAAATCGGTGGGAGGCAAGGTAATGCCGTTACGCTGCCGCATCGACAAACGCCGGGTAGCAATCTCCAGATCGCCGTTCTGCGCTTTCCATGAGGCGCGTCCCTGCAATTCGTGCAGTGACAACTCCGGCAAATCATCCGCAAGGCGAGTCACCACGTCATACAGACTTACATCTGCTATAACTTCGCTCACCGCACCATGGGTTATACCCAGCCAGCCGCGCAAAGCGCCGCGACCACGACTAAACTCACGCGGAAGATCAAGCCATGGCCGCCAAGCCGTCACATCGGTACGATCCAGACGGGTATATATCTGCCCTTTCCACGCGCTCAGGTCATCGAAACTTTCCCCCCTGAAATCACCGCGCACATCCAACGGAGTAGACAAAGCGTCCGGCGGCAGCGCCTGTAATGCAAACAGGTGATGACTGAAGAAATTTTCAATCCGTAAATTGACATGCCGCAACACTAACGGTGGTGCGTCGCGCAGCTCGTCCACCCAGACCACAAGCGCATCGCGCGCCACCATGCGCGACTGGTGCAATAGCCAATCGGACAGATCGCTATCACTCCCCTGACTATTCAGCGCCACACCGCCGATATAAAACTTGCCCTGTACATCTCGGCGTATCAATAACTCCGGTTTTTCGAGTTCCAGGCTAGCCAGACGCAACTCTCCGACAAACAATGACAGCCAGGAGACGCTGCTGCCTATACT
>JBBQXA010000070.1:0-13104 GCA_038210095.1 Burkholderiales bacterium
AGATTTCGCTGTCCAGCACTATGGGTGCGGGTGTGCGTGTGGAGCAGGCCAGTCTGACTGTCTGATAGAGTTGTGTTGGCGGGCTAGTCCCGTCGGCTAAAGTTTTGGAATGCTGGCGTGCTTGCAGCATCCGAGACCGTAGGTGTTGATAGTGCATATTGCACCAGACTTAAACATCCGGCTAAATCTGGATGGCCCACGTAGATGGTGCGCCCGCGAGCAGGAATAGTTGTTGTCCTGCCTCAAGGTCGCTGTTGTAACCGATGAAGTGTGCGTGAGCATGCTTCAGATAATGGAGGAAGACTTGAGTCTCAATCTGCAGGAAAAACAGGCAGTGGTTGCCGAGGTCAGTGCTCAAGTAGCGCTGGCTCAGACCATCGTCTTGGCAGAGTATCGTGGCATCGGAGTCGCCGACATCACCAAGCTGCGCGCATCTGCGCGTCAGTCAGGTGTGTATTTCCACGTGTTGAAAAACACGCTGGCACGTCGCGCGGTGCAGGGTACTCCTTTCGAGGCGTTGGGCGAGAGCATGGTCGGGCCGCTGGTTTACAGCATAAGCTCTGACGCTGTTGCTGCTGCGCGCATCGTGTATGACTTTGCCAAGACCAACAACAAGTTGGTAATCAAGGCGGGTGCATACAATGGCAAGCTGCTGGATGAGGCGGCTGTTAGCGCGCTTGCGACCGTGCCGAGCAAGGAAGTGTTGCTGGCCCAGTTGTGCGGTCTGCTGCAATCCCCGGTCTCTGGTCTGGCTCGCGTGCTGGTTGGCGTGGCCGAGCAAAAAGCCGAAGTTGCTGCTTAACTTTCAACAAACTATTTAATCGAGGAAGAACAAAATGGCATTTGATAAAGACGCATTTTTGACATCGCTGGACGCTATGTCCGTGCTGGAACTGAATGAGCTGGTAAAGGCGATCGAAGAGAAGTTCGGTGTTTCTGCTGCTGCAATGGCTGCACCTGCTGCTGGTGGCGCTGCTGCCGGTGCTGCTGTTGCTGAGCAAAGTGAATTCAGCGTAATTCTGACCGGCGCTGGTGACAGCAAGGTAAACGTGATTAAGGTTGTTCGCGCAATCACTGGTCTGGGGCTGAAAGAAGCCAAGGATCTGGTTGACGGTGCACCTAAGGCTGTTAAAGAAGGCGTATCCAAGGCTGATGCTGATGCAGTAGCCAAGCAGCTGATCGAAGCTGGCGCGACTGCTGAAATCAAGTAAGTTTGCGTGTTGTTGAAAGGCTGACGGTTTCCCGTCAGCCTTTTGCCGCTTTTAGAAGTTAGTGGTTAGAAAGTATGTTTTCTGTTTATTTTGCAACTATCGAAATGATTTGTTTTTAATAAATGGAAGCTGATGTGCTGCATTAAGGGCTGTTGGCAATGTGCTTTCTGTCCCCTGTCTTTTCCCTCGATCGTGGAGATTATATGAGCTACTCTTTTACCGAAAAAAAACGCATTCGTAAGAGTTTTGCCAAGCGAGTTGGCGCACTGCCTGTGCCGTTTCTTTTGTCCACTCAGCTTGAGTCCTTTGCTGCATTTCTTCAGGCTTACACGCCACCGGAGGAACGCAAGAATGAAGGTTTGCAGGCTGCTTTCAATGGCATTTTTCCGATCGAAAGCCATTCAAAGAATGCCCGTCTGGATTTTGTCAGCTATCAACTCGGCATGCCGCCGTTCGATGTTAAAGAATGTCAGCAGCGTGGTTTGACCTATGCCTCGCCGCTGCGCGCACGTGTACGCCTGACCATCATGGACAAGGAGGCTTCCAAGCCCACTGTCAAGGAAGTGAAGGAGCAGGAAGTTTATATGGGCGAGATCCCGTTGATGACCCATACCGGCTCATTCGTGATCAATGGCACTGAGCGCGTCATCGTGTCGCAGTTGCATCGTTCGCCTGGTGTGTTCTTCGAGCATGACCGGGGCAAGACGCATAGCTCAGGCAAGCTGTTATTCTCTGCACGTATCATTCCTTATCGCGGCTCTTGGCTGGATTTTGAATTTGATGCCAAGGATTATGTCTATTTCCGTATCGATCGTCGTCGCAAGATGCCGGTTACCATCCTGCTGCGTTCACTCGGTTACTCCAACGAAGATTTGCTCAAGATGTTCTTTGAGTTCGATGCGTTCCATCTGGGCAAGAAGGGCATTCAATTCGAGGTAGTTCCTGAGCGGCTGCGCGGCGATGTGGCTCGCTTCGATATTGTTGGCAAATCCGGAAAACTTATCGTTGCTCAAGATAAGCGTATTACCGTGCGCCATATCCGTGAAATGGAAGAGGCTGGTATCGAAAAGCTGGCGGTGACGGAAGAATTTCTGATCGGTCGCGTTATCGCCTCTAATGTGGTGGATAAAGATAGCGGCGAGATTATTGCCAACGCTAATGATGAAATTACCGAAGAGTTGCTGCAAAAATTGATTGATGCAGGTGTGAGCAAGATTCACACGTTGTATACCAATGATCTGGATCATGGTGCATTTATTTCCCAGACCTTGCGCACGGATGAGACCATGGATCAATGGACTGCCCGTGTCGCGATTTACCGTATGATGCGTCCAGGCGAGCCACCAACCGAGGAAGCGGTTGAAGGTCTGTATCAGGGGTTGTTCTTCAATGAAGAGCGCTATGATTTGTCGTCAGTCGGTCGTATGAAGTTCAATCGCCGCGTCGGTCGCGAAGAGTTGACTGGTTCCGGCGTGCTCGCTAGCGAAGATATCGTCGAAGTCGTGAAGATTCTGGTTGAGTTGCGCAATGGCCGCGGGGAGATCGATGACATTGATCACCTGGGTAATCGTCGCGTGCGCGCCGTGGGCGAACTGGCGGAAAACCAGTTCCGCGCTGGACTGGCTCGGGTCGAGAGAGCGGTCAAAGAGCGTCTGGGTCAAGCCGAAACCGACAATCTGATGCCGCATGATTTGATCAATGCCAAGCCGATTTCGGCCGCAGTGAAGGAATTCTTCGGCTCCAGTCAGTTGTCCCAGTTTATGGATCAAACCAATCCATTGTCGGAGATCACGCACAAGCGTCGTATTTCCGCATTGGGACCGGGCGGCTTGACACGCGAGCGTGCAGGTTTCGAGGTTCGCGACGTGCACCCGACCCACTATGGCCGCGTATGTCCTATTGAAACTCCAGAAGGTCCGAACATTGGTCTGATCAACTCGCTCGCACTGTATGCGCGCACCAATGAGTACGGATTTATTGAAACTCCTTATCGCAAGGTGACCAACAGCAAGGTCTCCGATGATGTCGATTACCTGTCGGCAATCGAAGAGGGCAAGTTCACCATCGCTCAGGCGAACGCCGAATTGGACAAGAAGGGGCACTTCACCAACGACATCGTGTCTGCTCGTAAACACAACGAATTCGTGTTGGCAGAGCCCGACAAACTTGAGTACATGGACGTATCTCCATCTCAGGTCGTATCGGTTGCGGCTTCGCTAATTCCGTTCCTGGAGCATGACGACGCGAACCGTGCGTTGATGGGCGCGAACATGCAACGTCAGGCGGTTCCCTGTCTGCGTGCCGAAAAGCCGCTGGTTGGTACGGGTATCGAGCGTACTGTTGCGGTTGACTCGGGCACTACTGTTCAAGCATGGCGTGGCGGTCGTATTGATTATGTTGACGCTGCCCGTATTGTGGTTCGTGTCAATGATGATGAAACAACGGCTGGCGAAGTGGGTGTGGACATCTACAACCTGACCAAGTACACCCGATCCAACCAGAACACCAATATTAACCAGCGTCCGCTGGTCAAAGTTGGCGAAGTAATCGGCCGTGGCGATGTGATTGCCGATGGCGCTTCTACCGATATGGGCGAATTGGCTCTCGGCCAGAACATGCTGGTCGCGTTTATGCCGTGGAATGGTTATAACTATGAGGACTCCATCCTGATCTCCGAGCGCGTTTCGGCACAGGATCGCTTCACCTCCATTCATATCGAAGAGCTGACGGTTGCTGCTCGCGATACCAAGTTGGGCGCCGAAGAAATTACTCGCGACATTCCCAATCTGGCAGAGGCGCAATTGGCTAGGCTGGATGAATCCGGCATTGTCCACATTGGTGCGGATGTTGGTCCTGGCGATGTGCTGGTGGGCAAGGTCACTCCCAAGGGTGAGACTCAGTTAACGCCTGAAGAGAAGTTGCTGCGCGCGATCTTCGGTGAGAAGGCATCCGATGTTAAGGATACTTCACTGCGTGTAAATGCCGGCATTTCCGGTACGGTGATTGACGTGCAAGTGTTCACTCGCGAAGGATTGCAACGCGACAAGCGCGCCCAGCAAATCATTGATGATGAGTTGGAGCGTTACAAGAAAGATCTGGGCGACCAGATGCGTATTGTGGAAGTCGACGTATTTTCCCGTCTCGAGAAGTTGCTGTTGAACAAGGTTGCCAACGGCGGTCCGAAGAAGCTGGTAAAAGGCACCAAACTGAGCAAGGATTACCTGCAAAGTATTGAGCACCACCAGTGGTTCGACATTCGTGTTGCCGAGGACGAAGTCGCGGCTCAGATGGAGCAGGTCAAGGAAAGTCTGGCGCAGAAGCGCGTTGAATTCGATGCCGCGTTTGAGTTGAAGAAGAAGAAGCTGACACAGGGTGACGAGTTGCAGGCCGGTGTGCAGAAGATGGTCAAGGTTTACGTGGCAGTGAAGCGTCGTTTGCAGCCGGGTGACAAGATGGCGGGACGTCACGGTAACAAAGGTGTGGTTTCGCGCATCGTGCCAGTTGAGGATATGCCATACATGGCAGACGGCACGCCAGTTGACGTCGTACTGAATCCACTGGGCGTGCCATCGCGTATGAATATTGGTCAGATTCTCGAAACGCATCTGGGCTGGGCTGCCAAGGGCTTGGGCAAGAAGATCGATGAGATGCTGCAAACCAACGCGAAAATTTCCGAGATGCGCAAATTCCTAGATAAGATCTACAACAACCAGAATGGCAAAAGCGAGGACCTTGATTCCTTTACCGATGACGAGATCATCGAGTTGTGCCGCAATCTGACCAAGGGTGTTCCATTTGCGACTCCTGTGTTCGACGGTGCAAGTGAAGACGAGATCCGTTACATGCTTGAACTGGCGGATTTGCCGAAATCAGGTCAGACCACGTTGCATGACGGTCGCACAGGCGAAGCATTTGATCGCCCTGTGACCGTTGGCTATAAGCATGTGCTGAAACTGCATCACTTGGTGGACGACAAGATGCATGCCCGCTCTACCGGGCCATACAGCTTGGTGACTCAGCAACCTCTGGGCGGTAAAGCGCAGTTCGGTGGTCAGCGTTTCGGTGAGATGGAGGTCTGGGCGCTGGAAGCCTATGGTGCTTCGTACACCTTGCAGGAAATGCTTACAGTCAAGTCCGACGACGTGGCTGGTCGTACCAAGGTTTACGAAAACATCGTCAAGGGAGATCACAAGATTGATGCCGGCATGCCGGAATCCTTCAATGTGGTTATCAAGGAGATTCGTTCCTTGGGTATCGATATGGATTTGGTACGGAACTAAATATCAGGGAGTGGAGAGTAGTAAGCAGGGAGCTTATTTCCCGCTATCTACTGTCCACTTTCAACTCACCAGATTTTAGGAGTCTCACATGAAATCATTGCTGGATTTGTTCAAGCAGGTCACACAAAAAGAGGAATTCGACGCGATCAAAATTGGATTGGCGTCGCCGGAGAAAATCCGTTCCTGGTCGTACGGCGAAGTAAAGAAGCCGGAAACTATCAATTACCGCACCTTTAAGCCGGAGCGTGATGGTCTGTTTTGCGCCAAGATATTTGGCCCGGTCAAGGACTACGAATGTCTGTGCGGAAAATACAAGCGATTGAAGCACCGCGGTGTGATTTGCGAGAAGTGCGGCGTGGAAGTCACCCTTTCCAAGGTTCGTCGCGAGCGTATGGCCCATATCGAATTGGCCTCGCCCGTTGCGCACATCTGGTTTCTGAAGTCCTTGCCATCCCGTCTGGGTATGGTGCTGGACATGACTTTGCGCGATATCGAGCGCGTGTTGTATTTCGAAGCCTACGTGGTGACCGAGCCCGGCATGACCCCCTTGAATCGCGGTCAGTTGCTGACCGAGGACGATTATCTGGCGAAAACAGAAGAGTACGGTGATGAGTTTGTGGCGACTATGGGTGCCGAGGGTGTACGCGCCTTGCTGGCCAATCTGGATGTCACCAGTGAAATCGAGATCTTGCGTGCCGATCTGGCATCGACCGGTTCAGAAACCAAGATCAAGAAATACGCCAAACGTCTGAAGGTGCTGGAGGCATTCAAAGCTTCAGGTATCAAGCCGCAATGGATGGTGCTGGAAGTGTTGCCAGTGCTTCCGCCAGAACTGCGCCCGTTGGTGCCGCTGGACGGAGGTCGTTTCGCGACTTCCGATCTGAACGATCTGTATCGTCGCGTTATCAACCGTAACAATCGTCTGCGTCGCCTGCTGGAATTGAAAGCGCCTGAGATTATTGTACGTAACGAAAAGCGTATGTTGCAGGAGTCGGTAGACTCATTGCTGGATAACGGTCGTCGCGGTAAGGCGATGACGGGGGCAAATAAGCGCCAATTGAAGTCTCTTGCCGACATGATCAAGGGTAAGAGCGGTCGTTTCCGTCAGAACCTGCTGGGTAAGCGTGTGGACTACTCCGGTCGTTCCGTGATTGTGGTCGGTCCGCAACTGAAACTGCATCAATGCGGTCTGCCAAAGAAAATGGCTCTGGAGCTGTTCAAGCCGTTCATTTTTAGCCGTCTGGAAGCAATGGGTCTGGCTACCACTATCAAAGCCAGCAAACGTATGGTTGAGGCTGAAGAGCCGGTGGTGTGGGACATCCTCGAAGAGGTGATCCGCGAGCATCCAGTGATGCTGAACCGTGCGCCTACTTTGCACCGTTTGGGTATTCAGGCATTCGAGCCTATCCTGATCGAAGGCAAGGCTATTCAGCTGCATCCGCTGGTCTGTTCCGCGTTTAACGCCGACTTCGACGGTGACCAAATGGCTGTGCACGTACCGTTGTCGCTGGAAGCTCAGATGGAATGTCGCACTTTGATGCTGGCTTCCAATAACGTGCTGTCGCCCGCTAACGGCGAGCCTATCATTGTGCCGTCGCAAGACATCGTGCTGGGTTTGTACTACATGACCCGCGAAAAAATTGGCGCGCTGGGCGAAGGCTCGATGTTTGCCAATATTGCAGAGGTTTCGCGTGCTTACGAGACGCGCGAGGTGGAGTTGCAGGCCAAGATTATTGTGCGCCTCAAGACCATGGATAAGGATGAATCCGGTGAGCTGGTTGAGAAATTGACCCGCTTCGAGACGACCGTAGGTAGGGCACTGTTGTCCGAAGTGTTGCCAGCCAATCTGCCGTTTGCACTGGTCAACAAGTCGCTCAAGAAAAAAGAGATTTCACGCCTGATCAACGCCAGCTTCCGCCTGTGTGGGCTGCGCGATACCGTGATTATGGCCGACAAGTTGATGTACACCGGCTTCACCTACGCGACTCGCGCGGGTATTTCGATCGCCGTGGACGACATGTTGATGCCGCCGCAGAAAAACGAACTGATCGGCGCTGCCGAGAAGGAGGTTCACGAGATTCATATCCAGTACACCTCCGGTCTGGTGACTGACGGTGAGCGTTATAACAAGGTGGTGGATATCTGGGGCCGCACTGGCGACATCGTTGCCAAGGCCATGATGGAGCAGTTGGGCAGCGAGCCAGTGATCGACCGCTTGACCGGCAAAGCGCGCATGGAAAACGGCAAGCCGCTGATGCAGGAATCGTTTAACTCCATTTACATGATGGCGGATTCCGGTGCGCGTGGTTCTGCTGCGCAGATTCGTCAGCTGGCCGGTATGCGCGGCCTGATGGCGAAGCCGGATGGTTCCATCATTGAAACCCCAATTACCGCGAACTTCCGTGAGGGGCTGAATATGCTTCAGTACTTCATTTCCACTCACGGTGCACGTAAGGGTCTGGCAGATACCGCGCTGAAAACGGCGAACTCCGGTTACCTGACGCGTCGTTTGGTCGACGTTACGCAGGATCTGGTGGTAATTGAGGATGATTGCCATACCGAGAACGGCACGGGCATGAAGGCTATCGTCGAAGGCGGCGAAGTGATCGAGCCGTTGCGCGAGCGTATTTTGGGTCGTGTGGTAAGTGCTGACGTGGTTAATCCTGAAACCAGTGAGACACTGTTCGAGTCGGGCACCCTGCTTGACGAGACTGCCGTAGAACAAATTGAAGCGCTGGGTATTGACGAAGTGCGAGTGCGCACTCCGCTGAACTGTGAAACCCGCTTTGGCTTGTGTGCCAAGTGCTATGGTCGCGACCTGGGTCGTGGCGGGCAGATCAACGTGGGTGAGGCGGTGGGTGTGATTGCTGCGCAGTCCATTGGTGAGCCGGGCACCCAGTTGACTATGCGTACCTTCCACATTGGTGGCGCGGCATCGCGTACTGTGGTGGCAAGTCAGATTGAAAGTAAATCGAACGGCGATTTGAAGTTCAGTTCAAATATGCGCGTGGTTACTACTGAGCGTGGCGATTTGATTGTGGTGGCACGTAGCGCCGAATTGATTATTGCTGATGACTATGGCCGTGAACGCGAGCGCCACAAGGTGCCTTACGGTGCGATGCTGTCGGTAAAGCAGGACGACACCATCAAAGCTGGTACGGTACTGGCCACATGGGACCCGCATACCCGTCCAGTTGTGACAGAGTATTCTGGCACGGTGCGCTTCCATAACGTGGAAGAAGGCGTAACCGTGGCCAAGCAAATCGACGAAGTGACCGGTTTGTCTACGTTGGTGGTAATTGATCCGAAGCAGCGTTCCGGAACGCAGAGCAAAACTGTGGTGCGTCCTATGGTGCGTTTGCATGATGCGAACGGCGAAGAGGTCAAGCTGCACAATACTGAAACGCCGGTCAGCGTGACACTGCAAACCGGCTCTATCATTACGGTGGAAGACGGTCAGCATGTGGGCGTAGGTAGCGTGCTGGCACGTATTCCGCAAGAGTCTTCCAAGACTCGTGATATTACCGGTGGTCTGCCACGCGTAGCCGAGTTGTTTGAGGCACGCATACCGAAGGATGCAGGTATGCTGGCTGAAGTCACTGGTATCGTGTCGTTCGGTAAGGATACCAAGGGTAAGCAGCGTCTGGTGATTACCGATGTGGATGGTATTGCCAACGAATTCCTGATCCCCAAGGAAAAGCATGTCTTGGTGCACGATGGCCAGGTAGTTAATCAGGGCGAGATGATTGTGGATGGCCCAGCCGATCCGCACGATATCCTGAGATTGCTGGGTGTGGCAGCACTGGCACGTTATATTACTGACGAGGTGCAGGAGGTTTATCGTCTGCAAGGCGTGAAGATCAGTGACAAGCATATTGAGGTGATTGTTCGTCAGATGCTGCGTCGCGTTCAAATTAGTGATATCGGTGACACTCGCTTCATCGTGGGTGAACAGGTAGAGCGCGCTGATCTGCTGGAAGAGAACGAGCGCATGGCTGCAGCAGGAAAAACTCCTGCGACATTCAATTACATGTTGCTCGGTATTACCAAGGCATCCTTGTCTACCGATTCATTCATCTCCGCGGCTTCCTTCCAGGAAACCACTCGCGTGTTGACTGAAGCTGCAATTATGGGTAAGCGTGATGATCTGCGTGGCTTGAAGGAAAACGTCATTGTTGGACGTTTGATTCCTGCAGGTACCGGAATGGCTTATCACACCACACGTCGCAGACAGGCGTTGGGATTTGATCTGGGTGAGGGGCGTGAATTGAGAGACGCAGAGCCTGAAGTGCTGCCGGAGGAAACACTTGACACGCCGAGCGTTTCTCCATAGAATTCGCAACCTTTTTTCCGCCACAGCAAATGGATAATTCCTCGCTGTGGTAGCGTTTTTTTAATAACTTGATTTTTAACGATACTTCAAGAAAATTTTTTAGGGTGTATAGATAATGCCAACCATTAACCAGTTGATCCGCAAGCCGCGTGTTGCAATCGTAGAAAAGAGCAAAGTGCCAGCCCTGGAGGGTTCTCCGCAGAAGCGCGGTGTGTGCACTCGTGTGTACACGACTACTCCGAAGAAGCCAAACTCTGCGCTACGTAAAGTGGCCAAGGTTCGTTTGACCAATGGTTTTGAGGTGATTAGCTACATTGGCGGTGAAGGTCATAACTTGCAGGAGCACTCGGTTGTGTTGCTGCGTGGAGGTCGTGTAAAGGACTTGCCGGGTGTGCGTTACCACATGGTGCGCGGTAGTCTGGATACTGCGGGCGTGAAAGATCGTAAGCAGTCTCGCTCCAAGTACGGTACAAAGCGCGCCAAGAAGGCGTAATTTTAAACAAGTTCATTAGCAATTATTCGAGGTTGATATGCCAAGACGTAGAGAAGTCCCCAAGCGCGAAGTACTGCCTGATCCAAAATTCGGCAATCAGGATCTGTCCAAATTCGTGAATGTATTGATGACCGCCGGTAAAAAATCGGTAGCTGAGCGCATTTTGTACGGTGCGCTGGAGCAGGTTGGGAAGAAGACTGGTAAGGACGCGATCGAGGTGTTCAATCTGGCTTTGAATAATGCCAAGCCTCAGGTTGAGGTTAAGAGTCGTCGTGTTGGTGGTGCAAACTATCAGGTGCCTGTTGAGGTTCGTCCATCGCGCCGCGTTGCTTTGTCTATGCGCTGGCTCAAAGACTTTGCTCGCAAGCGTGGTGAGAAGTCCATGGGTTTGCGTCTTGCTGGTGAATTAATTGATGCATCTGAGGGGCGCGGTGGTGCGGTTAAGAAGCGTGAAGAAGTGCACCGCATGGCAGAGGCGAATAAGGCCTTCTCGCATTTCCGTTTCTAAATCAGATTAAGTTAGGTAGCTACCGTGGCACGTAAAACACCCATTAGCCGTTATCGTAATATCGGTATCAGTGCGCACATTGATGCGGGCAAGACAACTACAACTGAGCGTATTCTGTTCTACACCGGCGTAAGTCATAAAATCGGTGAAGTGCATGATGGCGCTGCCACCATGGACTGGATGGAGCAGGAGCAGGAGCGTGGTATTACCATTACATCCGCTGCGACAACTTGTTTCTGGAAGGGCATGGAGAATCAGTTCGATGAGCATCGATTCAACATCATTGATACTCCGGGGCACGTGGACTTCACTATTGAAGTTGAGCGTTCCATGCGTGTGCTGGACGGTGCGTGCATGGTTTATTGTGCGGTGGGTGGTGTGCAGCCTCAGTCTGAGACTGTGTGGCGTCAGGCTAACAAGTACAAGGTTCCGCGCCTGGCATTCGTCAATAAGATGGATCGTTCAGGTGCGAACTTCTTTAAGGTTGTCGAGCAGATGGGTACTCGTCTGAAAGCGACTCCGGTGCCTATCGTGATTCCTATTGGTGCCGAAGAGAAGTTTGAAGGTGTGGTTGATCTGATTAAGATGAAGGCCATCTTCTGGGATGATGCGTCTCAGGGTATGAAGTTCGACTATCGCGATATTCCGGCTGATTTGCAGGCGACGGCTGTCGAGTGGCGCTCTAAGATGGTTGAGTCTGCTGCCGAGGCTTCTGAAGATCTGATGGAGAAGTACCTTGAGAATGGCGATTTGACAGAGGAAGAAATTGTGCTGGGTATTCGTACTCGTACAATTGCTTGCGAAATTCAGCCGATGCTATGTGGAAGTGCATTCAAGAATAAGGGTGTGCAGCGTATGCTGGACGCTGTCATTCAGTTTATGCCGGCACCGTCCGATATTCCTGATGTGATGGGTGAGACTGAAGAGGGTGAGCAGATTACACGTAGAGCGGATGATGAGGAGAGTTTCTCTGCTTTGGCGTTCAAGCTGATGAGTGATCCATTTGTTGGGCAGTTGACCTTCGTTCGCGTCTATTCTGGCGTGCTGAAGAAGGGTGATACTGTATACAACTCAGTGCGCGGCAAGAAAGAGCGTATTGGCCGTATCGTGCAGATGCATGCTAACGAGCGTATTGAGGTGGATGAAATTCTGGCGGGTGATATCGCGGCATGTATTGGCTTGAAGGAAGTGACGACTGGCGAGTCTCTCTGTGATATTAAGAATCCGATCATTCTTGTGCGTATGGTCTTCCCGGATCCGGTGATTCACGTTGCCGTTGAGCCGAAGACCAAAGTTGACCAGGAAAAGATGGGTCTGGCGCTGGGTCGTTTGGCGGCAGAGGATCCTTCTTTCCGTGTGCGTACAGATGAAGAGTCCGGGCAGACCATTATTTCTGGTATGGGTGAGTTGCACTTGGAAATTCTGGTTGATCGTATGAAGCGCGAATTCGGCGTGGAGGCAAACGTGGGTGCGCCTCAAGTGGCTTACCGCGAAGCAATTCGCAAGACGGTTGAAGTCGAGGGTAAGTATGCCAAGCAGACTGGCGGTCGCGGTCAGTTCGGTCACGTGTGGATTAAGATGGAGCCGAATGAAATCGGCAAGGGCTTTGAATTCATCGACGCTGTCAAGGGCGGTACAGTTCCTCGTGAATTTATCCCTGCGGTAGAAAAAGGTCTGCGCGAGTCGCTGCCTAATGGCGTGTTGGCCGGCTACCCAGTCGAAGACGTGAAGGTCACCTTGTTTGATGGCTCCTCGCACGATGTGGACTCGAATGAGAATGCCTTCAAGATGGCGGCATCCATGGCATTCAAAGATGGCATGCGCAAGGCCGATCCAGTATTGCTTGAGCCGATGATGTCTGTGGAAGTTGAGACTCCGGAAGACTACACTGGTACAGTGATGGGCGATCTATCTTCGCGTCGCGGTATGGTGCAGGGGATGGATGACATGGCTGGTGGCGGTAAGTCTGTAAAGGCTGAAGTGCCGTTATCGGAAATGTTCGGTTACTCGACTTCTCTACGTTCAGCTACGCAGGGTCGTGCAACTTACACGATGGAATTCAAACACTATGCCGAAGCGCCGCGCAGCGTCGCCGAAGCAATCATGAACAAGAAATAATTTTGATTTAAGGGGCGATAATCATGGCAAAGAGCAAATTTGAACGTACGAAGCCGCACGTAAACGTTGGAACGATTGGTCACGTTGATCATGGTAAAACCACGCTTACAGCGGCGATCACTATGGTGTTGTCGAAAGCTTTTGGCGGCGAAGCCAAAGGC
>JBBQXA010000071.1:0-12905 GCA_038210095.1 Burkholderiales bacterium
AGGCGGAGTCGGCAAAACGATGGTGTCACGCATCATCACTGATACTTACATTCGACACAATGGAAGCATTCCGGAATGCAAAATAATTTGTATCGATGCAGACCACACGAATCCGGATTTTGGGGGCGAGGGTGGCTATAAAGCCGATGAACACATTTTTATGTCGGCTCTCATAAATCTCGATGAGCCTGAGTCCTGGTTTGAGCTTGTCAACAAATTGGAACCCTATATTGAAATAGCGCAAACAGAGGAAGTGCGGATCATCATCAACTTGCCAGCGACTATCCAACGTGCATTCCTGTCCGGTAGTGAGGCGGTCGGTCACGCGATGAGCATATTCAACTGCATTCCGATTTGGGTGCTCGGAGACACATCCGACAGTGTTTTGCAACTGCAGAAGAGATATGAGTTGATGGGTAATCGCTTCGAGCACGGTGTGGCTGTGGTCAACCTTAAGTTCGGAGGGAAAGATAAATTTGTACACTGGAATGGCAGCGACACCCGAAATGATCTTGTTGAGTCTGGCGACTGGCTGGAAACGAGTATCCCGGTTTTCAGTCCGGCCATTGCGCGAAAACTTGGGCGAACCCCGTTCCACGTTGCAGAAGAAAACCGCGTTGGCGCTGACGGCATCCGGCTTGGCCTGGGTGACCAGATCGGGGTACGGACGTTTCGGAACTACGCATGCGCGGCCATGGCCGGCGTCGAGACACTGGGGAAGGGGGAAGGAAAATGAGTGATGACAGTATAAAGAACCGGGTCATATGGCGGCTTACGGACGGTCGCAAACTAAGCGACGGAGAAATACGGGAGCTGGATGCGCTGCAGGTGGCGTTGGATTTGGACGATAACGACCCGACCTGGGCAAGCGTTGGTTGGGCGTGGGCCATGTTGCCACGCAAGACGGATTTCGATGTGGCGGTGCAGGCGATTAGCGACCGGGTTGCCAAAATAACCGTGGACGTTGACTTGACGGAGGTGCATCGAAAGCTCGATGACCTTACTTCACGGCCTGTTCAAGAAATTCCGGTGGCGGCGGCACCTGTCCAGATCGACGAGGCGATGCTACGGAGGGTGATGGTGGGGTCAATGCCAGCCGGTGGTGGTGGGCAAATCGACTTCATCCGGCAATTTAAAGATGCGGTCATGGAAACGGTTAGTTGGGTTTGGGTTGTTGTTGCCGGGCTGTTACTGGCCGGCGCGATACTGTTAGGTTATGCGGTCGGGACGCGGCTGCAGGAGCGGGATGATGTGATGCAGCTTCGGGCACTTCAGGGGCAGGTAAATACTTTGACGGCGGTTGTGGCCGGGAAGGGGGGTTCTTCTCGGTATCGGCGATAGCGCCCTCAAAAGGAAAGATCACGGCTGCCGCCGTGTAAAAGACAGAAGCGGAAGGGTCAATCAAAACATCAGTTGAAGGAGTCGGAAATGGTAACTTATCTTGGTTTTTTTCTTGGACTAGGGCTTGTAGTAGTGGTGTTCATCGTCGTTCGCGCAGTGGCCACCACATTGGAAGGTAAGTGAGGGGTCATCCTGGCTTCTTCGCCATTGGCTCACCAGCCGTGGCGGAGGGGCAGTTACTCGACTAACCGCATGCCGCAATGCCTGGCGGCGTCGCGATCAAAGGTTGCCGTGTAGCCGCACCCTGCTTCATTGGCAGACCGCTCGATCAGGCAGTCAGCAAAGTCTGCTTTCCCATCCTTGAATAACCGCACGGCTTTCCACACGGTATCCGCGTTGGCCACTACGATTTCCTTGGTGCGCAACAAGGTTTCCAGCACCTCGCATATCTCGATTTTCGTCGACGTGTAACAGCCCGTCAGCACCCACACCAGTTCCACCACCGAAACGACGCTCACGTACCCCGGCGCATCCACTGTCAACGACTCAATCAAGCGCGTTGCCTTGGCTGACTGCTTAGGATCGTCCTGCGCGATATAGCGCACAAGAACATTGGTATCCAGACCTATCATCTTGCCTTGGCCCCGTGAATTTCAATTGCGTCATTCATTGCTGCAATCGTTACCGGCACCGCAGGCCGGCGCACCAGCCCCTTTAAAGCAGTTACCGATTGCGTGGCGGCCACCAGCTCAAACCGCCCTGGTTCAACCTGGATAAACTCCACCCGGTCACCGGCTTCAACGCCAAGCGCGGTGCGCACTACGGCGGGAATGGTGATCTGGCCCTTACTGGTCATGGTTGCAGTAGACATAAGATAAGCTGCTCCTGTTTAGTTGTCCTTGATTTGCTCGTTACCGCAACGCACATTTTTATGTCCTTACTTTATAGTAAGGCAGATAAAAAATCAAATAGGTTTTGGTGAACACGATGGTGATCGCAAGGATGCAATGCCAATGGCCGCACCCATGGAGGGCATAGGTGCTGATGACTGTGTGCCTACGGGACATTGGTGCGGACTCCCGAGCCCTGTCGGCTCGCGTGAAATACAGGAAGGATCGCCTGCGGCGGGCGGAAAGATCAATAAAAAATCGGGGTGGTTAAGGGGCATCCTGCTTCTTCGCATCCGTTCCCAGGGAATGTGGCGATGAATCACAAATATCGACGATTTCTTTAACCAGTCAGGGTGGCGTTCGGCCAGCTTGTTATCATTGAACTTTCCTTTTCAATCACAAGACCCCGCTTATTCGTGCGCAGAGGGGTGTTTAATGAACTTCTTGCCGAAATAGCCCTGTGACACCCCGAGCAGATAAAAGTGGATTTAAACGCACGCTACGGGTTTTGGAGTTTGGTTTTGACCTGTCGAAGAATTTTGATTGACCCTTCCGCTCTTGATTTTCCACGGCGACAGCCGTGATCTTTCCTCCTTAAAACTATTTTATCTATAATAATCAATGGTAATCGTGTGTACTCCCCCCAAACCTATAATATATATATACGTTTGGGGGGAGTACACACGATTACGCGCCGGTGATCTCGTCGAAGGCAGCCTCGGCGACCCCGGCGATCCACCCAGCTTTCAACGCATCGGGGTTCGTCGACATCTCCCGGGCCAGTTCGCCATCACCTATCTCCACCAAAGCCGACATCAGTGCTCCGGACCTGTCACGCTGAAATCGACCTGGGTTGATGCCTGATCCCCTTAGCTCCTCAATGTTCCTGCGACCTGGCGTCTTGCCAGCGAGGACCAGCGTCTTCATGTCAGCGGACAGCCTGAGAAGGAATTCTCCGGCCTGCGCGTTTATTGGCTGCGCGCCGCCATCACCACCGCCGCGCTTCTTGCCAGCCTCTACCGGATCGTCACGGATTTCGACCTCGATGCCAATCTGGCGCCAGTCGATCGGGAGCCCTGCCCATACATGGATGATGCGGGTATCGTCCGCGCGCGCGCCTCGCACACGGCCAACTGCTTGAATGAACCTTGAGGTGAAAAATGCCAGCGCCCAGTCACGAATATAGGGATCTGCAGGCAGCGACATTTTGCTAATCAGGGAGCGCGTCGAGGATACCCTAACAAGCGGCCTGGTGCGGCCTGCGTCGCTCCATCTGGGCCAGCTCGATGCATCGCACCCGGCGGCAATTGCAACGGCTCTGTTCGACTCGTATTCGGATCGGAGGTTGTAGGGGTGCACTACCGGATCGCCGAACAGAAGTAAGTGTTGTCCGCCCATGTGGTCCATGCCGATTTCGTCCCGGCCCCAGTAGCCGTCCGCGAGTTCCGACAACGGTTGATGAGTAATGACGCCAAACTCTTCCTGGCCGACCTCGGCGGCCATAATCGCTTTCGCGATTGCCAGCCGTTTCTTTTCCTTGGCGATCGCGACCTTGGCACGTTCAGGGTGTTCAGGATTGATAAAACAACCACGGAGGTGCGCCCGGTCTTGGTATTGCACGATTTTGATGTTTTGTCTGGAGTTTATCCTTTCGACCTTGCCACCGAGTTGCAGGATCGCGTCGGCGGTCGATTTCGGCATGGTTGCGTCCATTAGGATTATGGAGTGATGCCCACCAACCAATGCCGCACCCAGCCCTGTTAGGCTGGTCGCGAAGATCGCGCCGTTCTTCGCGTATGCGGTTCCGTTCCTTATTGCCCAGGCGAGGTCAATTGCCGACCGCAGGGGGACGATTTGCTCGCCGCCGTTGGGGGCGCGCATGCTGGCGCGTTCCCACGGAACGGCTGAGTCTTGGATGGTTTGGATTTTTTCGATTGCGCAGGCCGACGTTATGATTTCAGGGGCAGGGTACACGTCGGTATCGGTCTCTGCTTTAATGGATTCTGACAACCATACCTTGGTCGCTTTGAGGAAATTCTCACCGGCGGAAAGGGCTTCCAGGGTGCGTTGTAAATCTTTTATCTCTTTCCTTATTTCCTGCGCCTGCTCGCCATCATCGCCCATGAGGTTTGATAATAAATTTCTCTCGATCAACTTTGCCGTGGTCCTGTTTCGCTCCTCTTTTATCCGTGATGTCCACTCTGTCACGTGCTTTATCTCAACTGTCCATCCCCGCGCAAGTGCGGCCGCCTCATCAACGATTATCAGTCGTGGCTGCCCGTCATATAGGGCCAAGGTCGGCCCATAACTGTCATGGGTGCCGATGACGACACGCGCACTCAACGCGGCCAGTTGATGGTCCAACCACACGCATGGCGCATGGGCAAGGATGTCGATTTGCAGGTTTTTGGCCTTGTTCATTAGTCCGTCGATTTTGTCCTCAGCCGTGGACCTGGCCTTCGGGCTATTCGCGCTCGCGAGCCTGCTTCTGTATCGATCCAACATTGTCCTCATGCCATGTTCGCAACTTTGGCAGAGCAACGGTTGTACCAAGCGCCGCTGGGCGCCCAACTTGAGTACAACGTCGGATTTTTGGCAGTGCGCCTCACTTTCTTTGTCGGCGCTTCGTCCGCTGTATTTCAGCACTTCAACATCCTCATTGATATGCACCGCCAGTTCGGCGGCGAGCTTGTGGTTTTTGAGCAAGATGAAAAAAGGTATGTCAGTGGCGGAATTCAGTATTTCAGAGATTCCCTTTGTCTTTCCGACCCCGGTTGTCACTATCACGCCAAGCGGCGCCGGGGGGCGCGGCTTGGGCGGCAGGGGCTGGGTTTTGTCGGTCCTTGTCAGTACCTCATTTTGATATTCCTGCCGCGCGTTCAGATATTGTAGGTGCCTGTCCGCGAAGTTGATTATGGCATGCTGGACCCGGCCAACGGCCGCGCCCAGGTGCACCATCGACAGTGCGGGCAGTTCGTCCGCGTTGGCGTGCCGATCCGGATCGATTAGGATTATATCCAACATGATGTAATACCCCTTGATTTTTGAAGAAATCAAACCCCGGCCGGACCTCATTGGAATGTGGCCCGGCTGTTTTTTTTTGGGGTTTATTTAGGTATTACTTTTGGACGCCTTTGATGGGCGGCCTGGCCCGCGCTTTGGCTTTTCTGGTACAGGCGCTGCGGGTGGGGGTGCAGGCGGCGCAGCGACCTCCTTCTGAGTGAACTTGTGCAGGGTGGAGATATGCCAACCAAGCGGCCGCCGATCTTTGATCGGCGGGGGCAGCTTATTTTTTTTCTTGCAGTTAAAATAAAGAAGAGTGCCGGGGGTGAAATTTAAAATGCAGGCTACCTCTGGTACACCTATAATTGTGTTGCAATTTTCTTTATCTTTTACGCCGTCGTAGTAGTTTCGAAATTCGAGCTTAGTTTTGAAAGCCTTTGAAAACGGCTTGATGTCGTGTATTGTAATATCGCTGCACATAAAACTTCCTTTTCAAGAGGTGGGTTGTTGTGGCTCGCCCGCGGTCGGTTGGCGCCGACCGCGGGTTTTTCTTCGTTCATTTTTTGCTAAGCCAGGCTAAATGTTATCACCTGAATTTGCATTAAACAAACGATTTTTTAGAAATAATAGTTAGTAAACAATAACTTGGGTGCACATGTGCACTGCGTCAAGGTGTAGGTGATTGATTGTTGGTCGTTTTTTTTGTCTAAAGAGCTCGCTTAATTAATTTCTCGAATAAATATTGTCTATCGCGCGCGCGAGACAACATATTGCAGACTGTGCGACTGGTGCAATCTAATAATTTGGCCATCGCCCCTGTGTCGGACTGTGACAGCAGTCTGTGCGCCGGGGTCACCGCATCGTCATCAAGGTCGTCATCCAAGTCGTCCAGGTCATCCAGGTCGTCGTCATCACACTCGATGTCGTCATCGTCAGCCTGCTGATCCGCCCCGCTGCGGGCGGGGGTTACTGTATTGATCCGGGCGTCTGCAACTTTGCCATCACCGACATCAGCATCGGTATCGTCACCGCCATTAACCTCATCTTTTTTCTGCGATGGCTGCTCCATCTCTGGCCGTTTAATTCTCGGTGTTTCCAGCATCCAATTCGTCAGCGCCATCCCGCGCACCTTCTCCATTACAAAACCCTCGAAGCAACTTTTGCTTGCGTCAAAAGTGATTTTCCCGGCTTTGACTGATAACAGAATCTCTGCCACCTGCTGCACAAGGTCGTCCTGATCACCCAGTTTTTTCCCAAGCTTCCATTTATCCCAGCTCTGGCGGACGATTCCTTTAGACATAAGGAAAACGTCGCATCCACTCATTAAATTCGCATAGTTTGCATCCATCACTCAGCCCCCCTGTTTGCGCCCGCGGCAGTCGCTTTTGCCTTCCTGGGCACCCGACTCAAAACCACTCGGCGCGCCACCTCAATCGACTTTTGATTTAGGTACCCACCTGACTCAATTGCAAGCCTGATCGCCTGCATCCTCACCCTCGGGTCCGCCTCCATAAACATGCAAAAAGCTTCAATCGATTCGGACACTTCCAACACATTTCTCAATGTCCCATCCCTGCCAGCCCGCACCATCCATCCAGTTTGATTTTCGTACAAGCCGGCCGCCTGGGTGATCAGCGAATCCGTATATTTTTTTTCTCGACCAATCGCACAAGCCAACGCAATATCACCAAAATTCTTAACCATTAATGCACCTCCATTTGTTGATTAGGTGGCGCATTATTGGGACAGTAAAACATAAAAAACAATAGCAAAAACAGCAACCTATTAGTTAATTTTGATGTAGCTTAGTTGGGTTTAGTTATCTTTAGTTCGGCGCGTGATTTGTTTGCCGGTGCGGCGTTTTTTCCGCGATTTCAAAATGGGTATATCCATCTTTGCGGTAAAAAAATCATGTCAAACGCAATCGCTCGCGAACGTCAAACCGAAGCGCTAAGGCGCGCGCTCGGCAGCGAAATCCTCAATGCGCTAGAAGATCCGTTAATAGTGGAAGTGATGCTCAACCCTGACTCGACATTGTGGGTAGACCGGCTCGGCGCAGGTATGGAAAAAATCGGCTGCATCGATCCGGTGCGAGCAATGTCCATCATCGCCTCGGTCGCGGCCATGTTGGATACCGTGGTCAGTCCTTCCAGCCCGATCCTGGAATGCGAGTTACCGCTTGATGGTTCGAGGTTCGAAGCCCTGGTCCCGCCGCTGGTCGAACGCCCCAGCTTTGCCCTACGCAAAAAGGCGCTGCAGGTGTTCACGCTGGCGGATTATGCAGATAAAGGGATACTCACCCCAGCGCAGAAATCGGCTGTAGAAAACGCCATCGCCGACCGTCAAAACGTCCTGGTGAGCGGCGGAACCGGAACCGGTAAAACGACCCTCTCAAACGCCCTGCTTGATCATATTGCTCAGGTCGCACCTGAGCACCGCCTGGTGATAATCGAGGACACCCGAGAACTCCAAAGCAATGCCCCCAATACTGTTTTTATGAGAACTAGCGACAACACCGATATGACCCGCTTGCTGCGCGCAACCATGCGCCTGCGCCCTGACCGCATCGTCGTCGGCGAGGTGCGCGACGGCAGCGCGCTGGCGCTGCTCAAGGCATGGAATACCGGCCACCCCGGCGGCGTGGGAACGGTGCACGCGAACACCGCCAGCGCTGCATTGATAAGAATTGGTCAATTGATCCAGGAAGCCGGCGTGCCGCCAAATCCAGAATTGATCGCCGAGGCCATCAATATCATTGTCAGCATCAAGCGCACCGCCAGCGGGCGCGTGGTAGAGGAGGTGGTGGCGGTGCGTGGCTGGTCGCCGGCAGGCGGATTTAGTGTCGAGCGTCTGGCGTGATGCGGGTGGTTGTGAATGATTTTCTTTGACCCTTCCCGCCTTTGCCTTCCGCGCGAAGCGCGATTTTTCCCTGTTTCCGCGCAAATTTTCCGACTCTGCAAAATGTAAGTAGCAGCCGATCAAATTCCGCAACCAACATAAAGGAAGCACCATGTTTACTACCGCTAAAAAACTCGCAACCAGCCGCCTCACCATCGCCACTGCGGCCTTATATACGGCCCACGCCGAAGCCAGCACCTCCGGCGGCCTGCCTTGGGACGGCCCCATCCAAACTTTGCAAAACGACCTGACCGGCCCCGTGGCCACAGGCATTTCGGTGATCGCCTTTTTGGCTGCAGGCGCCGCCCTGGTCTTCGGTGAAGAGCTCGGTGGCATTGCCAAAAAAGCCCTGTACGTGGTGCTGGGGGTTGCCATGATCGTCATGGGTAACAAGTTTTTGGCCGCCCTGGGCCTCTCCGGCGCAGTCATTTAAAGGGTGTCGACCATGGATGATCTGGACGAATTTTCCGCGCCGATTCACGGCAGCTTAAACCGCCCAATGCTGGTATTGGGCGGGGAACGGCAGCTGGTGTTGATGCTGGGCGTATTGGCTGGAGTCTTTATCTTCAGCCTGGCACAGATGTGGTCGGCGATATTGGGCGTCCTGATCTGGATGGTCGGCCAGTATTTCCTTGCACGTGCTGCCACGTATGACCCGCAGCTCAGCAAGACTGGCCCACGCCATTTGAAGTATCGACGGTTTTATCTGGCAAGTGCTTCGGCGTTCGCAAAAATAAGGGAGATCAAATAATGCACTCAATGAAAGAGTACCGCACAAAAGCGCTTGGCATGCCGGACCTGCTGCCCTGGGCAGCATTGGTCGATAACGGCATCGTGCTGACAAAAGCCGGTGGTTTCATCGCCGGGTTTTGGTATTCCGGCCCCGACCTGGATTCTGCGACGCCCTCAGAATTGGGCAATATGGCGTCACGCATCAACAGCGCTTTATCGCTCGGCGATGGCTGGATTTTGAATTGTGATGCCATCCGGGTACCGGCGCCAGGCTATGCTCCGCAGGGCGCTTTTAACGACCGCACCACGCGCCTGATCGATGATGCCCGCAGGCAGTCTCATGAAGGCGAGAAGTCAGGATTCACCAGTCATTATTCGCTAACGTTGACGTGGTTTCCGGAAAGCGACACGGCGTCCAAAGTGTCGGACGTGTTCACCGAAGGCAAGGCACGGGGCACGGCTGCGCGCAACTTGGACCGCTTCAAGGCCGGCGTGCGCGATGTCGCAGCCAGGTTGTCCGGCGTCGTCAAAATCCGCAGGATGATTGACTCGGTTGACGAGAACACCGGCGAAGTACAGTCAGAGATTCTCTCGTTCTTTGAATACTGCATCACCGGCAGCCAACGCCCGTTCAAAATGGCCGGGGTGCCGATGTATTTAGACGCCGTGCTCGGCCGCCATGATTTCATCACGGGGTTTGAGCCAAGAGTCGGCAAAACCCACGTCGCCGCTTTGGCCATCGAGGGTTTCCCTGGATCGTCGTATCCCGGAATTCTCGACTTCCTCTCACGCCTGCCGGTTGAATACCGCTGGTCGAACCGTTTCATCTTCATGGATCCGGACCAGGCTGAGAAAGAAATCAATAAGTACCGTTCAAAATGGGCGCAGAAGCGCAAGTCCGCCATGAACGTCATGCGTGAAAACGCTGGCGGCACGTCCACACACATCAATGTGCATGCCGATTCAATGGCAAACGATGCGGTGTCCGCGATCGCCGAGGCTAGTTCCGGCGCGGTGCGCTTCGGGTACTACACGTCCGTGATTCTGTTGTTCGCAGAAGACCTTGCGCTATTGAATGAGACGTCGAGAGAGGTACAGAAAGTCATCCAGAATCGCGGATTCGGGGTGCGCATCGAAGACCTGAACGCAGTGGAAGCTTATCTTGGCTCGATGCCCGGTAATGTTTACGCCAATGTGCGCAGGCCGTTGATCAACACGCTCAACCTCGCGCACCTATTGCCGTTCACTTCGATATGGCCGGGACCGGAACACAATCCGTGCCCGTTCTATCCACCCGATAGCCCGCCGCTGCTGTACGCCAGGACCGACGGATCAACGCCGTTCCGTCTGTGTCTGCACGCGGGCGACTTGGGCCACACCGCCATCGTTGGTCCCACCGGCTCAGGCAAGTCAACCCTGCTCGGCACGGTGGTCGCACAGCAGTTCCGCTATCCCAACGCCCAGGTATTCGCGTTCGACAAGGGTTACTCGATGCTGCCCTTGGTGTGGGCTGCCGGCGGGCAGCATTACGACATTGCCGGTGATGCGGGCGATCTGGCGTTCTGTCCCCTGGGACGCATCGATGAGCCCGGCGAGCAGGCGTGGGCGGCCGAGTGGCTGGAGCAGATGTGTGAACTACAAGGGGTCGTGGTGAACCCCCGTATGCGGGATGAGATTTTTCGGGCGGTTGTGCAGCTGGGCCAGTCGACCACTGAGATGAGCCAGCGCACGCTGACAAATTATCTGATGAGCCTGCAGACCATCGAGCTGCGCGATGCGCTGCGGTACTACACCGTTTCCGGCGCCGCAGGTCATCTGCTGGATGCCGAAACGGACGGTTTGGGGATTGACTCATTTCAGGTATTCGAAATGGAACACCTGATGAATTTGGGTGAGAAGACACTGCTGCCGGTGCTGTCTTACCTGTTCCATAGAATTGAACAGCGCTTCAAAGGCCAGCCGACGTTGCTGGTGCTGGACGAGGCGTGGGTCATGCTTAGTCACCCGGCATTCAAGGCCAAAATCCGCGAATGGCTCAAAGTGTTGCGCAAGGCAAATACCGCTGTCGTGTTCGCTACGCAATCTCTGAGTGATCTGGCGAAGTCCGGTATTGCGGACGTGATCTTCGAGTCCTGCCCGACGAAGATTCTGTTGCCGAACCCCGAGGCAATGACGGAAAACAGCGCGCCGTTTTATCGACAGATCGGACTCAACACCAAGCAGATCCAGATACTGGCTTCCGCTACGCCCAAGCGCCAATACTACGTGATTCACCCCGATGGACGCAGGTTGTTCGAGCTGGGCCTGTCCGGTCCGGAACTGGCCTTCGTCGGTGCGTCCGGCAAGGAAGATATTTCCCGGATACGCGAATTGAAAAACCTGCATGGTGATGCTTGGCCTGCTTTTTGGCTGCGTGAGCGCGGTCAGTTCGATGCTGCGGCAACCTGGGAAAGTTACCGTTAAGTTTGTCGCACATATATAAGGAGTCGGAAATGTTGGAACCAATGAAATACAGGATCGTGAAGGCGGCGGGAAACTACGACGACTTCGATGAGTTTGAGAGGCAATGCACTGAGCTTATCGGCGAAGGGTTCGAAGTGCTCGGCGTGCCTTTCACGCTCCCGGACGGCACGCTCGCACAAGCTTTTGTGTGTGGTTGATTATGGAGAACATCATGAATAAGAAAATTATCGCATCTCTTGTTTTTTCACTGGCCGTTTACTTCTCGGTGCCCGCCGCAGCCGGGGACGCGCAATTTTTTGAGCAGGTTGTCCAGGAGGTGACGGATTTAAGCCGGCTGGTTCAGCAGTTTGAAATGGTCCAGCAGCAGATCCAGATGCTGCAAAACCAGGCCAAAAACCTTCAAGGCATTTCAAGCCAGCAATGGCCGAACGTGTCCGGGCAGTTAACTCAGCTAGGCTCGTTGATGGGGCAGGCTCAGGGGCTGAATATGCAGGCGCAGGACGTTGCTGCTCAGGTGCAGCAGCAGTACGGCGACACGTCTGCGGTCATGCCGAATTATGAGCAGAATTTGCAGCAGTGGACCACAGATACAAACAGCCAGGTCGCGTCGGTCTTGCAGCAGTATGGACTGCAGGCTTCGAATTTCCAAAGCGAGCAGGATGCGTTGCAGTCGGTACAAAACGCCAGCCAGTCCGCGTCGGGTCGGTTGCAGGCGCTGCAGGCCGGAAATCAGATTGCAGGTATGGGTATCAACCAGGTGCAGCTACTGCGCCAGACGGTCATGGCTGGCAACCAGGCGATGCTGCAGATACAGGCAAACAAGGTAAACGCAGACCAGCAGGATCGGAACGTTAAAGACAAATTTATCAACAGCCAGCCGCATTACGGCTGGTAAGGAGATTGCAATGGATAAGACCTTGATCGCAGCACTCATTTTTTCTTTGACCCTTCCGCTTCCGGCACTGGCTGGCGGTGGAATTATCCCGGTCGATACCGCAACCTTCGCAGAACAAATTGTTCAGGAGATCACGTCCCTCACTCAACTGATTCAGCAGGTTTTGATGGTCAAAAACAACCTGCAAACGCTGCAGAACCAAGCGCTCAACCTCCAGGGCGTTTCTGTTCAGGCATGGCCGAATATCTCGTCTAATTTGCAGAATCTGGTGAGCATTATCGGGCAGGCGCAAGGGATCAGCTACGCATCCTCGAACGTTGCGGCTTTGATGCAGCAAAAATATGGCGATACCAGTCAGTTGCTGCCGAATTACGAACACCAGTTGCAAGGCTGGACTGCGGACTCGAATTCGCAGATCGCCGCCACCTTAAAAGGTTACGGGATTCAGGCCGCCGGCATGCCATCTGAGCAGACCGCTCTGCAAGACATCGAGAGCGCCAGCCAGTCCGCGTCGGGGCGGATGCAGGCATTGCAGGCCGGGAATCAGGTTGCGGGCATGCAGGTCAATCAATTGCAGCAGCTTCGGTCAACGATCATCAACGGAAACCAGACGATGTTGCAAATACAGTCGGACCACGCGAACGCCAAACAGCAGAACCGGAACGTACTGAACAAGATGATCG
>JBBQXA010000072.1:0-12830 GCA_038210095.1 Burkholderiales bacterium
GATGTGGGTCAGATCACGTTGAATGCCAACAAGACCATCACTCCGCCCAATGGAACGGCAGTCGTGCTCAATGGCAACAGCAATGCCTATGTGGTTGCGCCGCATCATTTCGGTATTTCTGCTGTGACAGCCGGGCCGATCAAGGCAGGCAATAATTTTGCGGCAACTGTAACGGCTTATAACGGTTTGGCAACGCCAACAACAACGCCTAATTTCGGCAAGGAAGCCGCACCCCAAGGCGTGACATTGACCTCGACGCTTGTTTCGCCTGCCAGCGGAGTCAATCCGGCATTGGGAAATGGCCTGCTTGCCGGCGCGACATTCACCAATGGCATTGCCACTGCTAGCAATTTGACCTGGGGCGAAGTGGGCAATATTGCGTTGAGTGCGATGCTGACTGGCGGCAGTTATCTTGGCTCCGGACTGACGGCGACGGGTACGAGTGCGACGGTTGGTCGGTTCATCCCCGATCATTTTGATAGCGCGGTGGTGGCGACGGTCTCATCCCCGATACCTTGCCCTGCCAGCATGACCTGTCCAACTTCGTATAACGGACTCGTGTATTCGGCCCAGCCGTTCAGCGTGCAGATATTCGCGCGGAATCCGGCGGGAGGCACGACGGCGAACTACGATGGGACGCTGGGTTTTGCCAAGGCGACAACCCTTGCTGCATGGAATGCGCTGGGCAGTACAACAACCCAGAATCCGGGCGGTGGCGCACTGGCAAACAACACTGTTGCGGCGGCATCGTTTAGCGCGGGCGTGGCGACCACGGCGACGCCCACTTACACGCTGGCGACTTCCTTGAGTGCTCCGATCAATATCTATCTGCGGGCAGTCGATACGGATAACGTCACCTCGTTGCGCACGGTTCCGGCAACTTCGGTCGAAGACGGCATCAAGGTGGTGAATGGGCGTATCAGGATTTCCAATGCGCACGGCTCTGAATTGTTGCCATTGCCGTTGACTGCGACGGTGCAGTATTACAGCGGATCGAGCTGGGTGTTGAGTGCGACCGACAATCTCACTTCGTTCAATAGTAATCTGATCGCGGCGGGTGGAGATCTGGTCGCGAATGTTGTGACGGGATTGGCGGGCGGAGTGAGCGTTGTTGCGCCAAGTGTTAGTCAGGTTATTGGCGGTGTGCGCACTTTTCAATTGAATAAGCCGGGTATACCGGGCAGTGTAGATTTGACGTTGAATGCTCCCGCTTATTTGCCCAGCAACACGGCGCGCGCCACCTTCGGTATCTACAAAGGCGGCAACGAGTTCATCTACCTGCGGGAAAACTATTGATGCGCTTTGTGCATCAATAGTTTCGGCGGTAGCCAAAATTATTGACCTGCGTTGCAAGTCAATAATTTCGACGCCAGTCAAAACTAGTGTAGTGTTTAGTGCATCAATAGTTTCGGCGGTAGCCAAAATTATTGACCTGCGTTGCAAGTCAATAATTTCGACGTCAGTCAAAACTACTAAAACGGCATAGCCGTTTTAGTAGTTCCAGTAGAGACTTACCTGCGCAGCAGGTTGTGTCGGAACTAAAAAGACTGACCTGCGTTTCAGATCAGTCCTTGTGTCGGAACTAATGCTGCGTTGTGCTGGTTAAACTGCGACAAAATAGCCAAGTTTGCATGGAATACGAGCGTTCATGAGGTTCGGTTTCAGGACGTCAGGGCTCTTTAATGGTGCTGGATCCTGCGGAATAGTACTTCGGGGCGCTTTCGTGCCTCTATTAGGCATTTAAAAATCTATTGACAACAATAGGTTGTTGCATTAAGTTCGCGTCAATTATGGGAATTCCACTTATCTCCAAGTTGTTTAAGTCAAAAAGCCGGGGGGCTTGCCGCCTGGCTGTCGGCTTTGGCAAACATGGTATTTATCTGGCGAGGGTCAGGCTCGTTGGCGGGATGCCCGAAGTGTTGCGTTGTGAATATCATGAAGTTGGAAGCGTGACAGCTGCGGCTCTCGAAAAGGTGCGCCGCAGTGCCAAACTTGATGATGCCTATTGCAGTGCGCTGTTGTCCCCGGATGAGTATCAGTTGTCGCTGGTGGAAGCGCCGGGAGTGCCTGAAGAGGAACTTAAAACGGCTATCCGTTGGAAAATAAAGGACAATCTGGAGTACTCGATCGACGATGCAACTGTTGATGTTTTTCATATTCCGTCGTCCATGTCCGGTGGGGCGGGTAGGCCGCAATCGATGTACGCAGTAAGTGCGGCCAATGAGATCGTTAAGCATCGTATTGAAACATTTCATCAGGCCGGACTGGCGCTGGATGTGATTGATATTCAGGAAATGGCGCAACGTAATGTTGCCGGGCTGTTTGAGCAAGAGGGGCGGGCACTGGCGCTGTTGGCATTCGACGAGCGCGGTGGTTTGCTGACGTTCACCTCGGGTGGAGAGTTGTATCTGTCGCGGCGTATCGATATCAGCATCGGACAGTTGCGCGATGCCAATGAAAATTTTCGCGATCAATATCGCGACCGGGTCGAATTGGAATTGCAGCGTTCGCTGGATTATTTTGACCGCCATTTTAACTATGTGCCAATTAGTCGGGTGCTACTTTGTGTTCCCGACGATACCGGACTGCTTGAGTTTCTGAATTCGATCAGTGATGCGGGAATCGAAAAAATCGACCTTTCGCAGGTGATGGATATCAGTGCGGTTCCTACGCTGGGTGAAAGTGAATTTGTAGCGCATGTCCTGCCGACGCTGGGCGCGGCTTTGCGTCAGGAGGTGGCGGGATGAGTCAGCAGATCAATTTGTTCAATCAGGGCTTCGTGCAGCGTCACCAGCACTTTCCCCTGTCTCGAATGTTGCTCGGTTTGGGCTTGATTCTGCTGGGTGCGCTGGGTATGTATGGTTATGCGTTCTATCAGGTCGAGCAACTGGGTATGCAAGTCGTCGAAGGTGAAGCACGAGTGAAGGCGGATCAGTTGAGCCTGGCGCGCTTCAGTGAAGATTTTTCCCCGCAACGTTCGGACCAGCTTATGCGGAGCGAGGTGCAGCGACTAGAGCAGCAGGTGATCGAACAGGCCGAACTGGTTGATGAGCTGAGTTCGGGGGCACTGGGAAATACAGTGGGTTATTCCGAATATATGCGCGCTTTTTCAAGGCAGGTCGTTCAGGGTTTGTGGTTGACGGGATTCAATGTTAGTGCGGACGGGGAGCAGGTCAGCATGAGTGGGGGAGTCGTAAATCCGGAATTATTGCCGGAGTACATCAAGCGCTTGCGTCGTGAGCGCGTAATGCAGGGCAAGACTTTCTCGGCCCTGCAAATGAATCAGGTCAAAACAGGTACTTCATCACATTATGTTGAGTTCGTGTTGCACTCTACCGGACTGGCGGTCAGGCCATGATGCGTTACTGGATCATTGTCAGCGACCGGGTGGATGCCTTGTCAATGCGCGAGCGCGGCATCATCTTTGCCGCCACTGCATTCATGCTGATCGCCTCGGTTAACGAGTTGCTGCTGGCACCGTTGTGGGAAAAACAGAAAGTATTGTCTGCTCAGGTCGTGCAGAAGCAGGAGTATATAAAAGAGCAGCAGGCGCAGAGGCAACACTTGTTGCAGGCTAGGAACGACGATGAGAACTCGCCTTTGCGCCAGCATTTTGAGGAGCTTAAACAACAATTGCAGGGGCAGTCTGAGCATCTTGATGAACAGGGTGCGCGTTTGACTGCTCCTTCCATGATGGCCGAGCTGCTTGGTCGGGTGTTGAGCCAAAATGAGCGGGTGCAACTGGTTGAGCTCAAGACGCTGCCGGTAGCTCCTTTGAATGCAAAACCATCGGTAGACGGGGCGGTTATGCCAGTTTCGGCCAATGGTGGGGCGCGGCAGTTATTCAAGCATGGCGTGCAGATTTCCGTGCGTGGCAGTTACATTGATTTATTGCGTTACACGGCTGCGCTGGAAAATATGCCGGCTCGTATGTTCTGGGGTGAGGCGAGTCTGAGTGTGGAGAAGTATCCCGACGCGGTACTCAAGTTGACCGTTTACACCTTGAGTTTGGAGCAGACGTGGCTCGCTATCTAACAGTTGTCATGTTTCCTCGGGGCAGGAACCTATCTGGGTTTCTGGGGACTATGCTGATCGGTGCGATTGTGGCGCTGCCAATATCTCCCGTGTCTGCTGAGGAGTTGCCGGATCCAACCCGTCCCCCGTTGCTGTCATCTTCGGATGCGGCTCAGATTGAGCCAGAAAAATCTGCCGGTTTGCAGTCTGTCATCATCTCCAAAAAACGGAGTGCCGCAATTATCGACGGGCAAACCATCGAATTGGGGGAGAAATATGGCGATGTTAGGCTGATTGAAGTGAGTGATACGCGTGTAATTTTGCAAGGCGCGCATGAGAGACGGGTAATGACTCTGTTTCCCGGTGTGTCGATGACGAATATCAATGACCGGCCCGGACTGAAAGGTGAGTGGCGGTCTGGGGTGAAAGAAAAAGCTGGGCCGTAACGCTTCGAAGTGTGGAAGCCGGCTCGCAAAACGGGCCATGCCGTCCGTACAATAGGGAGCGTAAATGAGAGTTTCGATAGGAGTGTTCTGCGCATTATTGCTGGCGGGTTGCGCGACACCGAATGGTCGAAATGACGCGGCAGATTCCATTCGGCGCGAGATGAATGAATCAATTCAGGCCAGTGCTCAGCCGAGCAAGTCTGATGAAGTCAGCAATGCCCTGCTGCCACCACTGGCGGTCGAGATGCCGGTGATGGGAACTCAATCGCTTGAGCCTCATTTTGATCTAGTCGTCAATTCCACTCCCGCACAGCAGGTATTCATGGCCATCGTGTCGGGCACGCGTTACAGCATGCTGCTGCACCCCGAAGTCAGCGGCAACATTTCGTTAAACCTCAAAGACGTTACCGTATTCGATGCGCTTGAAGCCATTCGCCAGATGTATGGCTATGACTACAAGGTGGATGGCGCGCGCATCTATATCCAACCCCTGACCATGCAAACGCGTATCTTTCAGGTGAACTACCTGACTGGCTTGCGCGAAGGCACGTCGTCACTGCGCGTGACTTCCGGCTCGGTGTCGGATAGTCCCGTTGCAGCAACGCCAGGTGTTGCTGGTACGACCACTACTTCCGGTCAAGCTGGGCAAGGTCAGAATAGCAGCAGGGTGAGCACGACCAGTAGTGCCGATTTCTGGACTGAACTCAGCCAATCGCTACACGCCATCGTCGGTAGTGTCGACGGACGCAGCGTGGTGGTTAGTCCGATGTCCGGCGTGATCGTGGTGCGCGCGATGCCGGATGAGTTGAAGAATGTGACTGCCTACCTCAAGGCATCGCAGGTCTCCATCGAGCGCCAGGTGATACTTGAGGCGAAGATCATCGAAGTGCAGTTGAATGATGCTTTCCAGAGCGGTGTGAATTGGGGCGCGTTCAAGGTCGGGGCGAATAGCCGTACTTCCTTGGGCCAATTGTCTGCTGGCTCGTCGCTCGCGCCGAACGGGGTGCTGGACAACGGCGCGTTGAGCGCCATCCCCGGGACTGATCTGACTCTGACAGGCACGGCGGCAAACCCTGCCGGATCGTTGTTTGGGCTCGCCTTTCAGACCAGTAATTTTGCCGCCCTGCTGAATTTCCTGGAGTCGCAAGGTAATGTGCACGTGCTTTCCAGTCCGCGCATTGCGACACTGAATGGTCAGAAGGCCGTACTCAAGGTGGGAACCGACGAATTCTTCGTCACTAATGTCACCAATACCACCACGACAGGCACAGCCACTACCTCCACCCCGAGTGTCACGCTGCAACCGTTCTTTTCCGGTATCGCGCTGGATGTGACGCCGCGCATAGATCAGAACAACGAGATTATTCTGCATGTTCATCCTTCGGTCAGCCTGGTGACCACGGTTAACAAGACGGTGAATGTGGGCGGGATCGGTGGCACGCTGAATTTGCCGCTGGCCTCCAGTTCCATTTCCGAGACCGACAGCATCGTGCGCGCCCGTGATGGTCAGATTGTGGCCATCGGCGGTCTGATGCGTCAGGCAACATTCGACGATCAGTCCGGCTTGCCGGGCCTGCCCAAAGCCGTGTTCGGGCAGACCAACAAGCGTAGCGAGAAACGCGAGTTGGTGATTTTGCTGAAGCCGACAGTGGTTGATGACGACAAGGATTGGTCGCAGGACATTACGCGCAGTCGGGACCACTTTAATAGCATGAGCAGGCAGGGCGGCAGGCCTTGACATGTATCTAGAGCATTTTGGCTTGCGCGAGCTGCCGTTCAACCTGACGCCTGACACCAGTTTCTTTTTTACCTGCACCAGTTATCAGGAAGCACTCAATACCCTGTTGGTGGCCGCACGCAATGGCGAGGGGTTCATCAAGATCACCGGTGAGGTGGGCAACGGCAAGACCTTGCTGTGCCGCAAATTTCTCGCGGCACTGAATCAGGAACGACGCCCCACCAACGCGATTGGCACTCAGGATCACAGTACGCCAGTGGCAAGCAACGCGCGTTTTGTTACCGCCTATATTCCCAATCCTTATCTCGAACCGCGCAGCCTGTTACTCGCGTTGGCCGATGAGTTTCGCGTGCCGATGGAGAAGGATGTCGATCAGCATTTGTTGCTGCGGGGGTTGACACATGCCTTGCTGGATTTTGCCCGCAAGGGGCAGCGCGCCGTGGTGTGTCTGGATGAAGTACAGGCCATGCCGCTCGAAAGCCTGGAAGTTTTGCGTCTGCTGACCAATCTGGAGACGGAGAAACGCAAATTGCTGCAAGTGGTGCTGTTCGGTCAACCTGAACTGAATGAGCGTTTGGCGCATCACTCTGTGCGTCAATTGCGCCAGCGCATCAGTTTTCAGTATGAGTTGCGCGGTCTGGGGCGAGATGAAATCGACCGCTATCTGCGCCACCGTCTGAGGGTGGCAAAATATGACGGAGAAACGCTGTTTGGAAAAGCCGCCGTAGCCGCGCTGTATCGGGTGACTCATGGCACGCCCAGACTGGTAAATATTCTGGCGCATAAAGCTTTGATGCTGACCTATGGCGAAGGCCGTCAGCATGTGCTGGCGCGGCATATTCGCAGTGCGGCGGCCGATACCCCGGAGGCGCGTCGGGATTGGCTGCCCTGGGCTTCTGCGCTAGTTGTTGCCGGGACCACGATCGCGCTTGGAGTAACGTGGATGTTGCTTCGATGAGTCTTATCAATCAGGTTCTGGATCAACTTGAACGCCGCGGCGCGCATGCCGTGCTTAAACAAAATATGGTGCGAGTCGTACCTCAGTCCACTCGCCGTGCTATCCCTCTGGTACTGATGCTGGCGGGTGTGTTCTTGTTGGCGGTGGCGGGCGTGAGACTGGCTAGTCAGTTGCATGCAGCCAGTCCGAATAGCCAGAATGCCCAGCCGGATACACGGGTGGTATCCGGGTCGATAGTTACTCCGGTTTTGGCAGACATGACTGAGGTGGCTAACCAGTCTGGAATTCCAGCAACTGAGCCGGTATCCGGTGTTGTAGCCGCGGAACCGCAATCGCTTGATGCCGCCTTGCCGCCGAGTTTCGAGTTAAGTCTGCAGGTCAGCGCACCGGAAGAGCCGCGCAAAATGGTGCGAGCAACGAAGCCAGTTGGGGCTGCGACCGTCAAAGAAGCAACCAAGGAGCCAGTTGCGCAAGTTACCAAGCCCAAGCCGTCCGCAGAGGCAGCGCAGAGCGTTGTCATTGGGGGGCGACCGCCGATGAAGCAAGTTAGTCAGGCGCAACAGGCCGATGCCGAATTTCGCAAAGGGGTCGCATTGATGCAACAAGGGCGTCAGCTGGAGGCGATTTCAAACTACCAGGCAGCGCTACACCTTGATGTCAATCATGATATGGCGCGACAGGCGCTTGCGGTACTGTTGCTGGAGCAGAAGCGCGGTGCCGAAGCAGAGCAGCTATTGCAGGACAGACTGAAGCAAAAGCCGGAGCATATTGGTTTTGCCATGACGTTGGCGCGCTTGCAGGTGGAGCGCGGTGTGGTGGGAGAGGCGCTGGTGACATTGGAAAGCTCGTTGCCATATGCCGATGCGAATGCCGACTATGGGGCGTTTTATGCCGCATTGCTACAGCGCGTTGGTCGCCATGAAGAAGCGGTAGCCCACTATCAGACCGCATTGCAGCTCAAGCCAAACCACAGCACCTGGCTGATGGGATGCGGGATTTCCCTGCAAGCGTTGCAGCGCAAAGACGAGGCGAAGAAAGTGTATCAGCGAGCGTTGGACGCTAAAACCCTGAGCCCGGAGTTGCAGGCGTACGTGCAGCAGCGGATCAAAGGGCTGTAGGGCAGTGGTAAGTGGGCGGCGCTCTGTTTTTTCTCCTCAATCCCCGCTCCTATTTCCTAACCGTTCTCGCCACCACCCAGACCGAGACTTCGCTAGCTCCGCGCTTTATTACGGCTTGGGCGAGAGCGTTCAGGCTGGCACCAGTGGTCAGTACGTCGTCTACCAGTGCGACATGTTTCCCGCCTAAATCTATGTTGCAGCTAAATGCGCCGCGTACATTTTTTTTGCGTTCCTTCCATGGCAGGGTTGATTGCGACGCAGTGTCGCGGGTGCGCTGGCAGACATTGGTCAGCAATTCGAGTCGCAACTCACGGGCTATAGCAGCGGCAAGCAATTGCGACTGGTTGAAACCGCGCGCACGCAGTTTGTTTGGATGCAGCGGCATGGCAATTACATAATCGGGCATGTCCTCTATTCGTCGCACTAACTTGGCGGCGAATGCATGGGCCAGTACCAGTTGTTCGCGGTACTTCATCGCTTGTATCAATCTATCCAGTGGAAAGTCGTAGGCGAATGCCGCAACTGCGTGGTTGAAGGTTGGCGGGTGTGCGAGGCAATGTCCGCACAGTTGGCCCGCAAAAGTCGGCAGGGCACAGTTCGGGCAGCAGGCAGTGTCAAGATAGGGAAGTGATCGGTCGCAGGCGGCACACCACAAGCCATCGTGGCTCATGCGTTCACATAGCATGCAGGGCTGAGCAGGTAAAATCTGCTCAAAGATAGAGCGGATGTTCAAGTGTAGTGCGCTAAAAATTGACAAGTTATCGTCCTTTCAGGATGATGCGTCGCTGGTATAAATCATACAGCGCGCAGTACTCCAGTGCGCAGTCCAAGTCACCGTTTATCAATTTCAGCTCAACCTTCATGACTACTCAAACCATAGAATTTATCCGTCCCGTTAAACCGAGCACGGCACCGCAACGCTGGAGTGTTGCGGAAGTCGAGTCTTTGCTCAAGCTGCCTTTCTCTGACTTGATGTATCGTGCGCAACAAGTTCACCGCGAACACTTCGATCCGAATGCGGTACAGCTTTCCACGTTGCTGTCGATCAAGACCGGCGGCTGTTCCGAGGACTGCGGCTACTGTCCGCAATCGGCATTCCATGATGCCGGGGTCGAGGATCGCAAGATGCTGGATGTGGCAGAGGTAGTCAAGGCCGCCAAGGCCGCGCAGGATGCCGGTGCGGATAGGTTCTGCATGGGAGCCGCCTGGCGGGAGCCCTCGAAGGAGGACATGGCGGCCGTGGTGGATATGGTCAAATCGGTACGCGCATTGGGTATGGAAACCTGCGCTACGCTGGGCATGCTCAATGATGAGCAGACCGAGCAACTGCGCGTGGCCGGGCTCGATTACTACAACCACAATCTCGACACCTCGCCTGAATTTTATGGCGACGTCATCAGTACACGCGATTATCAGGACAGGCTGGATACGCTGGAGCGCGTGCGCAGTGCTGGCATGCATGTGTGCAGCGGTGGCATTGTTGGCATGGGTGAGGATCTGACGCAGCGCGCCGGTCTGGTCGCGCAACTGGCGAACATGAACCCGTACCCGGAGAGTGTGCCGATCAACAACCTGGTTAAAGTCGAAGGTACGCCGCTGGCAGAGCAGGAAGACCTTGATCCGCTGGACTTCGTGCGTACTATCGCGGTCGCACGCATCACTATGCCGACGGCGCGCGTGCGCCTGTCCGCCGGACGCCAGCAGATGTCGGATGCCATTCAGGCGCTGTGCTTCCTCGCGGGGGCGAATTCGATTTTCTACGGAGACCAGTTGTTGACTACGGGCAATCCCGACGTGGCCCGTGACCGTGCGTTACTGGACAAGCTGGGTATGTATCCTTTTTCCGACAAACATTGAGCCTGAAAAAAGAAGTTTAATCAGCAGATTACGCCGATTGAATTGATTAAAAAATACCAAAAGTGAAACTCGTGCCCACCCATTTGGAGGGCTGATCTTGGCAGATAAGCCGATATTTACTCGGCGTTAATCTGTGTAATTTGCGGATGGGAATGGATTTTGCCTTTTAGCCAGTTAAATGCCGAACTCGATGTGCGTGCCGCACAAGGATTGCTGCGGAGCCGGCGCACATTGAGCAGTCCGCAGTCGCCGCACATTGTTGTTGACGGCAAGCCGTATCTTGCGTTTTCCAGCAACGACTACCTCGGCTTGGCCAATCACCCCAAGTTAATCACTGCGTTGCAACAGGGCGCGCAGCAATGGGGCGCGGGTGCAGGGGCCGCGCATCTGGTAAGCGGGCATTTTGAGCCGCACCACGAACTCGAACAGCGGCTTGCCACCTTCACAGAAAAACCTGCCGCACTGCTGTTCTCCACCGGCTACATGGCGAATCTGGGTGTGGTGCAGGCGTTGGTTGGCAAAGGCGATACCGTATTTTCCGACAAGCTCAATCACGCCTCGTTGAATGATGCGATGTTGCTGTCGCGTGCCGGGGTGAAGCGCTATCGCCATAACGACATAGCGCAACTGGCAAACTTTCTGGAACAGACCAAAGTAGGGCGCAAGCTGGTCATTACCGATGCCGTATTCAGTATGGATGGCGATATTGCGCGGTTGCCCGAGTTGCTGGCCCTATGTGAACAGCACGATGCCTTGCTGTTGGTTGATGACGCGCATGGTTTCGGCGTCTTGGGTGAGCGGGGGCGCGGGTCACTTTCACATTGCGGCATTAACTCGCAACGCATCATCTACATGGCGACACTGGGCAAGGCGGCGGGTGTGTTCGGCGCATTTGTCGCGGCAGAGCAGGTGGTGATCGACTCGTTGATCAATCACGCGCGCAGCTATGTCTATACCACGGCCACGCCGCCTGCGCTGTCTGTTGCGTTGCTGGAAAGTCTGAACCTGATTGAGCAGGGCACTGAGCTGCGAGAGCACCTGAATAGGCTGATCGCACAATTGCGCATTGGCCTGTCAGGCCTACCTTGGCAGCTGATGTCTTCAAGTACCGCGATTCAGCCGCTGGTGATCGGTGATAACCAGCGGGCGCTGGCGCTCAGTGCGGGGTTGCGTGAACGCGGCATCTGGGTTGCGGCAATCCGTCCGCCCACTGTGCCGCAGGGGACGGCACGGCTGCGCGTCACCCTGTCGGCTGCGCACAGTGAAGAGGACGTGGCACGAGTGATCGAGGCATTGCATGAGCTTGCACGTTGAAATTTCAGGCAGCGGTGAGCCGCTGCTGCTGATCCACGGCTGGGGCATGCATGGTGGCATGTGGGGCGCGGCCGCCGCACGACTGGCGCAAGACTTTCGCGTGATCGCGGTGGACTTGCCGGGACATGGGTATGGTGTGGGAAGTGAAAAGCGGGAAGTGGCGATAGCTTTGGATGTCATCGTGGACGAATTGGCGGCGCAATTCGACGAGCCTGTGACGGTATGCGGCTGGTCGTTGGGGGGGCAGATCGCAATGCGCTGGGCACAGCGGTTTCCGCAGCAGGTGCGGCGTCTGGCGCTGGTTGCGACGACACCGTGTTTTGTCCGCCGCCCCAGTTGGGATTGCGCGATGCAAGCTGAAACACTGGCGGAATTTGCCGTCGCATTGCAACAGAATTACGCGCTGACCCTGCGCCGTTTTCTGGCCTTGCAGTTGCGCGGTAGCGAGCGTGAACGCGAATTGTTGACCGAGTTGCGCGCGGCATTGTTCAGTCGCGGCGAGCCGGGACTGGAGGCGTTGCAAACCGGACTGGAAATCCTGCGGGATTGCGATTTGCGTCAGGCGCTGTCTGGCATCACGCAACCTGCTCTGGTGATTGCCGGAGAACGTGATACGCTCACTCCGCTGCAAGCCTCGCAGTATTTGGCCGATCAGTTGCCGCATGCGCAACTGGTGACGTTGGCAGGCGCGGCTCACGCGCCATTTCTGTCTCATCCCGATGAATTTGTCGAATGTGTGAAGCGCTTTTTGTATGAACGAGTTGGCCCATGAACGAATTTGAAATCGACAAGAAACAGGTGCGCCGTGCCTTCAGTCGCGCGGCGGCGGACTACGATGCCGCCGCCGTAATGCAGCGCGAAGTATGCGGACGCATGCTGGAGCGACTGGACTACGTGAAAATGCAACCGGCACGAATCCTCGATGTGGGCAGCGGCACAGGCTGGGGCACGCGTCAGTTGTCCGAGCGCTACCCTGCGGCGCAACTGGTTGCGCTGGATATTGCCATCGGCATGCTGGGCAATGCGCGCGGACGTTCGAGCTGGTGGCGGAAACTGTTCGGCGGAGCGAAGCAGAGCTATGTGTGCGCTGATGTCGAGGCTTTGCCGCTGGCGGCAGCTAGCGTCGATATGGTTTGGTCCAATCTGGCCGTTCAATGGTGCAACGATCTGCCCGCGACTTTTGTTGAGTTGCATCGCGTACTCAAGGTGGATGGATTGCTGATGTTTTCCACCTTCGGACCGGACACGCTGAAGGAATTAAGGCAGGCGTTCAATGGTGTGGATAATCACAATCACTTGAACCGCTTCGCCGACATGCACGATGTCGGCGATATGCTGATGAGCAACGGTTTTGCCGAGCCGGTGATGGATATGGAATACATCAC
>JBBQXA010000073.1:0-12797 GCA_038210095.1 Burkholderiales bacterium
GTGAGAAGCTGAAGCCGATGACATTCCCGGACTATCTCAATGATTACGTCGGCGAATACGATATCGTCAACAAGCACGACGGCCCGCTGCCGGAAAATATCCGGCTGATGCGCGAGGGCAACATGCTGATAGGAGAATTTACTTTCGTTGAGAAGCCGGATTTCCTTTTTCGCACGGCGTTTCTGCCGGTTGCGCAGAATGAGTTGGTCATAGCGGGAGTAGGCAGTGGCACGGGAGAAACGTTACGGCTGGAGCGCACGGGTGGCGAGGAACACTTGCACTATGCCGGATTCGATATGAAGAAAAAAACCGACAGATAGTCCGACGACAATAAGCCGGGCCGTTCAGTTACCAGATAAACGGAACGAACATATTGCTGTTCTTCTTGTATTCCTGATAGGCCGGGCCGAAGTAGCGGGTGCATTCCATTTCCTCCACACGCGCGGTGATGAGCAGGAATATGCTGGCGGTAGCGGCCAGCATGCCGCCTGTTAGCGTAGGCATCTTGAAGAACAGTCCCCAGCACAACAGTATTAGCGAGGCATACATGGGATGTCTTATGTAACGGAATATACCTGTAGTAACCAGAGTGGTCGTCTTCTCGAATCCGAGCATGGGCGTATCGTCTCGGTTGGAGCTGGGTTTGCCGAGTTTCTGCAACAACATCATGCCGAAGAGGACTAGCAGAAGCGAGATGAAGAACAGCACACCGGCGATGATCTGGTGGGGAGCATACATGTCTGCATACCAGTAACGCAGGTCGAGCACGAACACAGCAAGCATGCATTCCCAAGCAATAAATCGATAAAATCCATGTGATTTCGGATTGCGCAGGGAGGCATGAGAAACTAGGGCCAATCCTAGTGTGCCAGCGGCGAAAACGATTCCTTCCAACAAAATTTTTCTCCTGTGTATCCGTTTACTCAAGCTGGCGGGGCGGCTCCTCCACCATCTTATGTCGGATTTTACTACAACAAATAGCTCACCTTGGGCTGTTGGCTATCGTAATTAATCTGTACTGGATGAGTTTAAGCCGACTTGACCGCGGGCGCAGAGGCCGTGTTAAAGTTCGTGCACGTTTAAACAAGCAAGGAATAGCAGCTGATGTCGCTGGAACAAATTTTGCAATGGATAACTTCGTTTGACGGTAACGGGGGATTGACCCTGCAGGTCTTCTCGGTTGTTTTGTTGACGCTGCTGTTCGATTTTTCACTCAGAAAAGTGACCAATCATCTGCACAAGAAACTTGAGCTCACAGAGAACCCATGGGACGACTCGCTGGTGGATGCGATTCGTCGGCCGGCCACGGTGCTGATCTGGGTCGTTGGCATTGCTTTTGCCGCCGAGCTCATCAATCGGGATACCCACGCGGCGATCTTCGAGCTGTTTAAACCGATGCGCAACGTCGCGGTGATCTACTGTATCGCCTGGTTCATAGTGCGCTTTATCAAGCGTGCAGAACTGAATATGACCAGCCACCGCGAGCCGCCGGAGCGGGCCTCGATCGAGGCGCTGACAAAACTGGTGCGTATCGCCGTCATCATCTCAGCCACGCTGGTTGCACTGGAGACGCTTGGTTTCAGTATTTCCGGAGTGCTGGCTTTCGGTGGCGTGGGCGGTATCGCCATCGGCTTCGCCGCGAAAGATATGCTGGCCAACTTTTTTGGCGGCCTGATGATTCATCTTGATCGTCCTTTTGCCGTGGGCGACTGGGTTCGTTCGCCGGACAGACAGATCGAAGGCACGGTTGAAGAGATAGGCTGGCGTCTGACGCGTATTCGCACCTTCGACAAGCGCCCGTTGTACCTGCCGAATTCAACCTTCACTACTATCGCGGTGGAAAACCCCTCGCGCATGACGCATCGCCGCATCTACGAAACTATAGGCGTACGTTACGACGATGCAGCCAAGGTGCGAGCTATCGTGGATGATGTGAAAAAGATGTTGTTGGCGCACGATGAAATTGACCAGAGCCAGACCCTGATCGTCAATTTCGACAAGTTCGCCGCTTCATCCATGGACTTCTTCATCTACACCTTCACCCGCACCACCAACTGGATACACTTTCACGAGGTAAAACAGGACGTACTGCTCAAGGTGATGGATATTGTCGTCGCACATGGCGCAGAAGTTGCCTTCCCGACGTCTACGCTGCACGTTCCCGATGGCGTGAGGATATTTGGAGAGGAAGGGAAATAGCCTCCCTTTCCGAGTTGAGCGACTTGTGACGGCATCCATCAAATTCATAACCGCCCGCGAATTGACTATGAGCGTTCCGAGAGTATTGGCTAAACTTGTGCCCGCGCAGAACGCACGCTTTTGTTGCCGTCAGGCGCTGTCTAATTTCATGAAAATAAAACCGGATGTTCCCGACTCGTCCCGATCACCTGCATAGAGCGCCATATTTGCTGAAGCAGCTTGGTGTTGCTTTGTGCTACCTGTTGCTGCATTACGTGGGCGAGAAGTATTTCGAAGGTGATGACATTGTCGGGTACTTTGAGTCTGCGAGCGGGTTTGCGTTAGCGGTGCTGCTGATAGGGGGGGGCGGTATGTGGGCGGCTTGCTCATAGGTGCAGTTCTGGCTCATGTGATCGAGGGAGCCACCCTGACTGAAGGGGTTCTTGTCTCTGCGGTTGATGTGCTGCAGGCACTATTGGGAGCATGGCTGCTTACGGGTAAATAGAAATCCGAATTTCAAATTTATTCGCTGCATGAATATTTGCGATTGATCCTGTTGGGAGCCCTTAGTGTTGCGGTCGGTGCCATGCTCGCGAGTACGATTTTGCTGGCTTCCGGATTGCGGGCCATAGAGCACTACTTCACCTTCGTGGCCCGATGGTGGATGAGCGATACGCACGGCATCATGCTGCTTACCCCCAGATATTGGTGTGGTGGTATGCCGTCGAGTGACGGGGCGAAAGTAATTTCGCTTCTGATAGCTCTCCGAGCATGGGAAAAGGCCTGCCGCGTCCCCGAAACCTCCCGCACGGTACGCCTGTGGCCCACGGCAGGGGCTGGCTGGTGACTGAGGGGTGGAAACATTTACTGTCGAGACTCGCTAGCGTAGTACGTCGTTCCTTTGGGAACTTATATCCGCCCCCCTGTAGATCGGGCTTTAGCTCGACAGTCGGGTTAAAACCCGACCTACAATACCGCTGTTTGACGGGATAAATTCAATTAACTGCAAAGCACTACACTAGCTCTTGCCTCCTGTAGAATCTGTGCCATGAGCAAGGCATTTACTAAAGAATCTGATGGTGACGAGGATGATGAACTGGAAGCGGCCAGTCCGTTGCCTGTGGGCACCAAGAATTACCTCACACCGGGCGGTTATCGCAAATTGCGGGATGAGCTCGATCATCTGTGGAAGGTTGAGCGTCCGGCGCTGGTGAAGACGATTACCTGGGCGGCGTCCAATGGCGACCGTTCGGAAAATGGCGATTATATCTATGGCAAGAAGCGGCTGCGGGAGATTGATCGGCGGGTGCGTTTTTTGCGCAAGCGGCTGGATATGGCCGAGGTGGTTGATCCTGCCATTCGCGGCGTATGTGATCAGGTGTTCTTCGGCGCGACGGTTACCGTATGCGATGAGGAGGGGGGCGAGAATGTTTACAGCATCGTCGGTGTGGATGAGGCCGATGTCGGTAATGGCCGTATCAGTTGGGTGTCGCCGCTGGCGCGCGCGCTGATCAAGCTGCGCGAGGGTGAGGTGGCGTCCCTGCGTACGCCAGTCGGTGTAACGGAGTTGGAAATTCTAAGCGTGATCTACTGCGAATTAGAGTGATCCATCCTTCGGACGCAAAGCCTTGATACAATGCCGCAGTCAGATCTGCATATTCAGCTTAATTATTGAACAGAGGAACTCCCCATGAAGAAAATCGAAGCGATTATCAAGCCGTTCAAGTTGGATGAAGTGCGCGAGGCGCTGTCCGAACTGGGCGTGAGCGGACTGACGGTGACAGAGGTCAAGGGCTTTGGTCGTCAGAAGGGGCATACCGAGTTGTATCGCGGTGCGGAATACGTGGTGGATTTCCTGCCCAAGATCAAGGTTGAGGTCGTTGTCGCCAGCTCCCTGCTAGACACGGCGGTTGAGGCTATCGTCAAGGCGGCCCACACCGGCAAAATCGGTGATGGCAAGATTTTTGTTTCGACGGTGGAGCAGGTCATTCGCATTCGCACCGGCGAAACCGATGAGGGCGCGCTTTAATCGGTATTCATGGGCTGATCATTTGCTGGCTTGCCCGAGATGCGTATAATGCTCGCTTTGCCGAGGGCCGTTTCATATGCGCATCATTCAAAAAGCACTGACCTTTGACGACGTTCTACTCGTCCCAGCCTATTCCAATGTGTTGCCGCGCGATGTCACCTTGCGCAGCCAACTCACTCGCAACATCACGCTGAACATCCCGCTGTTGTCTGCTGCAATGGATACCGTGACCGAGTCGCGCTTGGCGATTACGCTTGCGCAAGAGGGTGGCATCGGTATCGTACACAAGAATATGACGTCTAAGGCCCAAGCGGCCGAAGTCGCCAAGGTCAAACGTTTCGAAAGCGGCGTAGTCAAGGATCCGATTACGATCACCGCGGAGATGACGGTACGCGATGTGCTCGCACTGACCAGTCAGCATAAAATATCCGGTTTGCCGGTGGTTCAGGGTAAGCTGGTGGTTGGCATTGTGACCAACCGCGATCTGCGCTTCGAGAATAATCTGGATCAGCCGATCAAGAACATCATGACACCGCGTGATCGTTTGATTACGGTCATGGAGAATGCCAGTCTGGACGAGGCGCGCAACCTGATGCACAAGCACCGCATCGAGCGGGTGCTGGTTGTCAACGACGCCTTTGAACTGCGTGGCCTGATGACCGTGAAGGATATTCTGAAATCCACCGAGCACCCGCGTGCATCCAAAGATAGCCAGGGGCGTTTGCGCGTCGGAGCGGCTGTCGGCGTCGGAGCGGGTACCGAAGAGCGCGTTGCGTTGCTGGCGGAGGCCGGTGTGGACGTGATTGTGGTGGACACCGCGCACGGCCATTCGCAGGGCGTGTTGGATCGTGTGCGCTGGGTTAAGGACAATTTTCCGCAGGTCGAAGTCGTGGGTGGCAATATCGCGACGGGTGCTGCGGCGCTAGCGCTGTTAGATCACGGTGCGGACGGCGTTAAAGTCGGTATCGGCCCCGGTTCTATTTGCACTACGCGTATCGTTGCAGGCGTAGGTGTGCCGCAGATCGCGGCGATTCAGAATGTTGCCAAGGCATTGCAGGGAACCGGCGTTCCGTTGATTGCCGACGGCGGCATTCGTTTCTCCGGCGACATCTCCAAGGCGATTGCCGCAGGCGCGAATTGCGTGATGCTGGGTGGTCTGTTTGCGGGCACCGAAGAAGCGCCGGGTGAGATCGAACTGTTCCAGGGCCGTTCCTACAAGTCTTATCGTGGCATGGGCAGTCTGGGTGCGATGCAGCAGGGTTCCAGTGACCGCTACTTCCAAGAAGGCGAAGCCAATCAGGACAAGCTGGTGCCTGAGGGTGTCGAAGGTCGTGTGCCGTACAAGGGCAGCGTACTGGCCGTGATCCATCAGCTGATGGGTGGTCTGCGCGCCAGCATGGGTTATCTGGGCTGTGCCGACATCGCGACCATGCATGAGAAGGCCGAGTTTGTAGAAATCTCATCCGCCGGTATCCGCGAGTCACATGTCCATGACGTGCAGATCACCAAGGAAGCGCCGAATTACCATATTGACTAGGTAGCAGGATGCAGGGTACGGGATTCAGTAAACTCTCCGTATCCTGCTCCGCACCTTGGCTGTATCCCGTACCTCACATTTTGAATCCTCTTATGACTGCTCATAAAAAAATCCTCATCCTCGATTTCGGTTCCCAGTACACCCAGCTGATTGCGCGGCGTGTGCGCGAGGCGAACGTTTATTGCGAACTGCATTCTTGGGATATGTCGGCGGAAGATATCAAGGCGTTTGATCCTGCCGGCGTGATCCTGTCCGGAGGTCCCAATTCGGTGTACGAAGACGAGACGCCCAAGGCCCCGCAGATCGTGTTCGAGCTGGGTGTGCCTGTGCTGGGTATCTGCTACGGCATGCAAACCATGGCTTCGCAACTGGGTGGCAAGGTGGAAAGCGGTACGGTGCGTGAATTCGGTTATGCCGAGATACGCGCGCAGGGCCATTCCAAATTGTTTGACGGCATACAGGACAAGACCAATGATCAGGGCCACGGCCTGCTTGATGTGTGGATGAGTCACGGTGATAAGGTTACCGCCATTCCTCCCGGTTTTTCCGTGATTGCGTCCAATGCGGCCACACCGTTTGCCGCGATGGCAGATGAGGCCCGCAGTTTTTATGCGGTTCAGTTTCATCCGGAAGTCACTCACACTCACCAGGGCAAGGCAATTTTGGCTCGCTTCGTGCATGATATATGCGGCTGTGAAAATGATTGGAATATGCCGGACTATATTTCCGAAGCCGTGGAAAAAATTCGCGCGCAGGTAGGCGATGAAGAAGTCATTCTTGGCCTGTCCGGCGGCGTGGACTCCTCGGTCGCGGCGGCGTTGATACACCGCGCCATTGGCGACCAGCTAACCTGTGTGTTCGTCGATAACGGCCTGCTGCGTCTGAAAGAGGGCGAGCAGGTGATGGAAACTTTTGGCAAAAATATGCACATGAAGATCATTCATGTGGATGCCAGCGCAGAATTCATGAAACACCTGACGGGCGTTTCCGATCCCGAGCAAAAGCGCAAGATCATAGGCCGCGAGTTCGTTGAAGTATTTCAGCGTGAATCCGCCAAGCTCAAGCAGGCCAAGTGGTTGGCACAGGGCACGATTTATCCCGATGTTATTGAGTCTGCCAGTGCGAAGACCAAGAAGGCGCACAGCATCAAGAGTCACCACAATGTCGGCGGCTTGCCTGCGTCCATGCACTTGAAGCTGCTGGAGCCCTTGCGCGAACTGTTCAAAGACGAAGTGCGCGAGCTGGGCGTGGCGCTGGGGCTGCATCCCGATATGGTTTATCGCCATCCATTCCCCGGCCCCGGCCTGGGCGTGCGCATTCTGGGCGAGGTCAAGGCCGAATATGCCGAACTGCTGCGCCGTGCGGATGCAATCTTCATCGAAGAGCTGCACAACACCAAAGATGCCAGCGGGAAGTCATGGTATGAGCTGACTTCGCAGGCATTCACCGTGTTCCTGCCGGTCAAGAGTGTGGGCGTGATGGGCGATGGACGAACCTATGAATGGGTCGTTGCCTTGCGTGCGGTGCAGACGCAGGACTTCATGACCGCACACTGGGCTCATCTGCCGTATGACTTGCTGGGTCGTGTTTCTAACCGCATCATCAATGAAGTACGCGGCATCAATCGCGTCGTGTACGATATTTCCGGAAAACCACCGGCCACGATTGAGTGGGAATAAATCGGGCAAAATTTTCATTCGAAGTTTTGCAGTTAAAAGCCAGGTCGATTCGTCGGCCTGGCTTTTTTTGACCAGCTGAAAAGTTGAGTAAGCGTCTTGCTTCATGCCGGTGTCGAGCGCCTTAACTTTCGAACTAGCTAATTTATTGCTGTCAATCCGATGGAGATTCTGGGCTATTGTATTCGGCCAGATCCTTTAGGAGCTGTGCAATATCCCATTCGCAGCCACCGCAGCCCGAGAGCGCGCCGGTCCATCTTGAAATCGCATGTATATCAAGTCCCTGCTCGAACAGGTTTTGAATATTCTTCCGTTTGGTGCCGCTGCAATGGCACATAACTTCATCTACCGAGTTGCAGTTCGTCGTGTCCATTGAAATTGCTTTTGCAGCTTGATTGACCGCATTAATTGTAACATTCCAACTCTTTGGGCGAGTCGTCCCGAACGCCAATGTTCGACCGAGAAGCTTAATTTTCATTGGGCGGACTCTCATTGAACTGAAAACGCTGCACCCCTGTGCAAAGACTTATCTCTTCGGGCATGCCAGCGTTGCAACAGGCTAACTTTCATTTGGTACGCTGAGTGCAAACTCCGGCCCGCAATAGTCCGAGAAAACTGGTAGCATCGGGGTGAAAATTTCTGATGAATTCTATCCATGCTAAGTTACCGACACGCCTTTCATGCGGGCAATCATGCTGATGTACTGAAGCACTTTATCGAAGTTCAATTGCTGCACTATCTGGCGCAGAAGGACAAGCCGTTCTGGTATATCGATACCCACGCGGGAGCGGGTTGTTATGCGCTTGATAGCGGTTATGCCACGCAGAATGCGGAGTACGAGAGCGGCATTGATCGGCTGTGGGATAGAGAGGACTTGCCTGCACCGCTGGCCGACTATGTGGCGCTGGTGAAACGAATCAATCCGGATGGGCTGATGAAGCTGTACCCGGGTTCGCCGCTGGTCGCGCAAGAGCTGCTGCGCGAGCAGGACAGGATGAGATTGTTCGAGTTACATCCGACCGACAGTGATATTTTGCAGGATAACTTTTGCGGCCATGGCTCGCAGGTGTTGATGCAGCAGGCAGATGGCTTTGGCGCACTCAAAGCGTTGTTGCCGCCGCCGCCACGGCGTGCGCTGGTGCTGATTGATCCTCCCTATGAAGACAAGCAGGACTATCTGCGTGTGGTTACGTCCTTGCGGGAAGGATTGAAGCGTTTTGCCAACGGAGTTTATGCGGTGTGGTATCCGCAGTTGCAGCGCGCAGAGGCCGGTCAGTTGCCGGAGCAACTCAAACAGTTGCCGGTGAAAAGCTGGCTGCATGTCGCGCTCACCGTGCAACGGCCCCGCGAGGAGGGTTTTGGTATGCATGGCAGTGGTATGTTTGTACTGAATCCCCCCTGGACCTTATATGCCACCTTGCAGGAGGTGATGCCTTATTTGGTTAGTTATCTGGGGCAGGACGAGGGTGCCATGTTTACATTGGAACATGGTGAAAACTGATGAACTTGGTCTTTTGAAATTCCTAATATAATTCGGGCAGTCGTCAATTTTTTAGGACCAAGACTTAACCATGGCTGATACACATATCTGGAATTTTTTTCGGGCAGGCGGATTTGATCAGGTGCAGATCAACAGTGGTGCCGACATGCTCGCGTTACGCGATCTGGATCAGAAGCTGTGGGCGGCGCTGAGCTGTCCGACGCGCGGTATCGAATTTGATGAGAAAACCCTGGACTTAATCGACAGTGATGGCGATGCCTATGTTCGCCCCAATGAGGTGCTGGAGGCAATTGCCTGGACCGGCAGCATGCTGAAGAATGCCGACTTGCTGGTTGACGGGTCTGATCTGCTGCCATTATCCGAAATTAATGACGAGAGCGAAGCCGGTGTACAGTTGCTGGCCTCTGCCCGGCATATTCTGAAAATTCTGGATAAACCGGATGCGGCCGCAATTTCCTTGGCCGACATGGACGATGTCGATCAGTTGGTGGCACACCAGGAATTTAATGGCGATGGCGTGATTTGTGCCGAGGACATTAATGATGCAGGACTAAGGGCGGCGGTTGACGAGATTGCAAAATGTGCAGGCTCTTCTGGCGACATTAGTGGGCAAGCCGGAATTACCAAGGAGATTGCCGAGCATTTCTTTGCCGAGGCAAGCGCCTATGAGGCCTGGTATGCGCAGGGAGAGAAAGATGCCGCAGTACTGTTCCTCGGGGAAAATACACTGACTGCAGCCGCGGCCTTTCATGCAGTCCGCAGTAAAATAGACGACTATTTCCTGCGTTGCCGATTGGCTGCATATGACATGCGTGCTGCCGCCCCGTTGAGTCGTGCCGTGGAGGATTACCAGCAGATTGCCGCGCAGAGTCTGTCGGCACAGAGTGGCGATGTGGCTAACTTCCCGCTGGCAACGGTGGCCGCCGACAAGGCTTTGCCGTTGAGTGCTGGTATTAATCCGGCTTGGCAATCCCGGATGGACGCGTTCCGTGAGCGGGTGGTGACGCCGTTGCAGGGGGCGGGTGATACGCTGAGTGACGGTGACTGGAACAAGCTATGTGCCCGTTTCACCGCATTCGATGCGTGGCAGGGCTGCAAACCACAGGGGACGGTGGAACAGCTTGGAGTCTCCCGTATCCGCGAAATATTCGACGATCAGCGCCAACAGCAGATTGCAGCGTTGATCGCACAGGACAAGGAGGTTGAGGCTGAGGTCAAGGCGATACGCTCGGTGGAAAAACTGCTGCGCTACAAGCGTGATCTCTATTCGCTGGTCAATAACTTCGTGTCCTTCGGGCATTTCTACACGGCCAAGGGTAAGGCTACTTTTCAGGTCGGGACGCTCTATCTGGATGGGCGCAGTTGCGAGCTGTGCGTCAAGGTCGATGATGTGAAAAAGCATGCCGCCTTTGCGAACACCAGCGGTGTCTGTCTGGTGTATTGTGATTGCGTGCGCAGTGGTGGTAAGGAGAAGATGAGTATCGCTGTCGCATTTACTGCGGGCGATTCAGACTTTCTGGTGGTGGGGCGTAACGGTATTTTTTATGATCGCAAGGGGCAGGACTGGAATGCCAATATTGTGCATATCGCCGATCACCCTATCAGTATCCGTCAGGCCTTTTGGTCGCCCTATAAGAAGCTCATTAAAGCCATCAGTGCTCAGTTGCAAAAGTTTGCAGCTTCCAAGGCCAGTTCGGTGGAAGGCAAGATGATCAAGGCCACGGTGGATAGCGGCAAGGATCTTGCAGCCGCGCCTGCATCCGCTGGTGCAGTCTCGCCTCCAAAACCCTTTGATGTGGGCAAGTTCGCGGGTATTTTTGCGGCAATCGGGCTGGCGATAGGAGCCATTGGTGGCATTCTCGCGTCCATCGTGGGCGGGGTGCTCGGGTTGAAGTTCTGGCAAATCCCGTTGGCATTGATCGGTTTGATGCTGATGGTATCCGGTCCTTCGATGGCGCTGGCCTGGTTTAAGCTGAAGAAACGCAATCTCGGCCCGATACTGGATGCCAGCGGCTGGGCGATCAATGCACGTGCCTACATCAACATTCCGTTCGGGGCTTCACTAACGGCGCTGGCTGATTTGCCAGCCGGAGCTAAGCGTTCAATGGTTGACCCCTTTGCGGAGAAGCGAGTGGTGTGGCCTTATTACCTGCTGGCCATCATCGCTGTCGCGACCTTGTCTGGCCTTTGGTACATCGGTTACTTCGGATGACGGAGAGGGTGACTTTTTCCGAGGATTGCCGGCGTTGTCCTCGCCTGAGTGAATTTCTGGCACAGGTGCGCCGCGACCATCCCGACTATCATGCTTTGCCGGTGAGCTCCTTTGGCGCATCGGGCAGCCGATTACTGATTGTGGGGTTGGCACCGGGAATGCATGGCGCAAACCGTACCGGTCGGCCTTTTACCGGTGATTTTGCGGGCAAATTACTGTACGGTACGCTGCACAAGTATGGTTATGCGACTAGCCCCGAACCCTTGGATGCCGACGAAAATGCAAATCAGGCGCTCTTCCTTCAGGAGTGTCGTATCACCAATGCGGTGCGTTGCTTGCCGCCGCAGAACAAGCCGGAACCGGCCGAGGTGAGAGTCTGCAATGGCTATCTGACCGAAGAGTTGGCGGCGTTGCCGCGGGGTGCTGCGGTAATGGCACTTGGCGCGATCGCGCATCAGGCTGTGCTGATGTCCATGCAGTTGCGCAAGAGTGCTCATATATTTTCTCATGGTGCGCAGCATAAATTACCGGGTGACCTGACGCTGTTCGACAGTTATCATTGCAGTCGGTACAACACCCAGACCAAACGCTTGACTACCGAGATGTTCGAGTCGGTTATCTCTGATATATCGCGCTATCTTGCCTGAGCACAGGCGAGCGTGTTGCGGTTGGCTGGTGCTGGGGTGTCAGGGGAGCCCAATTACGTTGTGTTTTCCGGGTTCTCTTGAGTTTGGATCGCCAGAGTGATAATTATTCTGACAGGGGTGCCGGATATCCGGTATCGGTGCGTAGCACGAGTATCAATTAGCCACAGGGAGTAGTCTCATGTCCAATAAGCCAGTAGCCATCCGGTTAGTCGACAAGGATAACGAGCAATCTATTGCTGAAAGTCAGGCTATACAGGAGGCGATGGGACGCGTCGAAGCCGAGACGCAAGCCGATCTTTCCGCTCAGGCGCGCGCGCGTTCGGAGGCGCATGCACGTGCGATGGCTCAGGCCCGCGTCCATGCCGAGATGGAGTTGTCGGTTCAACTGGAGGCGAAGTCACAGGATGAAGCCAAGCTTGCCGAGATCGTGCGTATCAAGCTCGAAGCTGAGAAGCAGGCTGCGGCCGAGTTACAGAACAAGGTTGCTGTCGAGTTGCGTTTGCAGGCCGAGAATCAGGCCCGCTTGCGAGCAGAGCAACAGGCCAATGAGGAACTGAATCAGCGCTTGCAGCATGAGCAATTGGCGCGCAATGCTGCCGAGGAAAAAATACGGACCGAGCGCGAGCTTGCGCTGGTGATGGAGCAGCGGCAGCGAGCCGATCAGGATGCAAAGCAATATGCCGAAGCCGAGATAGAGCGGGTTCATGCTGAAATTGCGGAACTGCTGTCGCGCACCGAGCAGGCTTATGCCGAACGTCAGGCTGCCGAATTGGAGCAGAAACGCAATGCGGAAGAAAATCTGGCGCTGGCGGAGCAGTTGCGCAAAGTGGCGGTAAAACGTGCCGAGGCAGAGGCTGAGGAATTGCGTTTGGCGCGGGGCAAGATCGTTGTTGAACAAAGCGAATTGGAGCATATCGGCAAGCGGGTAGAGGGCGAGCAACGTGCCTTTCAGACTGCCGAGAACCGTGCCCGCATGGAACAGGAGTTGGCGCGCCTCGCGCAGGATAAGGAATCCAC
>JBBQXA010000074.1:0-12673 GCA_038210095.1 Burkholderiales bacterium
GATATCTTGATCTCGGAGGTGGAAATCATCTGGATGTTGATACCCTCTTCCGCCAGGGTGCGGAACATCTTGCTGGCGATGCCCACGTGCGAGCGCATGCCGACACCGACTACGGAAACCTTGGCCGCCTTGTTGTCGCCAATCACTTCGCGCGCGCCGATATGCGGCTGTACGGTATTCTTCAGGGTGTCCATCGCCTTGTCGAACTCATTGCGATGCACGGTGAAGGAAAAATCGGTGGAGCCGTCTTCGCTGACGTTCTGAATAATCATGTCGACATCGATGTTGGCATCGGAAACCGGCCCCAGAATCTGATAGGCAATGCCGGGCTTGTCCGGTACGCCCAGTACGGTGATCTTGGCTTCGTCGCGATTGAACGCGATACCGGAAATGATTGCTTGTTCCATTTTTTCGTCATCCTCAAAAGTAATCAGCGTGCCTTCGCCTTCGTCCTGAAAGCTCGACAGTACGCGCAGCTTGACCTTGTATTTACCAGCGAACTCCACCGAGCGAATTTGCAGCACCTTGGAGCCCTGACTTGCCATCTCCAGCATTTCTTCGAAAGTGATCGTCTTCAGGCGACGCGCTTCGGGCACCACACGCGGGTCGGTGGTGTAAACACCATCCACGTCGGTATATATCTGACATTCGTCGGCACCCAAGGCAGCGGCAATCGCCACGCCGGTGGTATCAGAACCGCCACGACCCAACGTGGTGATATTGCCATCTTCGTCCATACCCTGAAATCCGGCGACCACAACCACATGGCCGCTATCCAGATCTGTCTGGATATGCTGCTCGTCTATGCTGAGAATGCGCGCCTTGGTATGAGAATTATCAGTCAATATTTTTACCTGCCCACCGGTGTAGCTCTTGGCCTTCAATCCGATATCCTTGAGCGCCATGCACAATAGGCCTATGGTGACCTGCTCTCCGGTAGAGATAATCACGTCCAGCTCGCGCGGATCGGGATTTTCCTGCATCTCTTTTGCGAGAGCGATCAGTCGATTGGTCTCGCCGCTCATCGCGGAAAGCACCACTACGACTTGATGTCCCTGTCCCTTGAATTTCGCGACGCGCCGCGCCACATGCTTGATGCGGTCGGGACTGCCGACCGATGTACCGCCGTATTTCTGAACGATCAGTGCCACGATTTTCCTATGTCAGACTGTTTGTAAGTGACTGCAATTCTAGCGTAGTTGCCATAAAAAAACGAGGTGGGCATTCAGATTGGTTTGTTAAACTTACGCACAATCGTATAACGGCGTTACCTAATCTGATGACTGCAATCTCCCCGCGCCCTGCCGACACTCCCGCCACACTACAGCTGATAGAAAGCGGCCAGCCACCTGCTCTGGCACGAATATTCGCCGCCCGAGGGATCACGCATAGCGCACAGCTGGACACTTCACTTACCGAACTGCTGTCGTTCGACCTCATGAAGAACGCGTGCGCCATGGGCAAACTGCTGGCCGACGCCATCGCATCAACGAAAAAGCTGCTGGTCATTGCCGACTATGATGCCGATGGCGCAACCGCCTGTGCAGTGGCCGTGCGTGGCTTGCGCCTCATGGGCGCAACCGTTGACTTCATCGTCCCCAACCGCTTCGAATACGGCTATGGCCTGACGCCGGAAATCGTTCATCTTGCGGCGCAACAAAAACCGGATATTCTGCTCACCGTAGACAATGGCATCGCCAGCGTGGACGGCGTCGCCGAGGCCAACCGGCTGGGCATGCAGGTTTTGGTTACCGACCACCACCTGCCGGGTGATGCGCTTCCGGATGCGGCCTGCATCGTCAACCCCAATCAGCCCGGCTGCGAATTTCCCAGTAAAAATCTGGCGGGCGTAGGCGTGATGTTCTATGTGCTGCTGGCACTACGTGCAGAACTACGAGAACGAAAATCATTCACCGAGCACCCCGAGCCCAACCTGGCCAATCTGCTGGATCTGGTCGCGCTGGGGACGGTCGCCGACGTGGTCAAACTGGATCAAAACAACCGGATTCTGGTGCAACAGGGACTGCAACGCATCCGCGCCGGACGCGCCTGCATCGGTATAACCGCGCTGCTGCGCATCGCCAAGCGCGAACCCGCTCGCACCACCAGCCTTGATCTTGGCTTCGCCGTCGGGCCGCGCCTGAATGCGGCAGGACGACTAGACGATATGAGCGCAGGTATCGCCGGACTACTAACCGACGACGAAGCAGATGCGACGCAGATCGCCGCCGAACTGGATGCGCTCAACCGCGAACGGCGCAACATCGAAGCCGACATGCAGGACAGCGCCATGGCAACACTGGAAAGTATCAATCCGGAGAGTGGCTACAGCCTGACACTGTTCAATGCGGACTGGCATCAGGGCGTAATCGGCATCCTCGCCTCCCGCCTTAAGGATAAATACCACCGCCCCACGCTCGCTTTCGCCCGCGCCAACAACGGCGAAATCAAGGGCTCGGGGCGCTCCATTCCCGGTCTGCATCTGCGCGACGCGCTCGATCTGGTCAGCAAACGCCATCCCGCCCTGATTAAAAAGTTCGGCGGACATGCTGCTGCTGCAGGGCTGAGCATCGCCGAGGCCGACTTCCCCGCCTTCGTCGCCGCCTTCGAACAAGTCGCCAGCGAGTTGCTGGATGACGGCGACTTGATCCGTCACATCGAAACCGACGGTGCGCTGGAAGCCTCGGACATGACACTGGACATTGCCCGCATGCTAAGCCAGCAAGTCTGGGGCCAGGGTTTCCCCGCACCACAATTCGACGACGAATTTATCGTCAGGAGCCAGCGTATCGTCGGCGAAAAACATCTCAAGCTCAAACTGGAAAAACAGGGCCGCATCGTCGATGCCATTTTCTTCAACCAGCCCGAACTCCTGCCGGATAGCGTGCGCGCCGTGTATAGTCTGGACATCAATGAATACCAAGGCTCACAGACCCTGCAACTGATGGTGAGACACTGCGAGTAGAGACAGGATTTAGGATTTTGGCTACAGTTTAGGACTGGAAAATGAACTTCGATCTCTTGCAGGGTAACGGTGTGGAATCGTTGCCGCAGTTTCTGACCAGCATCGCTCTTGGCCTACTGATCGGACTGGAGCGCGAGCGCAACCCTTCAGCCAAGGCAGGACTGCGCACCTTCGCGCTGGTTGCGTTGTTCGGCACCCTGACGGCGCTATTGTCGGTAACACTCGGCAGTCCTTGGCTCATGCTGATCGGGCTGACCGCAGTCGCCGCGATGATAATCGCGGCCTATTTCAACTGTCCCACCGAAGAAAAAGATCCCGGTACCACCACGGTGATCGCACTGATGCTGACCTATTGTCTGGGCGTGATGGTGTGGTTCGAGCTCGCCCGACTGGCAGTGATACTGGCTATAGGCATCACCGCCCTCCTCTACTTCAAGCCCGAATTACACGGCATTTCGCAGCGACTGACGCGACGCGATCTGGTCGCCGTACTCCAATTTGCGGTGCTGTCTTTCGTCATCCTGCCCATCCTGCCGAATCAAAATTTCGGCCCCTATGACGCATTCAATCCGCAACAAGCCTGGCTGATGGTGGTACTAATTTCGGGACTCAGTCTGGCCGGTTACGCCGCACTGCACATCGTCGGTAGCCGCTACGGCGCACCGTTATTGGGTGTACTCGGCGGCATGGCCTCCAGCACCGCCACCACCATGATCTACGCCAAGCACGGTAAGAGCGATCCGAGCATGGGTAAACTGGCGACCTCGATTATCGTTATCGCCAGTCTGGTCGTGCTGTTTCGTCTGCTCGTTGTCAGCTCGGTGGTGGCCTATGGAACAATGCCCTCGCTGGCACCTGTTCTGCTAAGCGGGCTGATCACAGGCGCCATCGCGACAGCCTTCATCTGGCACAAGGCTGGGACAGCCGAGGAGCTCTACATTCCAGAAACCGCCAATCCGGCGGAACTGCACGCCGCCGTCGGCTTCGGCCTGCTATATGTCATCGTGTTGCTGGGTTCGGCCTGGATGCAGGATATTGCGGGGAGTCAGGGGCTGTACATTGTCGCGCTGGTCTCCGGCCTGACCGACGTGGATGCGATCACCCTGTCCAGCCTGCGCCTGTTCAATCTCGGCCAATTGAGTGAAGCGCAAACCGTCATCGCCATTGCCATCGCTTTCATCGCCAATCTCGCCTTCAAACTCGGCATGGTCATCTTCATCGGCGGTAAACAGCTCGCCAAAGGAGTCGCTATCGGCTTCGCCGCGATGGCCGTCGGCGTACTGGCCGGCCTGATTGCGCTATAATCGACGCCTTTTCTGCAAGCGACGAAATCATGGAAGCCGAACAACTCAACGCCATCTCCAACCAGCTGCAAGACCTGAGCCTGCGCAGTGCCGAATTACGGAGGTATCTTTGACTTCGACGTCAAACAGGAACGTTTAGTCGAAGTCTGTCAGCTCTCCGAAGATCCCGCCATTTGGGAAGATGCCAAGCGCGCCCAAGAACTGGGCCGTGAACGCAAGTCTCTGGAAAATGTGGTGTTGGGTCTGACCCAGATCACGCAGGACATCACCGACACCGCCGAGCTGTTCGAAATGTCGAAAGAAGAAAACGACGAGGACAGTCTTAACAGCATCGCTGATGATGTGCAGGACATTGAGAAGCGCGTCGCCGCGCTGGAGTTTCTGCGCATGTTCTCCAATCAGATGGATCCGAACAACTGCTTCATCGACATCCAGGCTGGCTCGGGCGGTACCGAAGCGCAGGACTGGGCTTCCATACTACTGCGTATGTATCTGCGCTACTGCGAACGCAAAGGCTACACGGTCGAAATACTGGAGCAGTCCGACGGCGATGTCGCCGGCCTCAAAGGCGCGTCAATCAAGGTCAGCGGCGAATATGCCTACGGTCATCTGCGCACCGAAACCGGTGTGCATCGTCTGGTACGAAAGTCCCCGTTCGACTCGGGAAACCGCCGCCACACTTCGTTCTCCAGCGTATTCGTCTACCCCGAGGTCGATGACTCCATCGAAATCGACATCAACCCGGCCGACCTGCGCGTTGACACCTATCGCGCCTCCGGCGCGGGCGGACAGCACATCAACAAGACCGACTCGGCGGTGCGTCTCACCCACATCCCGACCGGCATCGTGGTGCAGTGCCAGAATGACCGCTCGCAGCACAAAAATCGCGCCGAAGCCATGTCCATGCTGAAATCGCGCATGTACGAAGAAGAGCTGCGCAAACGCAATGCGGAAAAGCAGGAGCTGGAAGACACCAAGGCCGACATCGGCTGGGGCCACCAGATTCGTTCCTACGTGCTCGACCAGTCGCGCATCAAAGACCTGCGCACCAATCACGAAGTGGGCAACACTCAGGGCGTGCTAGACGGCGACCTGGACGACTTCATCAGCGCGAGTTTGAAACAAGGCGTTTAACCGAATCCATCCTTCCCAGAGAACGATATGACTACCGAACCGACAGATATCCACCAAGACGACAACCAGATCATCACCGAGCGCCGCAACAAGCTGGCGGAGATACGCAAGACTGGTGTCGCATTTCCCAACGACTTCAATCGCACCCACTTGGCCAATGACTTGCACGTCGACTTCAACGACCAGACAGCTGAACAGCTGGAAGAAGCCAAGATACATGTAGCCGTAGCCGGTCGCATGATGCTCAAGCGCGTAATGGGCAAGGCCAGCTTTGCCACAGTACAAGACATGAGTGGCCGCATGCAGATGTATATCAGCAACGACGACACAGGTGAAGAAGCGCACAACGCATTCAAGCATTACGATCTCGGCGACATCCTCGGTGCGACCGGCGTGCTATTCAAGACCAAGACCGGCGAGTTGTCGGTACGCGTCTCCCAAGTGCGTCTACTGACCAAGTCGCTGCGCCCGTTGCCGGAAAAATTCCACGGCCTGAGCGATCAGGAGCAGAAGTATCGCCAGCGTTATCTTGATCTGATTACCAACGAAGGCGCGCGCGACGTATTCAAGAAGCGCACCCAGATCGTGCAGGCGATACGCGACTTCTTCGTGCGCCACGACTACATGGAAGTCGAGACACCGATGCTGCACCCCATCCCCGGCGGCGCATCGGCCAAGCCATTCATCACCCACCACAACGCGCTGGACATGCAGATGTATCTGCGCATCGCGCCCGAGCTGTACTTGAAGCGCTTGGTAGTGGGCGGCTTCGAGAAGGTATTCGAGATCAACCGCAACTTCCGCAACGAGGGCCTGTCCACGCGCCACAATCCAGAATTCACCATGCTTGAATTCTACGAGGCCTATCGTGATTACAAGTACCTGATGGATTTCACCGAGAAGCTGTTCCGTGAAGTCGCGATGAAGGTACTGGGCACCACGCAAATAAGCTATCAGGGCAAGCCGCTTGATCTGGGCCAGCCCTTCCACCGTTTGACCATGGTGCAGGCGATCCAGAAATATCATCCGCAGTTCACCGATGCACAACTGAATGACCGCGACTTCGTGGTCAGCGAACTGCAAGACCTCAAGGCGAAATTCAGGCCGGACGATGGTCTGGGCGGCTTGCAGCTTTCGCTATTCGAAGAGCTGGCCGAAGCTCAATTGTTCGAGCCGACCTTCATCATCGACTACCCGGTAGAAGTCTCGCCGCTGGCACGTAGCAGCGACAGCAACCACGACATCACAGAACGCTTCGAACTGTTCATCGTCGGCCGCGAAATTGCCAACGGTTTCTCCGAATTGAACGACGCGGAAGATCAGGAAGCGCGCTTCGATGCACAGGTTGCCGCCAAAGATGCAGGCGATGAAGAAGCGATGTTCAAAGACAACGACTTCGTACGTGCACTGGAATACGGCCTGCCACCGACCGCCGGACAGGGTATCGGCATCGACCGATTGGTGATGCTGCTGACTGATGCGGCCAGCATCCGCGATGTGATTTTATTCCCGCATCTGAGGCCCGAGTAAGGTCAGCTTCGTCCTTCCCGCTTGCGCGGAAATGACGACTGAAAATCATGCTTACCAACGACATCAAACAACTCCTGTTGCAACACTACCCGATGCTGGGTGGTTTGCCTGCTGCGGAGCTGGATGCAGTGGTATCTGTGACCAGCGTGATGCACCTTCCGGCCGGGACGGTAATCTTTGATGAAGACCAGCCCTGCCAGGGTTTTCCGCTGCTACTCTCGGGTGAAGTGAGAGTCATCAAGAGGTCGCCCAATGGCCGTGAGTTGCAACTGTATCGCGTAGGCGCTGGGGAGAACTGCATCCTCACCAGCAGCTGTTTGCTAGGTCACACGGCCTATCACGCGCGCGGACTGGCGGAACAAGACGTGAACATGGTCGTACTCTCCCCAGCTACCTTTAAACATCTAATCGCCACTCAGGAAGCCTTCCGCGACTACATCTTCTCGTTATTCTCCGAACGCTTGACCAACCTGATGCAACTCGTCTCGGCAGTTGCCTTCCAGAAGCTGGACCAGCGCCTAGCTGTCTTGCTGGTTTCCCGTACCAGTCCCATCCGCACCACTCACCAAGCCCTGGCCGACGAACTCGGCAGCGTCCGCGAAATCGTCAGTCGCTTGCTGAAAAACTTCGCCGAACAAGGCTGGATCAAACTGAGTCGTGAGCAAATCGAAGTGCTGGATGTAGCGGCACTGAAAAAGTTCTCTGTGCTTTAAACTACTCTGTGACTTTTCTCACAGACACACACTCGCACTATCCCTAATATCTAGCCTCAACCAATCATGGTCGTTACCGGATATAAATAAATGAAAACCAATAAACTCGCCCTAATCGCCATCTTCCTATGGGTCGCCACTGTCGCCACCTTTGCCTGGTTCTTCGTGAAAGGCAATACCGTCAAAGGAACCGATGATCGTACCGCAGTGGTACTCGATGATAGCGAGCGTAATTTGATACTGGCGGAGATGCGTGGTTTACTGAGCGCGACTCACGGCATACTGGCAGCCATCAATACTAACGACATGAAGCAGGTTTCCGTTACTGCACGCACTGTAGGCATGGCTAACGCCGCCGATGTCAATCCCGCACTGATGGCCAAGCTGCCCTTGGCATTTAAACAGCATGGCATGAGCGTACATCGCAGCATGGACTTGCTCGCTGATGCTGCCGATGCGGGTAAACCTGTGGCCGAGATTCAGGGTATGCTAACTAACACGCTGGCTAGCTGCGTTGCCTGCCACGCCACTTGGCAGCTACAAGCCGCCAAGTAGAACCGATTTTTTCAACCCGTAACTCAGGAGGTAGCAATGAAACTCAATGTAGGCGGTATCGATCGCATCGCTCGTATCATCGCAGGTCTGGCTCTGATTGGCCTCACCCTGGCTGGCATCATCGGCGTATGGGGCTGGATAGGTGTAGTTCCTCTGCTGACAGGGTTGTTCAAGTTCTGCCCGGCTTATTCGATTTTCGGCATGAACACCTGCCCGATGCACAAGGACTGAGTTTAACGTTCCCTTCTGCCCGACACCTGTTGTCGGGCATTTTTTTGCCCAGGAGATTCAACATGAAATTAGCTCTTGCAGCATTACTGCTGCTCTCATCCCAGGCCGTACTGGCCGACGACCTCGCCAAATATCAGGACGAAAGTCGTGCCATCGTCGGCCCATTCATGCAGCAACTCGGTGCCGCCAACAAGAAGGCCGTCATGGAAGGCGGCCCCGATTCCGCAATTCAGGTGTGCCGTGACATTGCGCCTAAAATGGCCGGCGAAATCTCGCGTCAAAATGGACTACGCCTGACCCGCGTATCGTTCAAGGTACGCAACCCCTTGCTCGCCACACCGGATGTATGGGAACAAAAGACGCTGCTGCAATTCGCCAAGCGCCTCGCTAAAGGTGAAAAGCCTGAAGCGTTGGAAGCCGCAGAGATCGTCAAGGAACCGAACGGAAAATACTTCCGCTACATGAAGGGCATCATCCTGCAACCGGGCTGCGTCGCTTGCCACGGCAATCCCGAACAGATTTCCGACGCGACGAAAGTGCGCCTTGCCGAAGACTACCCGCACGATCAGGCAACCGGCTATGCGCCTGGCGACCTGCGCGGTGGCGTGAGCATTAAGCGCCCGCTGTAAAATCGGCTTTCAGCCAGTTTTCAAGTCTCGTAAAAACTGCGCCCGATGGATGAACTCCATCGGGCGCAGTGCTTTTGTAGCCGAGGTAGGCAGCCTGAGTGAAATAGCTATAATGCCCCATGACTGAAAAATCACATGCCGAACTGCAAATCACCGGAATGCGTTGCGCATCCTGTTCCGCACGCCTAGAAAAAAATCTGAATCAGCTTCCCGAGGTCAGCGCCGTGGTGAACATCGCCACGGAAAAGGCCAGCCTAACCTTTGACCCTGCCGTCACCGATAAAGAAACCATCATGGCGACCATACGCAAGGCGGGGTTCGACGCCCATGCCATGCGTGACTTCGAGGCCGAAAAGCTGGCGCGCGCCACCACCTTGCGCCATGAGCGCATCCTGTTTGCAATCTCACTGTTGCTGACGCTGCCGCTGCTGGGCGAGATGCTGTTAATGCCGTTCGGGGTTCATTTGATGTTGCCGCTCTGGCTGCAATGGCTGCTGGCAACACCGGTGCAGTTTTACATCGGTTCACGCTTCTACTCCGGCGCTTGGAGTGCAGTCAGGAGCGGCGGCAGCAACATGGATGTGCTGGTCGCACTCGGCACCAGCGCGGCCTACTTCATGAGTGTGGCAGTGTGGCTGTTGAATCTCGATCAGCCGGTGTATTTCGAGGCGAGTGCCACGTTGATTACCCTAGTGCTGCTGGGCAAACTGCTGGAGTCGCGCGCTAAAGGCAAAGCCTCCGCCGCGCTGGAAGCACTGATTAACATGCAACCGAAAATCGCGCATGTGGAACGTAACGGGCAAGTGCTGGATGTCTCCGCCAATTCGCTGCGTCCCGACGATGTATTTATCGTGCGCCCCGGTGAGAGTGTGCCAGTGGACGGCGTGGTACTGGAAGGAAACTCCAGCATAGATGAGGCAATGCTGACCGGTGAGAGTCTGCCGCAAAGCAAGCAGGCTGATGCAAAAGTCTATGCCGCCACCGTCAACCAGCAAGGCCTGCTGCGTTGCCGTGCGCTGGCCGTCGGCTCACGCACCCAGCTCGCCGCCATCATCCGGCTGGTCGAACAGGCACAAGGCTCCAAAGCCGAAATACAACGGCTGGCCGACCGCATCTCCGCCGTATTCGTGCCCACCGTGCTGGTCATCGCGCTGCTGACCTTTGTCGCTTGGTATCTGTATGGTGGCGAGTTTGCGAGCGCACTGATCAATGCGGTATCGGTGTTGGTTATCGCCTGCCCCTGCGCGCTGGGACTCGCCACGCCCACCGCTGTCGTGGTCGCCACAGGCCGCGCCGCGCACGCCGGGATACTGGTCAAAGATGCCTCCGCACTGGAGCGTGCGCACAAGCTCGCGGTGCTGGTAGTGGACAAGACCGGTACGCTGACCGAAGGAAAACCCAGCGTAACCGACCTGCTACCCGCCGATGGCATCGAGACAAATGAATTACTGCGTGTCGCTGCCGCACTGGCACAACACTCCAGCCACCCGCTCTCTCGCGCACTGCTGGAACACGCGCAGCGCAAACAGATCGTTCCACCCGAAGCGGCCAAGCTACAAGAACACTCGGGTCAGGGACTGCAAGCCGAACTCGATGGCGTGACCTGCTATCTCGGCTCCCCCGCCTTCATCCGCCGGCATGTCGCCCTCGATGACGCTCAACTGCCGGCTCTCCAGCAGCAGGGCAAGAGCATCATTGCCATTTCTCGCGGCGACGCTCTGCTAGGCTTCATCGCCTTCGCCGACAAGCTGCGCCCCAGCAGCCACGGCGCAGTCGCCAAGCTGCACGAAATGGGCGTACGCGTGGTGATGCTTAGCGGCGACAACCATGCGACCGCACAAGCCATCGCCACCCAGGCCGGCATTAAGGAATTCCGTGCCGAAGTACTGCCGCAGAACAAAGCCGCACTGGTCCAGTCTTATCAGCAGGGTGGTGTACTGGTCGGCATGGCGGGCGACGGCATCAACGATGCACCCGCGCTGGCTGTCGCCGACATCGGCTTCGCCATGAAGAGCGGCAGCGACATCGCGCTCGAAGCCGCAGACATCACGCTGATGCGCAATGACCTGAACAGTGTGGTGGATGCCATCTCACTCTCGCGCGCTACACTGCGCAAAATACGCCAGAACCTGTTCTTCGCCTTCGGCTACAACGTACTCGGCATCCCGCTCGCCGCACTCGGCATGCTCAACCCGATGATCGCGGGTGCGGCCATGGCGATGAGCTCGGTGTCGGTGGTCAGCAATGCCCTGCTATTGAAACGCTGGCGCAGCCCGCTCTAACGAGTAGCTGCATAAATTTTGAATGGAATAGCAACCATGCCCAGCATCGTCATCAAACACGCCGCCTCAGATACCCGCGATTGTGAAATTAGCTGGGAAGTGGATTTCGCCAAGATGAAGCTGACGCTACAGGCCGGATTCATCAGCCCTACATTGCTGCTGGATTTCCTCTGGCAGTTGCCACACAAGGATGACCGCTTTGTCAGGACCAGTATTGTGGGGGCGGTACATATAACCAAACGTTTCGATGTGCGACTGATACTGACCAGCGGCACAACCTTCAAGATTCTCGCCCATCAGCCCGCCTCCGATGTTCGGCACGAGCCGCTGCTGGAACTGTTCGAAGTTTCACCGAAATCTGATGGCTTGCAGGAAAACACGGGGGGCGATTAATTAAACCGTGCTCACTATGCCGAGACATATCGACTCGACTGATTGATAAACAATCGAAAATCCCGCTTCCAAAAAAATTTAAAGCTACCCTCTGGACTTATTTGCCCCCATCCCCGCTTTCAATTGGGATTCAGAGAATGGATTGAAATCCGATGGATATCTTTGCAGGGTTTTTTTCATTAACAAATCTTCTTTGATGACATGAGTGACTAGCCAATCCATCACAAATTTCACAAAGTCAGTGATGACAACATCACTCCATTCGCTCCCCATAGACATCAACTCATCTCTGCGCTCATCAAGCTGTTCAAGCAATCCAACATGAACATGCTGCAAGTGATCCGCATGTTCATATGCAACCAGACGGGAAATCTTTTCCTCTCTGGCGAAGTGATAGGTCGCATATTCCTTAAGCCGATCAACGCTCGCATTTAACGCCTCGGGATCTTTTATTTTTATAACTCGTTCAATCTCATTGATTAGTTCAATCAAATATTTATGATCGCTATCGATCACATCATTTTTAACGCTAAGGTTTTCCTTCCAGGCTAAAGGCATTTCTTCCCTCCCTTCACTAAACGATCCAGTTCATGCACGCGACGTGATCGCATATCGCATCAACCAAACAAATTAATTTCCTTCCAGGCGCAGGATAGAACTTGCGCCCATAACATTCGCTATTCGCTGTCAGCATGTTAAGTGTAGCGAAACAAGTGCTGCCACGAGAGCCCAATTTACTCCTATTCGCATTCGCCCCCGTGCTTACCTCGCCAAAAGTGTGGCTACGGCATTGTCTGACCAAACTATATTCTCTACACTGCAACGATCTTGTGCCCATGCGCCAGAAATTTTATTCAACGAACAGGAGAGTAGTCATGAGCAAAACCCTCGCCATCTTCCTCGCCGCCCTGCTAGCCACTTCAGCTTACGCAGCGGA
>JBBQXA010000075.1:0-12646 GCA_038210095.1 Burkholderiales bacterium
AATAGGTCACTCACCCTCCATCCATAATCGATAACCTGCCCCCCCAAGCATGGGGTTGGGGTAGCTTTGTCCGGCGCTTTGTTGCAGGGGTAATTTCCCCAGACTTTGATATTCAACAGAGTTTATGAAACATTCAGGTTATCAGCAGAAGGCCATTGAAAATACGGCCTTTCTGCGTCAGTCGCTTGAATCTCCGCTGTGGAATATTGATGACGAAATGGTTGTGCAAATTGGCAAAACATTTGCGTCGAATGCGGAAGTTAGCTTACTCAATATCAGGGATGAACGGAATCGGCTCATATATCACTATGAAGATTCGAATGGTGGCACGTTCAATCATACGGTTGCCGTTCTGCATGACGAGGAAACTATCGGTAGTATTGAAGTCGGCTTGTCGGCAAGCTTGTACAAGCAGAAAGACCGACAGTTGCTGATGGTGAGTCTGGTTACAGTATTATTTTTAATAGTCGCTCTTCTTCTGGTCTTTAGATGGATTTTTTTGAATTTGCTCAAGAAGCCCATATCGTCTGTCTTGGATATCACCAGCGATATTGTCGAGGGTAAATACCATTCGCATAGGTTGCCGCAGACCTATGTGGAATTTGCTCCAATCGTTACCGCCCTCAAAACCATGTCGGATGCCGTGGCATCCCGTGAAGAAGGTCTGCGGAACAGTGAGAAAAAAAATGCTCACTATCCTGGACAGCGTCGATGCCTACATCTATCTGAAGGATACGCAGGGTCGCTATCTGTTTGCCAATCGCCCGGTGCGGGATATGTGGCATGTCGATATGGATGGCGTCATTGGCTTTGGCGATGAGCGTTTCTTCGATTCCACCACGGTTGCTAACATCAGACTCAATGATCGTCGGGTGCTGGATGCCGGAGAGATACTGAGATCTGAGGAGACCAATGTCGTTGTGACTACGGGCAAGAGATCGGTCTACCAGTCAACCAAGCTGCCACTTCACCGAGAAGATGGCAGTATCTATGCGCTGTGCGGGATATCAGTCGACATTACCGAGCGAAAAGTCGCCGAAGAGGAACTGCGACAATACAAGGACCACCTTGAGGAACTGGTGGACCAGCGTACCGGCGAACTGGTACTGGCGCGCGATGCGGCAGAGGCGGCAAACCGTGCCAAAAGCGTATTTCTGGCGAGCATGAGTCATGAGTTACGTACGTCGATGAACGCAATTCTGGGATTCTCCAATATGTTGCGCAAGGATCAGATGTTGTTGCCGGAGCAGCGTGAAAACCTAGATATCATCAATCGCAGCGGCGAGCACCTGATGGCGCTGATCAACGATGTGCTGGAGGTGGCAAAGATTGAGGCTGGTCGCGTTCAGTTGGAGTGCGTTACTTTCGATCTCGGCAATGTGGTGCGCGACGTCAGCGACATGATGCAAGTTCGAGCCCAGGAAAAAGGCCTGCGCCTGATCGTCGATCAGTCTTCCGAATTTCCACGTTATATCCAGGGTGATGAGGCACGTTTGCGCCAGGTGTTGATCAACCTGCTGGGCAACGCGGTGAAATTTACCCAGCAAGGCGGTGTCACCTTGCGACTCGCCACCAGAGAAAATACCAACCAGCATCTGTTAATCGAGGTGGAGGATACCGGTATTGGTATCAGTCCGGAAGATCAGCAGAAAATTTTTGAGCCTTTTGTTCAGGTTGCCAACTCGGCCTCACACGCGGGAACAGGACTAGGATTGACGATTACCAAACAGTTCGTACAATTGATGGGTGGCAGCATCGCCGTCGAAAGCACGCCGGGTTCGGGATCAATCTTCCGTCTTGATTTACTAATGGATGCGGCGACGGAGGCGGAGGTGGTCAAGGCGACAGCGATCGAAAAAGGCCACATTGTAGGTCTGGCACCCAATCAGCCGGAATATCGAATTTTGATTGTAGAAGATCAGCCGGAAAATCAGCTTCTGCTGGCCAAGTTAATGGCGGATATAGGCTTTCCGGTGAAATTGGCGGGTAACGGAAAAGAGGCGGTAAATCTGTTTCAGAGCTGGCAGCCGCATCTGATCTGGATGGATAGACGCATGCCGATAATGGATGGTATAGAGGCGATGAAATGCATACGCGAGCTTCCGGGCGGCAAGGATGTCAAAATTGTCGCCGTGACAGCCTCGGCCTTCAAAGAGCAGCGTGACGAAATGCTGGGAGCGGGAATGGATGACTTCGTGCGCAAGCCTTATCGTTTCAATGAGATATACGAATGCCTGACCAGACAGCTGGGCGTGCAGTACGTTTATGCGGGCGTTTCGGAGGCGGAACTGGAGCCGGAGGCGAAGCTGACGCCGCAGATGCTTGCCGTGTTGCCTTCGGAGTTGAGTCTCGCGCTACGCGATGCGCTGGAAAGTCTCGAAAGTGAGCGCATTGCTGAGGTCATCAAGCAGGTGGCTAGCTACGATGAAAGCTTGCAAAAAATACTTTCCAAGCTTGTAGCGAACTATAATTACCCTTCCATTTTGACGGCATTGAAGATGACTACGCAAGAGAGAAGGTCATGACAAACAAAGGCAAGATACTGGCGATTGATGATACGCCGGAATCGCTACGACTCCTGACTGACATTCTGAGGGCGGAAGGTTACGATGTCCGTTCTGCTGTTTCTGGCGAACTGGCACTGCATGCGGCCGCAAACAACCCGCCCGAGTTGGTGTTGCTCGATATCAGGATGCCCGAGATGGATGGGTACGAAGTGTGCCGGCGTCTCAAGGCCAATCCGGAAACACTTAACGTGCCGGTCATTTTTGTCAGTGCAGCCTCGGAAAGTGGCGAAAAGGTGAAGGGCTTCGAACTCGGCGCGGTTGATTTTGTGACCAAGCCCTATCAGCGCGATGAGTTGCTGGCCAGAGTGCACACCCATCTGGCACTGAGCCGTCTGAGCAATCACCTTGAAGAAATGGTGGAAATGCGCACGGCAGAGTTAAAGGAAAGCGAGAGAAAGCTGAAATCCAGTCTGCTTGACTCCATCTCTGCGCTTGCCTCTACCGTGGAGATTCGTGATCCCTATACCTTCGGCCATCAAAATCAGGTCGCTCAACTTGCCGTTGCAATCGCCAAAGAATTAAATCTTCCTGCGGATCAGATTGAGGGTATTCATCTGGCCAGTATCGTGCATGATGTGGGCAAGATTCAGATCCCGGCAGAAATTCTTACCAAGCCGGGAAAGCTCAGTGATCTTGAATTCAGGCTGATCAAGGAGCACTCAAAGGCCGGATACGAAATACTCAAATATATCGAATTTCCATGGGCTGTCGCACAGTTCGTGTTGCAGCATCACGAACGATTGGATGGCTCGGGTTATCCGCAGGCCCTGAGAGGAGACCAGATTCACCATGAGGCAAAAATAATTGCGGTAGCCGATGTGGTGGAATCAATGATGTCACATCGCCCTTACCGTCCCGGACTCGGGATAGAAGCGGCATTGGGAGAAATTAGTGGCCACAAGGGGACGCTTTTTGATGCCGCTGTCGTAGATGCCTGTATCGCACTTTTTCGGGAAGAGCGGTTTCATTTTATGCCGACCACGCCCCACATTGAGGCTGTCGCTCTGCCCATACCAAACTAGCCGCACGCACCTATCGCACCGCAGCTGGTGCAGAACTCGCAACCGTCCTTCTTGATCAGCGTGGCATTGCCGCATTCCTTGCATAGTTTTCCCGCCAGCGGACGGCTGGCGCCGATTTTACTCTGCCCTTCCGGTACTTCCAGTACCCCCATTTGCTGCACCGGGTAACCGTGCTCATCGAGTATCCCCAGCATCGAATAGCGGTGGATGATGAGCTTGGCAACATAGGAAACGGTAGACGGATAGCTCTCCATCTTGACTCCGCCCGGAACGCGCGCCATGAAGTCGCCCAGCGGTTCGCCGAAATTAAGCAGCTTGCGCAGCTTCATACCTATCCATGCCGGATCAATCACGCGCATGTCCAGACTCAATAACTTGCACAGCCCGTCAAGCGCCCGCGGATAGACGCCGGAGAGCCACATGGAATAGGGGCGACGCTGACCGTCGGGCAGCACCAGTTCTTTCAGTCCAAGTACAAAGTCGTCGCCGGTTCCGGCGTTGGCAATATCCACCGTCCAGCTCATGGTGCCGTCGGTACCGGTCTTGGGTTCCTTTTTTGCAAACAATGCGTCCATCACCGGCGTTGTTTCATCTTCGCCGACTTCTAGCGCGCCGAGATCTTCAATGCGGTATTTCAGCAGATGAGCGAAGGCCGCTACCAGGCTGGGCATGCGTTTGATCTCGCCGTCCGGTGGCATGGGCATGTCGAAGGCATCGTCGCCCGCGGTCTTCATTAGCATCTCCAGTTTCATACGCAGCCATACCGGATCGCGTGCGCGCATATCCATCGATAGAGTCTTCGCCAGTGCGCCAAGGCCGCGCGGCTGTTCGGAGCCGTTCACCCACACCTCGAACGGAAGGCAGCAGTTCGGAGTTGAAGATTGTTTTTCACGTTCGCTTCCTCGCCCGTTTGCGGGAGAGGATTGAGGTGAGGGCGAGGCGGTATGAGAGACGAAGGCTACGAAGCTGCCGAGCGGATGTTTCACTACCTGCGATACCCAGCCGTTACTTCCGCTGAGCAGGGAGGGGCGCCCCGGCCAGCGCAAGGAGGCGAGTGCGGGTTTGGGGGTGGCTTCCAGCACGATGCGCCTGTCCTGATCGAACATCAGGTCCTGCGGTTGTTCTTCGCTGGCGGCGGGTGTGACCGACAGTACCGAGCCCAGCACGCTGTTCGGACGGTAGGTCGCCAGTCCCTTGAGACCGGCTTTCCATGCCTCGGTATACAGATGCTGAAACTCATCAAAGGGGTAGTCGCCAGGCACGTTAACGGTCTTGCTGATCGAGGTGTCGATATAGGGGGCAACTGCCGCGACCATCTTCATGTGGTCGATTGCGGAGATATCCAGTGCGGTGACGAATGCTTCCGGCAACTTATCCATGTCGCCCCCCATGCGCTGGTACATACGCCAGGCATGATCCTCGACCTGATAGTCCTTGGTGGTGCCGTCCGGCATGCGTTTTTTGCGTGTGTAGAACCATGAAAACGCAGGCTCGATACCGTTCGATGCATTGTCCGCAAAGGCCAGCGAGATCGTACCGGTCGGTGCAATCGACAGCAGATGGCTGTTACGTATGCCGTGCTGGCGTACTTTGTTCTTGAGTTCGTCCGGCAGGCGCGAGGCGAAACGCGGCTCGGCCAGATACTGCTCGGCATCCAGCAGCGGAAATGCGCCGCGTTCCTGTGCCAGTTCGACCGACGCGGCATAGGCTTCGTCGCGCATGATGCGGGTGATATCAGCGGCGAAGTCGCGCGCCTTGTCCGTGTTATAGCGCAGTCCCAGCATGATGAGCGCGTCGCCCAATCCGGTGTAGCCCAAGCCGATGCGGCGCTTGTTGTGTGCTTCCTGTTGCTGTTCTGGCAGCGGCCAAGCGCTGACTTCCAGCACATTGTCCAGCATGCGCACTGCAACTTTTACCACCTGCTTGAACGGCTCGTAGTCGAATCCGGCATGCATGCTGAACGGATTTTTCACCATGCGTGTCAGATTGATTGAACCAAGACAGCAGCAGCCATAGGGGGGCAGGGGTTGCTCAGCGCAAGGGTTTGTGGTCTCTATGACTTCACAATAGGACAGGTTGTTGTCGCGGTTCATGCGGTCGATGAACAGCACGCCGGGTTCGGCATGGTCGTAGGTGCTCGCAATGATCTGTTGCCATAATTCGGTGGCGCTCAGTTTGCGGTAGATCCACTTGCCATCACCGCGTTGTGTCGCCCCCTGTTCCTTCAGCGCGGCTGAAGGTTCGGCGCTGTGTATCAGTTCGAACTCATCGTCTCTTTCGATCGCGTGCATGAGCGCGTCGGTAACGCCGACGGAGAGATTGAAGTTGCGCAAATCGCCCTGATCCTTGGCCTGGATGAAGCGCTGAATATCGGGATGATCACAGCGCAGCACGCCCATCTGCGCACCGCGCCGTGCGCCGGCCGATTCAACGGTTTCACAGGAACGATCGAACACGCGCATGTAGGAAATCGGGCCGCTGGCGCGCGAATGAGTACCTTTGACCTGCGCGCCCTCGGGTCGAATCGCGGAGAAATCGTAACCTACACCACCGCCGCGCCGCATGGTCTCGGCGGCCTGTTGCAGGGCGTCGTAGATGCCGGGCTTGCCGTCGCACATACCTGAAATCGCATCGCCCACAGGCTGCACGAAACAGTTGATCAGCGTTGCCTGACTGTCCAGTCCGGCGGCAGAGTTGATGCGGCCAGCGGCGATGAAGCCGTTCTCCTGTGCGAGAAAGAAGGCCTCCTCCCAGTGCGCGCGCTGTTCCGGCTGCTCGGCCTGAGCCAGCCCGTGCGCCACACGGCGGCGCACGTCTTCGACTGTGGTTTCACCCGGTTCGGCGTATTTTTCCAGCAAAACTTCGATACTGATTTCCTGTGTCATGACTATTCCTTTGTGTCCTGCCGAGATTTTACATCGACATTTTCATTGGCAAGCTCGGTACGAAAAGCTTCCAGCTTGCCGTGAAAGTTTTCCGACTCGCCGTAATCGAGAAAGCTTTCATAGCGTGAATGGGCTGCGCGCACCTTGCGCGCGTGCTTGATCGGGCAGAAGTACTGCTCGGTGCGCGCAATGATCTCGCCGGCATAGGCCAGCATACCCACCGCATAGGAGCAATACAGGCAATGCGCCTTCTCGATGATATTCAGATAAGCCAGATGCTGATGGTCATACACGATGTAATTTGCGCGCTTCACGCGGGCGATCCGATAGACCGGGAAGCATAACCACTGATACAGCGTCATGGCAAAATCGAACAGCAGCAGCGGGATAGACGCGCCGTAGATGACGGGCATGGTCAGGTAGTTTTGCGGGCGCACCGTGAGAAACCAGCGGAACCATCCAAGCCTGACGCGCTGATGTGCATCATGAACCGCCTGCTCGAATACCACGCATCTCCCCTGAATCTGGTAGCGAAGCTGCTGCTCGTGTTCCTGAATGGCGGTTTCCAGTTCAAGCTCGAGCGCGGCAATCTGCTCGGCAATCTGGTGTATCCGGTTGTTCATGTCGAAATTTTTTGAGAGGGACAGGTGCTTTCAAGATAGCCGAATATCGGCCCACCATGGGTAACTATTTTATGCATGGCAAACTTGCCAAATGCATTTTGTTTGTCAGTCAATGCATCTGGGAGTATCGTAAGACATGCATGCAGGCGCTTGATCATACCGTTGTTAATAAACAATCAGGGGGAAGAATGAAAGACGCCATTCCGATGCGCAGCTTTTTTATACTGCTGGGGCTGATAGCCGTGGTGGAGATGCTGTTGATGCTGACCGTAGAGCCGTTGCTGATTTCCGGTAACTATCCGGTCTGGATACGGGCATTCGTTGATGCAGGTTTGCTCGCAATCATCTGCTTCCCTGTCATGTTGAACTACCAGTTGCGCCCGTTGCAGATGGCCTATCACGATAACCTGACTGGCCTGCCCAATCGCATGTTGTTCAATGACAGACTGGAACATGCACTGCTTGTTGCCAGACGTGAAAAATTCAACTGTGCGGTAATTTATCTCGACCTTGATCGCTTCAAGTCGGTTAATGATTGCTGCGGTCACCGTATCGGAGATGTCGTGCTCAAGGAAGTTGCGATGCGCATCGAGAAAGGTATGCGCGAGAGCGATACCGTAGCGCGCATCGGCGGTGACGAGTTTGCCATCCTGTTGCCCCGCACGGCATGTTCGGCCGATGCCGATCTGGTGGTGCAGAAGGTTACCGAGGCGCTGTCCCGCTCGTTCGAGGTGAACGGAAAGAAAATCGAAATTGGGGTCAGTGCGGGTGTTGCGTTCTATCCGGCGGATGGCGCGACCGTGATGGCACTGATCGACGCCGCCGACGCAGCGATGTATCGCGCCAAGGACATCAATAAGGCATCTTTTATGGCCAAGAGTGTCAGCCGTAGTTAGCTGTCCAGCAGGTTCACCAATCCGTCCAGTCCGACAAAATTCAGCGCATAGTTCGCCTGCTCACATACCACAGGCTTAGCGTGATAGGCGACGCTGATACCCGCTTGAGCCATCATCTTCAGGTCGTTTGCGCCGTCGCCCATCGCGATGACCTGCTCCGGATTTAGCTCCAGTTCGTCGCGCAATTTTACCAGCCAGTCGGCCTTGGCTTGGGCATCGACGATATCGCCCAGCACCTTGCCGGTGAGCTTGCCGTCAATAATTTCCAGCGTGTTCGCATGGGCATGATCAAGACCGAGGCGAGCCTTTAGTCGTTCGGTGAAGAATACAAATCCGCCGGATACCAGCAATGTTTTTATGCCATGTTGTTTCAGTGCGGCCAGCATGATCTCCGCACCGGGATTCAGCTTCAGTCGCTCGTCATACACGCGCTGTAGTGCACCTTCATCCAGTCCCTCCAGCAGCGCAACACGGCGGCGCAGGCTTTCGGCAAAGTCTATCTCGCCGCGCATGGCCGCTTCGGTGATTGCCGACACTTGCGGCTTCAAGCCCTGCATGTCGGCGATCTCGTCGATACACTCAATGGAAATTAGCGTCGAATCCATATCCATTACCACTAGGCCGAAATCCGACAGATGCTTGCCCTGCGGTACGAAGCCGTAGTCGATCTGCTGCTCAAGACAATAGGCCGCGATCTCGTCGTGCGGCTTTGCGTCGCGCAGACGGTAAGCATGTGTGGCTATCTGCTCGATGCGTAGAGCGCCCGAAATTTTTGCGAGGTGTTCGACTTGCGCGGAAGGAATATCGTGTATGGCTTGAAGAATGAGGTTCATGGTGCAGTCATTAAAGCTTCTGATGGCGAGGAGCAGTTGAAAATTCGAAGACGGACATTTTAATGCAATCGGCAGTGCAAGTCCCTGCCGAAATTCGCAGGTCCCGCTCAATGTGCTGCAAGGGAACCTGCGCCCCTCGGCGTGGGGGGCAGGATGGATCAGGCGAGCTACAGAATTGCGGCATCCTTTTCGCCGCGCTCGTACACCACGTGGGCGCGCCCGACCAGCAGCGGATCAACCGGACCTATGTGCCCCAGCTCCTTGTTGATATAGGGCATCTTGTGCAGGATATAGCGCATCGCATTCAGGCGTGCGCGCTTCTTGCAGTCGGACTTGATCACGGTCCACGGCGTATCTGCCGTATCGGTGTGGAAGAACATCGCTTCCTTGGCCTTGGTGTAATCATCCCATTTATCCAGTGATGCAAGGTCGATGGGCGAGAGTTTCCAGTGCTTGAGCGGATGTACTTCGCGTTCCTTGAAGCGGCGATGTTGCTCGGAGCGAGAGACCGAGAACCAGAACTTGATGACGAACACGCCGCTGCGCACCAAATTGCGCTCGAACTCCGGCGCCTGGCGCATGAATTCGTTGTACTCGTCGTTGTCGCAAAAGCCCATCACCTTTTCCACGCCGGCACGGTTGTACCAGGAACGGTCGAACAACACGATCTCGCCCGCTGTCGGCAAATGCTGCACGTAACGCTGAAAGTACCATTGCCCGGACTCCACCGCAGATGGCTTCTCCAGTGCGACCACGCGCGCTCCGCGAGGATTCAGGTGTTCCATGAAGCGCTTGATCGTACCTCCCTTGCCGGCGGCATCGCGTCCTTCGAACAGGATCACCACCTTCTGTCCGGATTCCTTCACCCAGGCCTGTAGTTTCAATAACTCCACCTGAAGCTGGAACTTCTGTTTCTCATAGCTTTTGCGTGACAGCAGATTTCGGTAGGGATAGCCGCCGTCGCGCCAATCAGACGATAGGGCCTCGTCCGGATCTTTAGCCTGTTTGCCGATAAAGCTCGGATGGCGCAACAGCGCATTGCGCAGGGCTGCGGCTTCGTCGGGCGAGGAGCCATCCAGAATTGCGGTCAGTGCATTATTTAGACTTTCGCTGTCGCCCGGCTTGATCGCGGCCAGAATGCTCTGCAATGCAGCCTCCTGAGCTCCTTCAGCCGCGCTGATAGACTGTTCTACAGCGAACGATTCGACAGCCTGTTCAGTCAGAGATGGCGGCACGTCCCCCTGAGCCACCTTGCGTGTGGCGGGTTTGCGTCGGGTTGCGGGACGGACTGGTTTTTTCGATGGGACGGGCTGCTCCGTTGCGGACTTTTTCATCGCCTTGCTCTCCATAAAGTTACTGCACAATCTTAAGCAGATATTGTACGCCTACCCTGTGGGATGGAAGTAACCCCAAGGGGCTGTAGCAGCAATTTGCATCAACCGGATCTTGGCAAGTTCTATACCAATTCCTTGAAGAAATTTATGATTGCCAGTACCCGTTGTTCCAAGTCTTCGTGTTTTAGTTCTATGCGCAGTTTGTCCGGGCCGTTCATTTTGATGTAACGGCGGCTTTGGATTAGGGTGATGATTTTCATCGGATCTATCGGCGGATTGGGCACGAACTGGATCACGATGGCCTCGCTGGAGGCATCCAGTTTGCAGATGCCCATCGGTTTCGCGAGGATGCGCAGGCGGTGGCTGTCGAGCAGCGTTTGCGCCGGTTCGGGTAGCAGGCCGAACCGGTCTATCAGTTCCTGATGCATCTCTTCCAAATCTTGCAGTGTTGCGCAGTTTGCCAGCCGCTTGTAGATCACCAGCCGCTGGTGGATGTCGCCGCAATATTCGTTGGGCAGCAGGGCGGGGGTGTGCAGGTTGATCTCGGTGGTGACGCCCAGCGGATGCGCCATGTCCGGTTCGTGGCCCTGGCGCAGCGAGCTGATGGCGGAGTTGAGCATGTCGGTGTACAGCGAAAAACCGATCTCCTGCATTTCGCCGCTTTGCGATTCGCCCAGCACTTCGCCCGCACCGCGTATTTCCAGATCGTGCATCGCGAGGTAGAAGCCGCTGCCCAGTTGTTCCATCGCCTGTATCGCTTCCAGTCGCTTCTTCGCTTGCGAAGTCAGCGCCTCAGTCTCTACCAGCAGATAGGCATAAGCCTGATGGTGCGAGCGGCCGACGCGACCGCGCAGCTGGTGCAGCTGGGCCAAACCGAAGCGATCGGCGCGGTTCATGATGATGGTATTCGCGGTCGGCACATCGATGCCGGTTTCGATGATGGTGGTGCATAGCAGCACGTTGAAGCGCTGGTGGTGGAAGTCGCGCATCACCGATTCCAGCTCGCGTTCGTTCATCTGGCCGTGCGCGATGCGGATACGCGCCTCTGGCAGTAGTGCGGTGAGTTTCTCGGCTACGTTCTTGATGGTTTCGACTTCGTTGTGCAGGAAGTACACCTGTCCGCCGCGCTTGAGTTCGCGCAGTACGGCCTCGCGGATCACGCCATTATCCGCCTGGGCGACGAAGGTTTTGATCGACAAACGGCGTTGCGGAGCAGTCGCGATCACCGAGAATTCGCGCAGACCTTCCAGCGACATCGCCAGTGTGCGCGGAATCGGGGTTGCGGTCAGCGCGAGCATATCTACCTCGGCGCGCAGCGATTTCAGCTTTTCCTTCTGCTGCACACCGAAGCGGTGCTCTTCGTCGATGATGACTAACCCAAGGTTATTAAATTTCACATCCTTCTGGATCAGCTTGTGGGTGCCGATGATGATGTCTATTTTCCCCTCGGCCAACTCCTTCAAGGCCAGGGTGGTTTCCTTGGCGGAGCGGAAGCGCGAGATTTCGGCGATTCTGATCGGCAGGTCTGCGAAGCGGTCGGAGAAGGTCTGGAAATGTTGCTCGACCAGCAACGTGGTCGGCACCAGTACCGCAACCTGTTTGCCGTCCATCGCGGCAACGAAGGCGGCGCGCAGTGCAACTTCAGTCTTGCCGAAGCCGACATCGCCGCACACCAGTCTGTCCATGGGTTTGCCCGATTGCAGGTCATTGATGACCGCGTCGATGGCGGCGGCCTGATCGGGCGTTTCCTCGAAACCGAATCCGGCGGCGAAGGCTTCGTAGTCGTGCTGCGACAACTTGAACTGGTGGCCCTTGCGTGTGGCGCGCTGCGCATACAGATTCAACAGTTCGGCGGCGGTGTCGCGCACCTGTTGCATCGCGCGGCGCTTGGCCTTGTCCCATGCCCCGCTACCCAGTTTGTGCAACGGGGCGGTATCCGCCGCGCCGCCGCTGTAACGGCTAATGACATGCAGTTGCGACACGGGCACGTAGAGCTTGTCTTCGCCCGCATATTCCAGCAACAGGAATTCGTTTTCACCTTCGCCCAGATCAAGGTTCATCAGGCCGCGATAGCGCGCGATACCGTGCTGCTCGTGCACCACCGGATCGCCGACCTTGAGTTCGGACAGGTCGCGCAGCATGCCCTCGACATTGCTCTTCTTGCTGGCGCGTGTGGCGCGGCTGCGCGGTTGTGCGGCGTAGAGCTCGGTCTCGGTGACCAGTGCGACCTTGTCATCGGTAAGCAGGAAACCGTTTTGCAACGGGCCTATGCCGAGCATGAACTTCTTTTTGCCGCTATCGAATGAGGCGTAGTCCTCGCACATCTCCGGTGCGAGGCCGTATTCCTTCAAATAACCCGACATGATCTCGCGCCGTCCCAGACTGTCGGCTAGCAGCAGTACGCGTCCGTTGTAGCTTTCCACGAAACTCTGGAATGCCTGAGTCGGAATTTCTGCGCGTCGGTTGACCGCGATATCGGGCAGTGT
>JBBQXA010000076.1:0-12605 GCA_038210095.1 Burkholderiales bacterium
AGCTGGTGGTCTATTCAGACGGACTGGTTGAGGCCGAGGACGGACATGGCGAAGCATGGGGAGCCGGCAGAGTTGAACAAGTGCTGCTGACCAACGCGCCGGCAGAGCGCTTCAATCGGGTGTTTGACGGGGTCTACCAGCATATCGGAACCAAGACGGCATTTGACGATATGACGTTGCTGATGGTGGACTGTGCAGCCTGAAGATCAGCGCTGTTGCGAGGGGAGCATTTGCCATATTTGCAACGTAGCATGGTGCAGGTCATCCACCTGTATCGTACGCTGCGGCGATTGACCCGGTACGGCGAAGCTGCTGCTGATAAATAGGCTGCCGGGGTGCATTTCGGAGCAGGCTTTGTGCCATAACCGTTCCATCGGTACCGGCGACAGGTAAGCGAACACCACATCGTATTGACCCAGATCACAATCCCACAGGCTGCCCCAGTGCACGCTGCAATTGCGGTAGCCCCCCAGTCTGATGCGCAGCCAACTCCACAGGAACGGGAGCGGCGCAGATTCAACACCGTGGAAGTGCCCATCCGGGCGAGTGCCCGCGAGATAGGTGAGCACTCCACCTAGGCCCGAGCCCAAATCGGCAAACTGCAGGCGATTGTCGGCATGGGGGGGAGGGAGCAAATTTTCCAGCTCGCGCCACACCTTGTCGCTGGAAAGGTAGAGTGGAACCTGAGTGCGGAAAGTGCTCCAGTACACCGCCAGCAAAACAAGGAAACCGGCAAGGAAAAAACCGGAAGGGATGTTCAGTGTCAGCATCAGCACCAGTGCAGGCAGAAACAGTAGCTGGATAATCAGCCACCAACGCGCCAATCCGGCCAGCCGACTGAAGGCCGCGGCGTACACGCCGCACAGTAGGGCGAACCCAAGCGGCGGCAGTGTCAGATTGGCGATGCGCACACTCAACACCGCAAGCAGAAGTGCCGCAAATTGAAGCAGTAGGGCGGTGACGGCCGGAGGCAGTCGGGCAAGCAAGTTAGCGCACCAAGGCGGCCTCGACCTCTTGCCGTTTGGGCTGGCCGACCAGGCGTTCCAGCAGCAACAGCGCGAAGTCCATGGCCGTACCGGGGCCGCGCGAGGTGATGAGATGACCATCTTCGACGATGGCAGTGGTTTGCAGTTTGACCGCAGGGAACGCATCCAGACAACCCGGATAGCAGGTCACCTGTTTGCCATCCAGCAACCTGGCAGCTGCCAGCACCGAAGGAGCCGCGCAGATCGCGGTGACATACTTGCCCGATTCATACATCGTGCGTACCAGCTTCAGCACGCGCTCATCGGCTTTGAGGTGGTTGGTGCCGGGCTGTCCGCCGGGCAATACGATCATGTCGTAGTCTTGTTTTATCGCGGCATCCAGCGTGGCATCCGGCTGTAGCACCGCGCCTCGACTGCCACGCAGCAGCCCTTCATGCAGACCTGCCAGTGTGACATTGACGCCACCACGTCGAAGGATATTGACGATGGAGATGGCTTCCAACTCTTCGCTACCCTCGGCAAACAGGACAAGAACAGTTTTCATGCCTCCAGTCCCAGTTGGTAGGCTCGGAGTAGTGCGCTCTTGAGTTGTGGATGCTGCTCAATATCTTCGATGCCCATTTCTTGCAGGGCGATGACCTGCAAGGGGACGGTCAGATTGTGTCGCCCCAATTGCGTGGTAAAGCCATCCAGATCGAATACGCCATCTACCAGAAAATCGGCGGCTAAACCCTGTGCATTATCGAAACGAATTTCCTCTTCCTGCATTACCTCGAACATATAAGAATAGGTATCTATGCCATTCTCGACGGCCAGCACGGTATGCAATGTAGGCATGGAGATGTATTTCTCCAGCATGGTATCCAGGTCCAGCGTCATGGCAAGGTCGAAGGACTCGCCCTTGAAGCTGAATTCGAGGTGAGCGTCTATGCAATTGGCCGCGGCGGAATTTTCCATGAGGAGGATTGCGGTGCTGATTTAGTCGCGGAAATTCTGGTACTGCAAGGGGAAGTCAGTGATCGACTTCTTGATGAAGGCAATAGCATCCTGCAGATCATCACGGTTCTTGCCGGTGATGCGCACGGTATCGCCCTGAATGCTTGCCTGAACCTTCAACTTGCTGTCCTTGATCTGCTTGACGATCTTTTTCGCCAGCTCGATTTCCACGCCAACTTTGACGGTACAGGAACGTTTCACCTTGTTGCCGCTGACCTTCTCGATCTTGTCGCTGATTTCCAGACACTTGATATCCACGCCACGCTTGGTTAGCTTGCCGTTCAGAATATCCTGCGCCTGATCCAGTTGGAATTCGTTGTCCGCATGCACGGTGAGTACCAGTTCGGCCTGTTCGACGCGAGCGTCAGAGCCCTTGAAGTCGAAGCGTGTAGTGAGCTCCTTGTTGGTCTGCTCGACCGCGTTTTTGACTTCAGTCTTTTCTACTTCGGAAACGATGTCAAAAGATGGCATGGCAATATTCTCCTCGTGTATGCGGCGATTTCAATCAGCCGTAAGTGCAAACATAGTTCACCGCTTCGACACCGATATGGATATCGAAACTGCTGTTTTCCGCAACCGCAAAACTGCTGCCGGCAGCGTAGGTTCTGAATGCGCCCTCACCGGCAAGTTTCACCTCGCAAGATCCGCTGGTGATTTCCATCAACTCGGGCACGCCCACGTTGAACACAAGCTGGCTGCCCGGCATGATGACGCCCACGGTTTTGCGGGAGCCGTCGGGGAAGAACACCGAGTGCGACACGCACTTGCCGTCGAAATAGACGCTGGCCTGTTTGCCTACGGAGACGTTATCAAATTTGTCCGACATGACTGTATATCCTCTTATTTGCGTTTATTCAGATTGGATGCGATGCGCAGGCGCAAGGCATTCAGTTTGATGAAGCCGGCCGCGTCTTTCTGGTCGTAAGCGCCCTTGTCGTCCTCGAAGGTGGCGATGGTCGGATCGAACAGCGAATCAGTTTTGGAATCGCGTCCAACCACCATAACATTGCCCTTGTACAGCTTGACCCGCACCCAGCCGTTGACGGTGTGTTGAGTCTGGTCGATCAGTGTCTGTAGCGCGATACGCTCGGGAGCCCACCAGTAACCGTTGTAGATCATCGAAGCGTAGCGCGGCATCAGATCGTCTTTCAGGTGCGCCACTTCGCGGTCCATAGTGATGGACTCGATCGCACGGTGCGCCTTAAGCATGATGGTGCCGCCGGGAGTCTCGTAGCAGCCGCGTGACTTCATGCCGACGTAGCGATTCTCGACCAGGTCGAGACGTCCCACACCGTGCTTGCCACCCAGCTCATTCAGTTTCGCCAAGATGCTGGCTGGCGACATTTTGGTGCCGTTCAGCGCCACGATGTCACCGCGTTCGAATTCGATATCCAGATATTCAGCGGCATCGGGGGCAGCCTCGGGCGACACCGACCAGCGCCACATCGACTCTTCCGCCTCGGCGGCAGGGTCTTCCAGATGGCGGCCTTCATAGCTGATGTGCAGCAGGTTCGCATCCATGGAGTAGGGTGAGCCGCCTTGCTTGTGTTTCATGTCGACCGGGATGCCATGCTGCTCGGCATAGGCCATCAGTTTTTCACGGCTCAGCAGATCCCACTCGCGCCAAGGCGCGATGATTTTGATGTTCGGATTCAGCGCGTAGGCACCCAGTTCGAAACGCACCTGATCGTTGCCCTTGCCGGTTGCGCCGTGCGAGATAGCTTGTGCGCCTGTCATGGTGGCGATTTCAATCAGACGCTTGGCGATAAGCGGGCGCGCGATTGAAGTGCCGAGCAGGTATTCGCCTTCGTACACAGTGTTTGCGCGAAACATTGGGAATACGAAATCGCGCACGAACTCTTCGCGCAGATCATCGATGAAAATATTTCCCGCCGGGATACCAAACTGCAATGCTTTCTGGCGCGCAGGCTCCAGTTCCTCACCCTGCCCGAGGTCGGCAGTGAAGGTGACTACTTCGCATTGATAGGTGTCTTGCAGCCACTTGAGAATGACCGAAGTATCGAGACCGCCGGAATAGGCTAGGACGACTTTTTTGATGTCAGACATTATTTATTTCCTAATAAAAATCAACTGCGGATGTATTGATGTAAGGCGGATTAAATCTGCCGTGGTGGGCATTACCCCGTGCTACGGGCTATTTAATTTTCCCTAACAGCAGGTATTCCATGAGGGCCTTCTGTACATGCAGGCGGTTTTCAGCTTCTTCCCATACGACAGACTGGGGGCCGTCAATTACGCCGGCGGAGACTTCTTCGCCGCGATGAGCTGGCAGGCAGTGCATGAACACCGCATCTTTGGCAGCGACCTCCATCATGTCTTCGTCAACCTGCCAGTCGGCGAAGTCCTTCATGCGCTCTTCATTTTCAGCCTCAAAGCCCATGCTGGTCCATACGTCGGTGGTCACCAGATCGGCTCCGCGTGCGGCATCCATCGGGTCGGTGAATTCTTCGTAGTGATCCTCGCCAAACAATCCGGCACGCTCGGGCTCAACCTCGTAACCCGGCGGGGTGGAGACGTGCACATTGAAATCCAGTATCTCCGCGGCTTGCAGCCAGGTATTGCACATATTGTTGGAGTCGCCGATCCAGGCCACGGTCTTGCCGGTAATGCTGCCACGCTGCTCGATATAGGTGTAGATATCGGCCAGCACCTGACAGGGGTGGTATTCGTTGGTCAAACCGTTGATCACCGGCACACGCGAATGGGCGGCAAAGCGTTCAATAATGTCCTGCTCAAAGGTGCGGATCATCACGACGTCACTCATGCGCGAAATGACCTGTCCCGCATCTTCGACCGGCTCGCCCCGTCCCAGTTGCGAATCACGGGTATTCAGATAGATCGCGGAGCCGCCGAGCTGGTGCATACCCGCTTCGAACGACAAGCGGGTGCGGGTACTGGCTTTTTCGAAAATCATCACCAGCGTGCGGTCTTCCAGCGGCCAGTATTTTTCGTAGCGCTTGAAGCGCTCCTTGATGATGCGGGTACGCTCGAACAGATACTCAAGTTCCCCGCGGTTGAGGTCCTTGAATTGCAGAAAATGTTTTACGGCTGTAGAGGTGGTTGTAGTCATAATGCAGTTCCGATCAGGATTGCAGAAATTCTTTTATTAGCGGACACAGGATATCCAGCAGTTGCTGTGCTTCGTCATGCGACATATTTAGCGGCGGCAACAGGCGAATTACATTGTCGGCGGTGACATTGATCAGCAGCCCTTGCGCCAAGGCCAGCTTGACCAGGTCGCCGCAGGGTTTGTCCAGTTCCACGCCTATCATCAGGCCCTGTCCGCGTATATCTCTGATGCCACTCACGCCTTGCAGCGCGCTGGAGAAACCGTCGCGGATGAACTGGCCTAGCGTGTCGGCATGAGCCAGCAGCTTGTCCTGCTCCAAAATGTCCAGTGTGGTCAGTCCAGCCACACAGGCCAGCGGATTACCGCCGAACGTGGAGCCGTGATTGCCGGGTTTGAATGTGCCGGTTGCCTTGCCCGCAGTCAGGCAGGCGCCGATGGGCATGCCCGAACCCAGGCCTTTGGCCAGCGTCATCACATCGGGAAGAATAGAGGTGTGCTGGTGTGCAAACCATTTTCCGGTGCGACCGACGCCGCTTTGTACTTCGTCCAGCATCAGCAGCCAGCCGTGCTGATCGCAGATTGCGCGCAACTGTTCCAGATAATGGATGTCCAGCGTGCGGATGCCGCCCTCGCCTTGAATCGGCTCGACCAGCACGGCAACCACGTTGGGGTCACGTGCCGCAACTTGAGAGATCGCAGGGATGTCGTTGTAAGGTACGCGCACAAAACCTTTAACCAGCGGCTCGAAGCCAGCCTGCACCTTGCGGTTGCCGGTGGCGGAGAGCGTGGCCAGAGTGCGACCGTGGAACGCCTTTTCCATCACGATGATGGACGGCATTTCGATGCCCTTGTTGTGACCGTACATGCGCGCCAGTTTGATCGCGGCCTCGTTAGCCTCGCAACCGGAGTTGCTGAAGAAAACATCCTGCATATTGGAAATGGCGCACAGCTTGTCCGCCAGCAACTCCTGCTCACGCACCTGATAGACATTGGAGCAGTGCATCAGCGTGTCGATTTGGGTTTTCAATGCGGCGGTATAGCGCGGATGCGCATGGCCCAGCGTGTTCACGGCGATACCGGACAGGCCGTCCAGATAGCGCTTGCCTTCAGTGTCCCAGAGCCAAGAGCCTTCGCCCCGTGCAAATGCGACGGGGAGGCGGGCGTAAGTGTTCATCACATGCGACATACGGAATCCCTAAATTGAAGACGGCGGACATGCCGCCGTCGAATCGTCTGCAAGGCCGCCATTATCGTTCCAAACGAGCCTTCAAAGCAAACAAGCCGACATCGCTGTCGGCTTGTGAACTGCTGACCGATTCACCCGCCGCCCTAAGTCGGCAAGGTGTCTGGTTATTGCGATATTTCTATACGCAGGCGCTTATGCCATTGCCTTGATCGCAGCAGACAAGCGGCTCTTGTGACGAGCGGCCTTGTTCTTGTGGATGATCTTCTTGTCGGCGATGCTGTCCACGGTGCTGACGGATGCCTGGTAAACGGCTTGAGCAGCAGCTTTGTCGCCAGCTTCAACAGCCTTGATTACCTTCTTGATCGCAGTGCGCAATTCCGAGCGCAGGCTGCTGTTGTGTGCGTTCTGATTTACTGCCTGACGTGCACGCTTGCGGGCTTGTGCGCTATTTGCCATGACTACTCCTTGAGAATTCGGCTTACTAGAAAGGCGAGCATTCTAGTGGCTCATCCGCGCTTTTGCAAATTCTTTTTGCGGCGACAGCCGCTTAACCCCGCGTAGTCCGGGGCCGAATATGCGCCCAGCCCTCAGTATGACTGGTAATAATGCGTTTTAGGGGCAGTTGATGCGGGGGCGTTCTGCCACGCGTTAACCCCATCAGGCGGCACATTTTCCTGTGGAGCGGCGGCAGGAGCGGGTGCGATAGCCGGTGCTTCGTGCATCGTTGCGGGTGGGGCGGGTGTCAGAATTATTTTTGCGGCTGCGGCTGCGGCTGCGGGCGGTTCAGTGGCCCCATCTTGGGGTGGATTCCAGCCGTCGTCAGGCGCCATCTGCTGATTTTCTGCTTCGGGCTGACTCACGGCTGCGGCATTGTTTTCTACTTCGGGCGGAGTCATTGCGGCGGTGTTATTTTCTTCTGCGGCACTTTTCAGCACCACGACGATGGTTTGCGGATAGTCGTAGCCCGCGCCCGACTTGCGGTCTACGAGGTAGCCCACCGGTCCGCCGACCACCAGATTTCCCCATAAGCCGGCATTGGCCTTGGAGGTGATGGTCTCGGAACCAGTCCCCACACCTTCCTTGCTGCACTCGACCGTAAGATCATCAACGTTTTTGTTGATGCTGATCTTGCCGGGAGTGGTGATAAACCACCGGCCGTTGCCATTGGCGAGAATGCAGCCCGCGTCTTCAACTTCCTTGTGATCTTGCACCGTCTGCACGTTAACGGTTTGTATGGCGGGGCCGGACAGAGACGCGCAGCCGGTGAGGGCGCTTAATATCAGAATGGCAATTACGAGTCTGGTCATGGACTGGCCTCAGGTTGATTTAGCGGTGGATTCTTCAAGGTATTGGCGTGAAAAGCAAGTGCCGACTTTCGGCAGCAGTCTCACAGGCAAGCGCAATGTTATGATGCGCGGCGTTTACGGCACATAACCACGACCCGCATGAATCTTCTCAAAGCCCTCGCAACCATCAGCAGCCTGACGCTGGTTTCGCGCATTCTGGCCTTCGTGCGCGATGTGCTGATTGCGCGGATATTCGGTGCGGGCATGGCGACGGATGCCTTCTTCGTGGCCTTCAAGCTACCCAACCTGCTGCGCCGCATGTTTGCCGAGGGGGCGTTCTCACAGGCCTTTGTGCCTATTTTTGGCGAATACAAACACCGGCGCGGACACGAAGAAACCCAGTTGCTGGTGGATCACGTCACCACCATGCTGGCAATCATCCTGTTTATCGTCACCCTGATCGGCATCATTGCCGCACCCGTGCTGGTCTATATCAATGCCCCGGGTTTTGCCAAAGACGTCGAAAAGTTCGACCTCACCGTGCAGATGCTGCGCATCACCTCGCCCTACATCTTCTTCATCTCGCTGGTCGCGGTGTCCGCCGCCATCCTCAATACCTACAACAAATTCTGGGTGCCGGCCTTCGCGCCCATTCTGCTCAACCTCTGTTTCATCGGCGGCGCGCTGTGGCTCGCACCCTATTGCAACCCGCCCATTATGGCGCTGGCCTGGGCCGTGTTCGTCGCCGGTATCGTGCAACTCGCCTTCCAGCTGCCGTTCCTGAAAAAGATCGGCATGCTACCCAATCTTCGTTTCAGCCTCAAAGACGAAGGCATGTGGCGCGTCATCAAACAGATGGGCCCCGCGATGTTCGGCGTCTCCATCGCGCAGATCAGCCTCATCATCAACACCATCATCGCCTCGCTGCTGGCGGCGGGCAGCGTGTCCTGGCTGTATTACGCCGACCGCCTGATGGAATTTCCATCCGGTGTGCTGGGCGCGGCGCTGGGCACGATACTGTTGCCGTCACTATCCAAAAGTTACGCCAACAGCGACACCGCAGAATACTCAAAACTACTGGATTGGGGCCTGCGCTTGACCATCATGCTGACCCTGCCCGCCGCACTGGCGTTAGGCATGATCTCCGTGCCCATACTGTCCACCTTCTTTCAGCGCGGCGCATTTGTCGCCAACGATGTGCTGATGACCAGCCATGCGCTGATTGGCTACAGCGTCGGCCTGATCGGCATGATTCTGGTCAAGATCCTCGCCCCCGGCTTCTACGCCAGGCAAGACATCAAAACCCCGGTCAAGATCGGCATCGTCACCCTGATCGCCACCCAATTGATGAATGTGTTGTTCGTGTTCGGTATGCAGCTGCATCACGCCGGGCTCGCGCTGTCGATAGGCTTGGGTGCCTGTCTGAACTCCGCCATCCTGTTCTACTTCCTGCGCAAACATGGCATCTACCAACCCGAACCGGGCTGGCTGAAATTCTTCTTCAAGGTATTACTCGCCGTGCTGGTACTGGGCCTGACCCTGTGGTTCGGCATGGGCAGCGAACAAAGCTGGCTGGAAAGCTCAGGCTGGTCGCGTGTGCTGCGACTGTCCGCGCTGGTGGTCGGCGGAGTCGTAATGTATTTCGCCGCACTGTTCGCGTCGGGCTTCAGGCCCAGAGATTTCGCCAAGCGGGGAGCGATTTAGAGTGATGGTCGGTAGGGCGGACTGCGCCCTCATCCGTCTATCCCGACACCCGAATAAAACAAACGAAAATGATCCTGGCTGTATTTGAAGGATTAAGCTCAACTTATTCCATGGCTTGCGCAAAATTTGAAAGTAGATTCCTGACATGACCCGATCCCAGCTCACTTTTAGTTTGATCTTTCTAGCGATGGCGGCGGGGTTGTTTGTATTTTTTCAGTCCAAGGTCTCGCCCAATACGGTGGCGCGGATCGGGGCGGGGAAAGAGGTTGTGTTGCAGCGCGATTTGAGCGGGCATTATCGGGTCGAGGCTATGATCAATGGCGTGAAGGTGGATGTGTTGGTGGACACCGGCGCGACGGATGTGTCTATCTCTGCGGCATTGGCTGATCGGCTGGGGGTCAGCAGTCAGCACGCGATACGGACGCATACCGCCAATGGTGATGCGGTGGCCTACATGACCCGGCTGGACAGTATTCGACTCGGCGGAATTGACGCCGATGATGTCGCCGCGATCATCGTTCCCGGTATGGACGGCGAGGCCTTGCTCGGGATGTCGTTTCTGGGGCGTATGGATGTGCGGCTGTTTCGGGGGCAGATGACGATACGCACTGCGCAGGATTGATTAATTTGCCTTAATTTTTGGTATGGCTCTTGGGCGACTGTTGCTCAGGCTTTAAATTCCACCGAAACCACCAATCCACGGCTTTCCGCACCTGCGCTGATATTCAGTTCCGCGCCATGTATTTCCGCGATTCGTTTGACGATGGACAGGCCCAGTCCGCTGCCGCTGGATTGGGTGCCAGCCGGGCGATAGAAACGTTCGGTGATGCGAGCCAGATCGTCTGCCGGAATGCCCGGCCCGTCGTCGCTAATGGACAGGCTGACACGTTGTTGGTTCTTGCTGACATCGACTTTTACCGTGGTTCCTGTTGCGGTGTGACGTGCGGCGTTCTCGATCAGGTTGCGCAACAGGATGCGTAGCAGGGTCGGGCTGCCCGGCACGGTGATCTCATTTCCTTCGTTCAGTTCAAGTCGCACACCTTGGTTCAATGCAGTTGGCGCGATGGCGGAAATTACTTCGGCGGCGAGCGTCCTGAGGCGGCAAGTTTCCGTAGTTTCATCGCCCAGTGTGTCGATGCGGGCGAGGGTCAGCAGTTGTTCGATCAGGTGGGTGGCGCGATCGCAACCGAGGATGGCGTTGTCGAGTGCATGCTTGCGCTCTGTATCTCCGGATGCGGCGCGGGCAACCTGTGCCTGTGCCTTGATGGCGGCGACGGGCGTGCGCAGTTCGTGGGCGGCATCGGCGGTGAAGCGGCGTTCTTTTTGTAATGAGGCGTCGATGCGACCGAACAGGTGATTGAGGTGTTTGATTAGCGGCAAGACTTCGCGCGGTGCGCTTGCTGTTGCCAGTGCGGCGAGGTTGTCCGGTTCGCGCTGTGCCACATCCTCGGCCAGTCGCACCAGTGGGCGCAGGCCGCGTGTTACGGAGACCCATAACAACAGAGCCAGCAGCGGCAACGCAATCAGTAGCGGTTTAAGCAGATTACCTGCGAGATCGCTTGCGAGTTCGTCGCGTACCTCGGTCCGTTCTGCCACCTGAATCAGGTTCTTGCCTGTTTCGTCCCAGGTGCTGAATACACGCCAGCTTGTGCCATCGATGAGGCTGTCGCTGAAACCCCGTTCACGCTCTGCCAGCAGGTGCGCCGGTGCATTGGCGGAGTGCAGTCGCAGTACTTTTCCGCCATCCCATATTTGGAAGGAGACCCGACGGGAGTATTTGTGTAGCTGTGGGGCATGTTCGGTTTCGATTTCGTCCATATCCTTGGCGACTTGAGCAAGCAGCAACGAGGCCGATTGTGCGAGGTGTGCATCGAGCACTTCATCGAATTCCTCGCGCGCATCGAAATAGGTGAAGACGCTCGCGGTGACCCACACCAGTACGACGGTGGTCAGGGTCAACGCCAGCAATCTTTGTTTTAACGAGCTGTGCATATCAATTTCACTTTTCTGCGGGGATCAGGTAGCCCACGCCGCGTATGGTTTCGATCAGACCGGGGAAAAGTTTGCGGCGCAGATGGTGGATGTAGACCTCGACCGCATTGCTTTCGATCTCCTCGCCCCATGCGTAAAGCTGTTCCTCAATTTGCGCGCGTGACAACACCCGTCCGGAATGCTGCATCAAGGCGTACAACACGGCGAACTCCTTGGCGGGGAGTTCGACCGGCAGACCGAGATATTGCACGGCATGGGTAGCGGGATTGAGCTCGACGCCTGCCGCACTTAGCGCCGGAGTCGGCTTGCCACTGGCGCGACGCAGCAGTGCCCGTAGTCGGGCGGCCAGCTCGCCCATGTCGAAAGGTTTGACCAGATAGTCGTCCGCACCGGCATCCAGCCCCTTGATGCGATCTTCCACCGTATCCATCGCGGTGAGGATCAACACCGGAATCGGGGTGGCGCGGCTGCGCAGCCGTCGCAACACCTCTAGCCCGGACAGGCGCGGCAACCCCAGATCCAGCACCGCCGCCGCATAGGGCTCGGTACTGAGTGCCTGATCGGCAGATACGCCGTCCTTCATCCAGTCCACCGCATAGCCGGCCTGCTTCAGGCCTGCTTGGATGGCATCCCCCAGCAGGGCATCGTCTTCGATCACAAGTATGCGCATGTTATGGTCCTAGAATTAGCCGAGCCCGCCGTCAAATGAAACAGGGCTTAGTCGTCGTCATCGTCGTAGTGTTGGCTCTGTGTCATCTCGCTGTTAGTCGGGATCAGGCCGGTGGCCGGATAGCCGAACCAGAATGCCAGCACCGCGAGCAGCATTATGACACCCAGCCAGAGGTGCGTGAGACGGATGCCTTCTTCCGCTGGACCCGACTTGAATCCGGTCATCATGGCGCGCACCAGATTCTCCTTGTGCATCAGACTGCTGAGCAATACGCCGCCGACATGGATGCCTACCACCAGTAACATCCCGTAGGACAGAACTTCATGCACCTCTTCCAGCGCTTCGCCACCGACATTCTGCAGCAGCAGTACGCCACTCAGGCCGGACGCGATGCCTAATCCGAGCAGGGCGAATACGGCGATGCTGCCGGCAGGATTATGGCCGATATAACGTTTCGGACTGGCTTTGACTAGCGAGCTTACATAGTCCGCAGTCTCGCCGGGGCTGAACAGGAACGAGCGGAAGCGCGCATAGCGTGTGCCGACGAATCCCCAGATTAGCCTGAAGGCGATTAGTCCCAGCAAGGTGTAGCCCAGCACCAGATGGAGGTCGAGAAAGCGATCAGACTCGGAGGTCAGCAAGGCGCCGGTGAATGTCACCGCCAGCAACCAGTGGAAGACGCGGGTTGGTGAGT
>JBBQXA010000077.1:0-12599 GCA_038210095.1 Burkholderiales bacterium
CCTCGCGCATCGGCTGTTCGATACCCAGATTTAATGCGGCATTGCTCAGCATGCGCCCGATCAGAAATTCCATCGACAGGTAATACACCCGCTTGGGGTCATGCTCATAATTATTGTCAACCGTGTGCACCCAGCGCTCGATCAGATGATCGCGTACCGCATGGGTAGTGGCATCGTGCCAGTCGCGCCCGGTCGCCGCCTTGCTGCCCTTGCCGACGGTGTAAAGTAGGTGATTGACCAGCGTGTGTTCGATAGTGTTCTGCTCGGATCGCAGCAAATACTTGCGCGGTATTTTTTTCGATGGTGTGCTCATGATTGCCCTTATTTCAATATCTACATCATAAAGTCGGACTACTTAGCCAGCGGGACGAGAATTAACCCATCAAAACTGGAATGCCATGTGTGAATATTACCCCCATATTCCCCCCCACGGCACAGATATCCACGCACCAGACTTACCGCAAATTGATAATCCGCCAGCCCTGTTCCTCGGCATGCTCCCTCAATGTGTCGTCTGGATTGGCGGCAACGGGATGGGTCACCTGACTCAGCAACGGCAAATCGTTCAGCGAGTCACTGTAGAAGGTGGAGTCACTGAAGCTGTCCAAAGTCCAGCCGCGCTCGGCCAGCCAGCTGTTCAGCCGCGTGATCTTGCCTTCGCGAAAGGATGGCACACCGGCAACTCGCCCGGTAAATTCGCCATCTTTGTGTTCCGGCTCGGTAGCAATCAGGTGTTCGATACCGAACTCGCGCGCGATCGGTGCGGTGACGAAGCTATTGGTCGCAGTGATGATGACGCAGACATCTTTCGCCGCACGATGATGTTCAACCAGCTTGCGTGCAGGCTTGGTAATCATGGGCATCACGGTTTCCCGCATGAACTGTTGGTGCCACTCGTCCAGCGTCTTGCGGGCATGACGCGACAGCGGCTTGAGCTGAAAGTCGAGGAACTCGTTGATATCGAGCGTACCCGCTTTGTAGCGCTCGTAAAATTCAAGGTTTTTTACCTCGAACAATTCACGGTCAAGCACCCCGATCCGAATCAAAAATTGCGACCACTCAAAATCGCTATCTCCGTTGAGCAGCGTGTTATCCAGATCAAATAAAGCCAGTTTCACATCCACTCCACTTATTTATTAAAAATTTCCTTGAGCAGCGGCACGGAAGGTGCGCGATGCAAACGTAACGAGTGTTCGTCCAGCGCATCCAGTGCTGCCATCAGGCTGGCAAGATCGCGTCGCCCGTGGCGCAGCAGATATTGGGTGACTTCCGGCGGCAAAGCAAAGCCGCGCGACTGCGCATGTTGCGACAACGCCCGGGCTTTCTCCTCGTCACTCAGCCCGTGCACCTGATATACCAGCCCCCAGCCCAGACGGGTGCGCAGGTCATCGCGCAATTCCAAATGCGGCGGAGAAGCGTTGCCGCTCACCAGCAACAAGCCCCCGCTTTCGCGCATGCGGTTATACAGATCAAACAGGGCGATCTGTGCCACATCATCCAGCAACTGCACATCATCCACCGCCACCACGTCGACGATATTGTCCAGGCCCTGCAACGGAACGCTAGCGCTCGCAAAAGCCGTGCCGCGCTTGGCCGCTCGCGCCTCTGCAATACAGGCTTGCAGCAAATGGCTCTTGCCGCTGCCGCTCTCGCCCCACAGATAAAAACTGCGTTCGCTGCCGCCACTCAACGCATGACGCAATGCCGAAAACAATTCGATATTGCGGCCCGCAACAAAGTTATCCAGCGCAGGCTTGCTACCGTGCGCGATATCGAGCAACAACTGACTCATGATTTTTTATACATGGAGCTGTTCAGGTAAGTTGCCTTGGCATGGCGCAGCGCAACCAGCAGCATCGCAGCCAGCGGCAATGCCAACAATATGCCGAAGAAACCAAACAGCTGACCGAACGCCATCAGGGCGAACACCACTGCCAGCGGATGCAGACCGATGCGATCGCCGACCAGCCAAGGAGTAATCACCATACCCTCAATCAACTGCCCCGCGCCGAACACTCCCCACACCAGCAATACATTGCCGAATTCTGAAAACTGCATCGCGGCGGCCAGCGTTGCCAACGCAAGACCGAGTACCATGCCCAGATAGGGTACGAACACCAACATGCCGGCAATCAGCCCGATAGGCAAAGCAAACTGCAGCCCAGCCAGCCACAGTGTCACTACATAAAAAGCACTCATCAACAGCATCACCGAAATTTGGCCGCGCAAAAATTCCGCCAGAATTTGATCCGCCTCCCCGGCAATTTCACATACCTTGTCGTACCAATTGCGCGGAATCAGGCGATCAATGCGCCTGATTAACTCATCCCAATCGCGCAAAAAATAGAACAAGGCCAGCGGAATCAACAACAGATTCATCAATAGCGCAAACAGCGCGCCTCCACCATTCCCCAGCCAGGGCAGCAGTCTGGATGCAATGCCACCCGCACTCTGCCAGTGACTGAGCAGCAGCTGCTTGATCGCCTGCCCGTCCCATTCCAGTTCGGGGCCAAACCAGTATTGCAACATCGGCAACAGTTCCCCCCGCGCGGCCTCTATCCAGTCCGGCAAACGCGCGGCAAACAGGGTGATTTCCTTCGTCAGCAACGGCAGCATGATAAGCAGGGACAGCACGAACAGCAGCAGCAGCCCGCCCATCACCAGCACCACCGCAAAGGTGCGCGACAGCTTCCATCTGCACAATCGCAATACCAGCGGATTGCAGATATAGGCGAGGATAGCCGCCGCCACAAACGGCGTCAGGATAGGCCCGAGTAAATATAGCAGCAGACCGGCAACGGCGGCGAATGACAGCCATTGCACGGCAGCAGAGCGGGATAAAGTCATTTCGGGTAAAATTCGCGGCGAAACGAACGTAGTGGGTTTATATAAAACGTTCGGCACTTTACCTTCTAGAAAGCGAGAACTCAACTTGAGCCAGAATAACTCTCTCTCCTACCGCGACGCTGGGGTAGACATTGACGCAGGCGACCAGCTGGTCGAGAACATCAAGCCTTACGCCAAACGCACCATGCGCCCGGAAGTATTGAGCGGCATAGGCGGCTTCGGCGGCTTGGTGGAAATCTCCAAAAAGTACAAGGAACCCGTACTGGTCTCCGGCACCGACGGTGTTGGTACCAAGCTGAAACTGGCCTTCGAGCTGAATCGCCATGACACCGTCGGCATTGATCTGGTCGGTATGAGCGTGAACGATATTCTGGTGCAGGGCGCCGAACCGCTGTTCTTCCTCGACTACTTCGCCTGCGGCAAACTCGATGTACCGAACGCGACCGATGTCATCAAAGGCATCGCCTACGGCTGCGAACAGTCCGGCTGCGCACTGATCGGCGGCGAGACCGCCGAGATGCCCGGCATGTACCCGGTAGGCGAATACGACCTCGCGGGCTTCGCTGTCGGCGTGGTCGAAAAAAGCAAGATCATCACCGGCGAGCACATCAAGGCCGGCGATGTCGTGCTGGGCATGGCATCCAACGGCGCGCACTCCAACGGCTACTCGCTGGTGCGCAAGATCATCGAACGCAGTAAGCCGGATCTGAACGCCAAGTTCGACGGCGACCGCACCCTGGCCGACTGCATCATGGCCCCCACCCGTCTGTATGTGAAGCCGCTGCTGAGCCTGATGGAAAAACTCACCATCAAAGGCATGGCCCACATTACCGGCGGCGGGATCACCGAAAACGTCCCGCGCGTGTTACCCGCCAATGTCGTAGCTGACATCGATTCCGCGACATGGCAAATGCCCAAGCTGTTCCACTGGCTGAAAGAAGGCGGTAACGTCGAAGCCCAGGAAATGTTCCGCACCTTCAACTGTGGCATCGGCATGGTCGTCATCGTGGACGCAGCGGACGCGGACGTTGCTGTGCAGCACTTGCAGGCAGCGAGCGAGACAGTAAACAAGATCGGTGTGATACGCGCAAGAAATGGCGAGGAACATCAGACGCAGGTGAAGTAAGCCACACTGCCTGTATGACAGAGAAACAGTTGGGGGAAAGCGCGGGATTTAACCGCGTTTTTTCATTGTGTGGTCATCTTTTGTGATCAAGATGAGTTGGGTGTCATTTCTCAGGCCGCATGCTGAATTCGACCAGCCAGACTCTCCCCCCCCACGCTTCCGCTATAATTCCCTCACCTAGATCTACGACCGCGCACCATGAAAAATATCATCATCCTCATTTCCGGGCGTGGCAGCAATATGCAGGCGCTGTTGAAAGCCAAACTGCCCTGCCGCATTGCGGCAGTGATCAGCAACAAGGCCGATGCCCAGGGGCTGGAGTTTGCTCAGGCGCAGGGCATTCCGACTGCGGTGGTGTCACATCGCGACCATCCCGATCGTGCCAGTTTTGATACGGCACTGGCACAGGCTATAGATTCCTACCAGCCGGATTTCGTGGTGCTGGCCGGGTTTATGCGCATCCTCACCGAAGATTTCGTGAATCACTATAAGGGCCGCTTGGTCAACATCCATCCTTCGCTACTGCCGTCTTATGGCGGCTTGGACACACATGCACGCGCACTGCATGACGGCGTCAAGATTCATGGCTGCACGGTGCATTTTGTCACTCCGGCACTGGATCACGGGCCTATCATCATTCAGGCAGCCGTGCCGGTGCTTCATCACGACACCGAGCAGACGCTAGCGGCTCGGGTATTACGCGAGGAACATCGCATCTACCCGCAGGCTATCTGCTGGCTGTGCAAGGGCGAAATTGAACTGAATCCGGATGGGCGGGTGCTGTTCCGGAATCGGAAGCAGGCCAGTCACGCTCTCATTTCACCCGGTTTGGAATAGCGATGAAGTGGCTCGCGCATTTTTCTGCATGGCTGCTGCTCGGGCTCTCTCTCCCTGTGCTGGCCGCACCACCGTCCAGCATTCAGCTTGGCTACGACATCTACAAGGACAGCCTGCATATCGGCCACATCGATGAAACGTATACTCGCGACAAGGATGGCTATACGCTGAACAGCACTACCACGCCGCTGGGCCTGCTGGCCGTCTTCAAACCGGAAAAGATATTCATGCACAGCAGCGGTCAGGTCAATTCACGGGGGCTGCGCCCCTGGTCGTTCCGCCAGCAGCGCGAAGGGGATACAGAAAACCGAGCCGATTTCGACTGGTCTGCGGGGAAGCTCACCCTGTCCCAAGGATCGCAATCCTCGGAACTCCCGCTACCCGAAGCTACTCAGGATCGATTAAGTGCGATGTATCAGTTCATGTTCCTGTCACTGCACGAGACCGTGGACTTCCCTATGACTAATGGGCGCAAGCTGGATAGTTACCATTACGGGATCATCCGTACAGAGAAGCTCAAAACAGCCTTGGGCGAACTCGACACGCTATATCTGGACAGCCAACCCAAGCCCGGAGAAAGCCGCACCGAGATCTGGCTGGCAACGAAGCACCACGCGTTACCCTGCAAAATGATCATCACCGATGCCGATGGCGGCCGGCTTACCCAGATTCTGAGCACACTCGTCATCCAGCCGTGATTGCACTGCCTCAAACCGCACCTGCGCGTATCGCCCTGGCCATCGCCTTGTCGCTACTGGCACATGCCGTCGTTTTGTTCGTGCCGATGATAGACCTACCGAAAAGCGAAGTGCCGCTGCCACCGCTCCTTGCCAAACTGGAGCCACTTCCCAAGGTCGCCGCACCCAAACCTAAACCGCCACGCAAGAAAGTACAGCCCAAACCACAGCCACTCGCGGCAGCACCGGATGCAGATGCAACAGATCCGCATGTGATCATCAATGATGATCCCGTTGCAATTGATGGACAGAATCAGCCGGCACCGGATGAGACGTCTGACATTGAGAAAGCTACGCCTCCGCCCCATCCCTTACCCAAACATGCACAGCTTACTTTTTTCGCCTACATGGGTACCAGCCTCAAGGTCGGCGAGGCACATCACCGCCTTGATATCGATGATGAGAAAAACTACACCCTGGAAATAAACATGAACACCACCGGAATGGCCAGCCTATTCAAGTCATTTGCCTTGAACCAGCATAGCCGCGGCACCCTTACCGGCGCCGGATTGCGCCCGGAGGAATACCACGAAAGTAAAAATGTATCCGGCAGCAACCAGAGTATCGAGGCTAAGTTTTCCTGGCCGGAAAACTCCTTGCACCTTTCCAATGGAAAGCAGTTTCCGCTCCAGCCCGGCACACAGGACATCATCAGCTTCCTCTATCAGCTTTCTCAATTGCCGCTGAATCAATCTATCGTCCCGATATACATCAGCAACGGCAAGAAGCTGGAATACTACGAACTTGAAGTGGGCGAGGAAGAGTATGTGCAGACTAACATCGGCAGATTGCGCGCACTACCGCTGCACAAAATTCATGCGCAAGGTGAAGAAGGACTGGATATCTGGCTGGGACTGGAGTACCGCCTGCTCCCCATCAAAATTCGCCAGATAGACCGCGAGGGTCATAACGCTGGCGAAATGCTGATCTCGGAGATTCGGGTGGCAGAAGAGTAGCGGTATTGATACCTAAAAACTGGGAGCTAAAGTTTCAGGGTTTGAAATGGTAAGGCTGATTGGATAGCGCCCCCTTCAATGCAATGACGTCTCCATGAATGTGATCCAACAGCCAATTTCTCAGGGCTTGAGAAAAGTGCTCAACTGCCCCCTCCGACCATATCCCGCTCTTGGCCTCCAGTTCGGTTCGCATATGCCCCAATTCATTATGCTGACTGAAGTGTAACTTTTTATGCTGGTCAAACGGCAGCTCCAGTGCCTTCGCGAATCTTTCCTCGTTGGAAAAGTGAATTTCCACACACATGAAAAGGCGCTGAAATGCTTGCGACAGAATAGTGCAATCCCCAGACCGGATTGCATGCTCCACCGTATTAACCATAGCCACCAGATTTTTGTGATCCGAATCCATCACAACATTTGAAATACTCAAATTATCAGACCAGTCCACCATACACCCTCTTTCCCCAGCACTATCCGGCCCTGCGGACCCACGCTTTCAACTGTACCTTAATGGGGTGGATACACAATATGCCGCAATGCCTATATATTTCGGCCTAGGCATACCGTGCTGGTAATAGGCGAGTAAACAATATTTCAGCCGCAACCCTGTTAAACTGCGCGCCTGAAACTGAAGGCTTAATATCATGCTGATTACCGAATACCGTATCGACCTTGTCATCCTAGCGCTGCGCACCATCTTGCCACTGGCTCATCCTGCCGACACCACGTTGCGCTACTTCTTTAAGGAGCACCGCATCGGCTCCAACGAACGAGCGCTGGTCGCCGAGACGGTTTTCGGCGTTCTACGCCACCGTTTTCTACTGGAGCACGCCTGCGGCGACACCCCCACGCCACGCCGCATGGGCTTGGCCTGGCTGCTCAAGTTTGGTGGCTACAACATGCGTGAAATTGAGCCGGTACTCAAGCGCGAAGAGAAAGAGTGGCTCGCCACGGTCAAGGGCGTAAAAGCGGATACACTATCGCTGTCGGTACAGGCCGAATTGCCGGAATGGCTGCTTGAAAAAATGCGCGCGTCCTATTCTGATAATGAGATTCTCGCCATCGGTCAGTCTATGCAGCAAGGCGCGCCGCTGGATATCCGCGTCAACACCTTGCTCGCAAAACGCGAGGAGGTGTTGCAAAATCTACATGATCAAAATATCGAAGCCAGCCCCACCCCCTTTTCTCCTATTGGCATCCGCCTCAAGGAGAAAATTCCGCTGAATCGCGATGCGCTCTTCACCGAGGGCAAGGTCGAGGTGCAGGACGAAGGCAGCCAGTTACTCGGATTCCTGCTTGCACCCAAGCGCAACGATATGGTGGTGGATTTCTGCGCCGGTGCCGGTGGCAAAACACTGATGATTTCCGCGCTGATGAACTCGCAGGGACGCCTGTATGCGATGGATGTCTCCGAAAAACGCCTGAGCAATCTTAAGCCGCGACTGAAACGTTCAGGCGCAAGTAACATTCAGCCCATGCTGATCTCACACGAGAACGACCTTAAGGTAAAACGCCTTGCCGGGAAGATAGACCGCGTACTGGTAGATGCGCCGTGCAGCGGCATGGGTACGTTGCGCCGCAACCCCGACCTCAAGTTCCGCCAGTCTCCACAGAGCATTGCAGAACTTACCCAGAAGCAGGCTGCAATTCTCGCCTCCGCCAGTCGTTTACTCAAGAAGGGCGGCCGTCTGGTCTATGCGACTTGCAGCATCCTGCCGGAAGAGAATCAACAGATCGTGCAGGCATTTTTAGCCTCGCATCCGGACTTCATCCTGAAGCCCGCCGGTGAAGTACTGCAACAGCAGAAGATCGCACTGGAAATGGGTGATTATCTGGAGCTGCGTCCACAGTTGCACAGCACGGACGGATTCTTCGCTGCGGTGCTGGAGCGCGTCTAGCCTGAGAATGTGTCGAAAAGTGGCGAGCGAACAACGTCGCACCAACCCAGACACCAATTAATAGCGCGCGATCAGTCGCGCAGCAGACTTACTGCGGCACGACTCAGAGATTCACACCCGGTATCTTGCTCAGATCGACTTCGTCAATCTGCTTGGCCGGAAGGAATTGTTTCGCGTAGTCAAGATAGACCTTCTCGCGAATAAAAATATCGAACAGATCTGGGTCGATATGACCGTTCAACTTAAATTTCCCGAGGATGGCAAGCGACTCAGAAAGCGTTTTCCCTTCCTTGTAGGGCCTATCCTTGGCAGTAAGTGCCTCAAATATATCGGCGATCCCCATCACCCTTGCCTGCACCGACATCTGTTCACGCGTCAAGCCTCGCGGATAGCCCTTGCCGTCCATACGCTCGTGATGCCCGCCGGCATATTCCGGGACATTTTTAAGGTGTCTGGGCCAAGGCAGCGACTCCAGCATTTTGATGGTGATGTCGATATGGCGCTGGATAATTCCACGCTCAGTTGCGGTTAATGTTCCGAAGCGAATGGACAGGTTTTCCAGTTCATCTGCGCTGAGGAAATCAGCCTCCTGACCGGACACATCGCGCCAACGATAGGCGGCAATTCGCTGCACGCGCTGGATGTCCTCGTCGGACATCGCTTCTCCGCCGACATTGCAGCGCTGAAGAAATTGACGATCATCATCCAATTGCGCAATCCTACCCTCATACTCAGCCCGGACTGCTGCGCACGCCTCCTCTCCGGCTCCGCGCATCTCACCGAGTTTGCGCAGCATGATGATCTCCGCATCGCGCTTGATAACTTCGAAACGGGTATCAAGCAGATTGATGCGATCATAAAGCGTGTGTAGTTTGGTCGCCTTGTCCACCACATGTACTGGCGTCGTAATCTTGCCGCAATCGTGTAGCAAGCCTGCTATTTTCAGTTCATGCCGATCTCCGTCGGTCATCACGAAATCCTTGAGCGGCCCATCACTGGTGCGATTAACCGCTTCGGCCAGCATCATAGTCAAAACCGGAACTCGTTCACAATGCCCGCCGGTATAGGGTGACTTGTCGTCGATTGCCGTATTGATAAGCTGAATAAATCCCTCAAACAACTCCTCCAACTGTGCGATGAGGCGATGATTGGTCAGGGCAATCGCGGCCTGTGAAGCCAGAGATTCCAGCAACTGCTGATCATCCAGTGAGAACGGAATAATTGCGCCGGTCTTTCGATCCAGCGCGTTGATGAGCTGCAACACACCGATGACTTCATCCTCATGATTGCGCATCGGCACAGTAAGAAACGATTTGGAACGATACCCGCTCTTGGCATCAAATTTCTTCGTGCCTGATAAATCGTAACCTTCCGCAGTGTAAGCGTCGGAAATGTTGACCGTTTCGCCACTCAATGCAGAATGGCTCACCACCATCGCGTGATTGGGATTCCCTTCCTCGTCATAGAGATGAATCGGATAGAAAGTGATCGGCGCGCCACTGGTGCCACCCAGTGCACTATGCAGGGAATCATTGCGCAATATTTCAAAGCGAAGCACTCTTTGTTCGGGCTCATGCAAATAGAGCGTGCCTGCATCCGCATGAGTGATGCGCTTTGCCGCGTCAAGAATGGCCTCCAATAAGCTATTGATATCCCTTTGCTGAGACAGCGCAATACCGATCTCATTGAGCTCCTTGAGACGGTGTAGCAAATTAAATTTGGAGTTCATCGGCAGCCTAAAATGGAGGTTGTTATTTGATACATACCGCACGTATTTGATGCATGTCGGTAATTCCCTGCAGCACCTTCTCCATGCCATCCTGCTTCAAGGTATGCATCCCCTCGTCCAGTGCAATGGCCAGCAGCTCTGCAACTCGCGCGTGCTCCTGAATCGCTTTCTTGACCGGATCGGTACCTATCAATAATTCGTGCAGACCAACGCGGCCGCGATAACCGGTTCCCGTACATTTATCGCAACCCACCGGTTCGTAAATTGTGAATTGCCCCTTTTCATCGGCAAACAGCTTGATCCACTCGGCATATAGTGCCTTGGATGCGGCGGCGGCATCTTTCTTCCAACTTTCGGTGTATTTCAATTCATCACTGTATTCAGTGAGCAGCGCTTTCATTTCCTCTGCGCTGGCGGTATGCGGCTTCTTACAGTCGGCACACAGACGTTTGGCCAGACGCTGAGCCAGAATGCCCAGCAGTGCATCGGCGAAATTAAACGGATCCATTCCCATATCTAGCAGACGAATGATGGATTCTGGAGCACTATTGGTATGCAGCGTGGCGAACACCAGATGACCGGTAAGCGATGCCTCAATGCCGATTGAGACGGTCTCCTTGTCACGCATCTCGCCGACCATGATCACATCCGGATCGGCGCGAAGGAATGCGCGCATGATAGTGGCAAAATCAAGCCCAGCCTTCTTATTGATCTGCACCTGACGCAGCCCCTTCTGGGTAATTTCAACCGGATCTTCCGCAGTCCAGATTTTGGTATCAGGTGTATTGATGTATTTAAGAATGGAGTGCAGCGTGGTCGTTTTACCGGAACCGGTCGGGCCACACACGAAAAACAGACCATAGGGCTTGCTCACGGTCTTCTGAATCAATTCGCTGTTACGTGCTGAGAATCCCATTTTCTCCAGCGGCAACGGCTCGCCAGAGGCCAAAATACGCATGACCACATCTTCCACTCCGCCCTGAGAGGGAATCGTTGCCACACGCAGCTCGATATCCAGTGGGCCGTATTTCTTGAATTTTATCTTGCCATCCTGCGGTCTGCGCTTTTCAGAGATGTCCAGATCGCACATGATCTTGAGACGCGTCACCAATGCGTTGCGATAAGTCGATGGGACCTCAATATAGTTGAGCAAAGAGCCATCCTTGCGCACCCTAATACGGGTTTTCCCTTTTCCCGGCTGCGGCTCGATATGAATATCCGATGCGCCCATACGGTAGGAATCAACGATGATCTTGTTGACCAGCTTGACCAGCTCATTGTCGGCTGCCGCATTGACATCTTCCTGGGTAATCCCGGACGGCTCATCTTCGTCCCCACCAAGGCTGGAGAGCAAATCATCCACCGAGGACTCGTCCATACCAAAGCTGCCGGTGCTGTCAAAGGAGCCACCACCATAGAACAGATCCAGCGACTGTTTGAACTCTCGCTGCGAGCAAACTTTGTATACCAGACGTTGTTTGGGGAAAATATTATTGACGACGCGCGATGCCTGAATCCGCTCCGGATCAGTAGTCAGAATCAGCAAACCATCCTGATTTTCCTCTATCGGCAGCCAGTGACTCGCCTCGACATATTCACGCTTCAGGTTTTTGAGCAGATCGGAAGGCTTGATACGATCCGATTTGTAGGATTCATAGGGCACACCAAAAAAACGCGACAGCGCCTGCCCCAAAGCCGGGATGCTGACCTGGAATTCATCGATTAACACCTCTTCGATATCGACCCCTTTGCGCCTGGCCGTGCGCGTTGCCAAATCAAATTCGGCGGCAGACAGCACTGCATCCGCAACCAGATAGTCATACTTGGTCTTGACCGTACTGTTTTGCTGGCGCTGCCGCAGCGCCACTGCCATGGTCTGCGCCAACTCCTGCACGCCCTCCTCCACCATCGCAGAGAAGGTAGTCCCGGCCTTATTGTTGATAACCTGAATAATTCCGACCAAATCGCTGGAATTCGTTTCCAGTATGGGCGCAACCAGCATCTGTTTGGTGCGATAACCGGTACGCTTGTCCACTTCCTGCAGGAAGCGCAGATGAGAACTGTAGCCACCCAGTTCTGCCTCGTCATACACATCCTGAATATTGAGCAGCTTCTTGTGCATGGCCGCATAACCAGCAATGCTTTGTTCGGCAATCGGCAACTTAAGATCCTTGAAGGAATTAAGGCCGGTTTTTACCTTGGAAATTAGTGAAACGTTGTCTTCACCCACCACGTAGATCGTCAAACGGTCTGCATTGAACAGGGTGCAGATATCCTTGCTGACATCCAGCATGATCTCGTCAATATTGCTGGTAGCATGAATCTTATTAATGACATGATTTAAGCTCTTGGTGAATTCGAGCTTGACCCCCACCGTAATGTCATCTGTCCCACTGCCACTTGGCAAGTCCTTGCTCATTCACATTCCCCTGTCTTCTGACACACTGATTCCGACATCACCAACAAATC
>JBBQXA010000078.1:0-12257 GCA_038210095.1 Burkholderiales bacterium
AGTAACCTTAGAGTGTCTGGATATTCTTTCTTTCAAAACTTGCTTGAAGAGTTTTCCAACTTCAAAATTCTGGAATATCGGAGAGAAATCAAAGGGAACTTCCTTTTTTCTTCTGTATGTCGGTTCAGAAGCTCCTGATACGATCAGTGCGCTCCTTATATTTGTGTATTCCTTCCCGTTTGCTACTTGAAATACCCCTTTCATGTTGCCTTGAGAGTATTTGTCAGCGAATTTTCCTATTATCTCTGCATGGGTGAACAGTACGGCGAATAGAGCGAAAAGTTTTTTTTCGTTGGGGTATTTTTGAATTTCAAGCCAATAGCTCGGAAGGGGATCTTTTAGGGATTCAATTCCAAGGAAGGAGCGAAGGATAGGTTCATCAATCTTTGCCTCCTTGTTTACGAACTTGTTGAGGGTTTCTTTACTGTAAACAGCTTCCATTACTTGGACTATGTCGTATTTTGTCCAAGAGCTTTTCAGTTTTGAGATATCCACTTTGCTGGTCATATTTAGCGGGGCTCTGCAATAATTAGATATTCCTTAACTTCCCTTGACTTGTCTTCAGATCGCCCCATGGTGCTATGTGTGTAATCCAGTGCCTTTGTATATACGACATATCCAACTCCCAAAGCATTTCGTGCGATATCTAGTATTCCTTCCAAACTTATCATTCCCGTGTTGCTATAGCTCAAGACAAGCTTAGAATCTTTCTCTCTTATTTTTCTGAACATTACTTCAAAAGCACCAACAACTTCACTTCTTTTGCAGAAGGGGGATTGATGGCGGTCATTTCTGTATCGACCTTTGTATGAAATTTCAGGATAGTCATATTTCACAAGAGTTTCTAAGGCGTGGTAGAAACGTGAATAATGAACGAAAGCATAAGGTGGATCGGCATAAACCAACGTACCTCTTGAAATTGTATCTAAGCAGTCTCGGTAATCCAATGTTGTGACCGTATGTTTGAATTTGGTGCCGGTATTAAATTCTATTAATTCCTGAAGTTTTTTCTTGAAATAAGGGAGGATTTCCTTGTTCCGATAAATGATGATGTCGTTCATTGAAGCAATATTATTAGCATCTCGGTATTGCGCATAATGTCCAGTGCTTTGGGCGTTGTACGCCATTGCAAACATCAGACTCGATAGAATTGGATAATATGCCGCTGTCCCGGAATATTCTTCTGCTGCAGTCCTCAACGCATCAATCCACAAACATTGCTCGAAAGACCAGTAAGTACCTGAGTAGTTTTTTATGAACAGATGATGACTAACACTCTCAAAATCAAAGCCGATCAACTCTTGCTGCAACTGCTCCAACGCATTAAATTCATTGAGTCCCTGAACGGTTTCGTAAGAATATTTCAGGTCAGGAAATAATCCATTAACCTTATTTACATGCTCTTGGGCGACCGCAACCACCTTCTCGGACAAACCTTCAAACTCAGGCAAGTCATAACTCCCAAGATATGTTTCTGCCAATACGGCAGAATATTTCTGGATGTCATTTGAATGCATTTCAACACTTGCGCCCAATGCTCCACTCAAAACGCAAGTTCCAGCAAAAAGGTCACATACAGTTTCACCTTCATAAATTTCATTGATGGTGCCTACTAAGTATTCCAAAAGCTCCCTTTTAGAACCCATGTATTTGATGATATGAGGCACTTTCATGTTGAATTCAAGGAGACTTTCAGTTGCTATGGCACGCATGTATTTTTTCCAATTCTTTGAAACTATTGCAGTTAAAGCAATTTAAAGGGGGCACAGCTCAGCTTCGAATTTACTTTAGCGTAGGCCTGTACTCGGAAATATTTTTCCGCATCATAGCTCTACTCGCCTTATGCAAAAACCACCGACACATGCCCCTCAGTACGCGAACGCGATGTTGGCTTCACTACGATCTGAATATCGCGCCCCAGACGTGTCAGGCATTCCAGCATTTTCGATTCGGAGATGCCGCGAAACTGACCGCGCAGCATGCCGGATAATTTGGGTTGGGAGATGCCCAGTAATTCGGCTGCCTGCACTTGGGTCAGCTTGCGCCGTTTGATGATGTCGCCGATCTTGGTTGCCAGCTGCGCCTTGACCAGCATTTCCTCCGCGTTGTCCAGGCCGAGGTCTGCATATACGTTGGTGCTACCGCGTGTGATATTGCTCATTTGTTTACTCCTTCAGAATGTTTTTGCGCCAGCTTTATTCTGTCGCGAATCAAGTCCAGGTCTTGCTTGGGTGTTGCGATACCTTTGTGCGATTTTTCTGGAAGCAATGCAGCACACCTGCTAGCAGGTTCTTGTGCCCTTTAGGGTATAGATCGCATTGCTGAATCGCACGGTATAAACTGCCCGATAGGTATTGCCGTCATCGTCCTCTACCACTTCAAGCACACCCGCCGAACCGAAGCCTTTGAGCGGTTTTGCCTGAGCATGTTTTCCGCCGTTTTGTGCCAAGTGCAGCGCGTATCCAAAGGTGTCCACGACATCGGTCGGCATGGATAGCAAATCCTTCTTGGAGGAAGCAACCCACTCCAATGGTTTGGCGGGCGTTTGGCTCATGCGGAGATTATATCTATATGGTAATAATAATCAATTTCGGCGAAACGCGGGGTGATTAACTGGGAAAAGCTCAATTATTCCCATACCCTTCTCACCCCAACGCCCTAACCAGCACCTCCTGCACATCCTTCGACAATCCTTTAATCGCTGCCACTTTCTGCAACGCAGCCTGCATCTGTTTTTTCAGCGCGGGCTGGTATTTTTTCCAGTGATCCAGCGTGCGTATCAGGCGCGCGGCCACCTGCGGGTTGAGCTTGTTCAGCGCGATCACCTGTTCCGCCCAGAAGGCATAGCCGCTGCCATCCGCGGCATGGAACTGTGACGGGTTGCCGTTGCAGAAGCTGAAGATCAGGCTGCGGGCGCGGTTGGGATTTTTCAGCGTGAACGCGGGATGGGTCATCAGTTTGCGCACGGCGGCTACATCGGTATGTGTCGCCACGGCCTGCAGGCTGAACCATTTGTCGACTACCAGCGCCTCGTTCTTGAAATCGCGATAGAAGTTTTTCAGCGGCTGTTGGGCGGTCTTGCTGCCAGTGTTGACCAGCGACATCAGCGCGGCCAAGCGGTCGGTCATGTTGTCGGCGGCGCTGATCTGGGCGTGGGCCAGTTGCAGTGTGGTTTCATCTTCCCAACCCAGCAGATAAGACAGGCACAGGTTCTTCAGGCCGCGCTTGCCGGCCGATTTGGCATCGGGGCTGTATTTGCCGGGCGTGAGGTTGGCTTCATAGGCGGTGATGAGATCGGCCTTGAGTCTTTCGGAGATCGTCTTGCGCATGAACTTGCGCGCGGTGTGTATCGCCTGCGGGTCTATCACTGCGCATTGTTCGGCCAGCATCAATTCCGATGGCAGCGTCAGCACCACTTCGCGGAAGGCAGGATCAAGCGACTGGTCGTTGAGCGTGGTGCGCAATGTGTCGGTGAATAGTTCATCCAGCGTCAGCGTTTCACCCGCCTGCACTTGCTTGATGAGTTTTAGCAGGCGTTGCATCGCCAGGCGTTGCCCGGCTTCCCAACGGTTGAAGGCATCGCTGTCGTGCGCCATCAGGTGCGCCAGTTCACCGTCGCTGTAGTCGTATTCCATCACCACCGGTGCCGAGAAGTTGCGCAGCAATGAGGGCGTGGGTTTGGCTTTGACCTGGTTGAAGGTGAAGGTCTGTTTGGCTTTGGTCAGCTCCAGCACACAGGTGGTAGTTGAAGAGGTAGCCCCAGCTAAATGCAGCGCCATGTCGCGGCCTTGGGCATCGAGCAGGCCCACCGCCACGGGGATGTGGAAAGGCATGGGTTTGCTTTGCAACGCGCCGGCCTTGCCGCTCTGGCTGAGCGTGAGTTCATAAGTTTGTTTGCTGGCGTCGTAGTGGCTTTGAACTTTGAGTTGCGGTGTGCCGGATTGGCTATACCAGCGCTCGAACTGTTTCAGGTTGCGCCCGTTAGCCTTGGCCATCGCCGCACGGAAATCGTCGCAGGAAACCGCCTGCCCGTCATGCTGTGCAAAGTACAGGTCCATGCCTTTGCGGAAGCCCTCGCGTCCCAGCAGGGTCTGGTACATGCGCACCACTTCCGCGCCTTTTTCATAGATGGTGACGGTGTAGAAGTTGCTGATCTCGACAAAGCTGTCCGGCCGCACCGCATGGGCCATCGGCCCCGCATCTTCGGAGAACTGCACCTGGCGCAGCATGCGCACATTCTCGATGCGGCTCACTGCGCGGCCACTGTCCGTGCCTATCATGTCGGCGGAGAATTCCTGATCGCGGAATACGGTGAGGCCTTCCTTCAACGAAAGCTGAAACCAGTCGCGGCAGGTCACGCGGTTGCCGGTCCAGTTATGGAAGTATTCATGGCCGACCACCGCCTCGATGTTGGTGTAATCGACGTCGGTGGCGATGCTGGGGTTGGCCAGTACATATTTGGTGTTGAAGATGTTCAGGCACTTGTTTTCCATCGCGCCCATGTTGAAGTCACCCACCGCGACGATCATGAAACGGTCCAGGTCCAGCTCCAGCCCGTAACGTTCCTCGTCCCAGCGGATGCTGTGCTTGAGCGATGCCATCGCATGCTGCGTCTTGTCCAGATTGCCCGGCTCCACCCACACTTGCAGCAGCGCGCGGCGACCTGATTTGAGTTTGAATTTTTCTTCCTGGCACACCAGCTTGCCTGCCACCAGCGCAAACAGATAGGACGGTTTTTTGAACGGGTCTTCCCACTTGGCATAGTGGCGGCCACCGGGCAGGTCGCCCTGTTCAACCAGATTGCCGTTGGACAGCAACACCGGATATTTTTTCTTGTCGCCTCTGAGCATCACGGTGTATTTCGCCATCACATCCGGGCGGTCGGGGAACCAAGTGATCTTGCGGAAACCTTCGGCCTCGCACTGGGTGAAGAAATTACCGTTGGAGATATACAGCCCCATCATCGAGGTGTTCTTCTCGGGGTTGACCCGTGTCGCTATCTCAAGCGTGAGCGCGTCCGGCGCATCGGCGATGCGCAGTTTTCCATCCGTTATCGTGTAACCGCCTTTAGCACTCTTGCGCAGCGTCTTGCCGTTCATGCGCAAGGCCACCAGCTTGATGCCGTCGCCCAGCAACTCCACGTCCTTGTTGGGCGATGCGCTGTTGCGCTGCATCGTGATGCGTGTGGAAACTTGAGTGTTGGTAGGGTCGAGATCGAAACCCATTTCAACGGTGTCCACCCAATAGGCCGGGGCGGTGTAGTCGTGGCGATGGATGGTGACGGGCTTGGTATTGGTCATGAGGGGCTGGTGCGGCTTGAAATGAGATTAAACGAATTCTAACAGTGTTGCCTTTGGCGGCCAGTCTGGCTTGAAAAATCGTGGCGGGAATTCGGCTGGGCGACGAAGCGCCATTGATCTGACATACTTGTCATCCTGAAAGCCGACAGAGCAAGGACGCGCCGGACTACCCTTTCCGCACCGCATTCTGAAATTCAACAGTCCGAGTTTCGAGCTACTTCCACATCACGTAAGTCTCAGCTTTTGCGGCGGCTTCAAACAGTTCGATCAGGGGGATAGCGCGATTTTTAAGGCTAATCGTTGACTCGCCGCCATCCTTATCGCCGGCGGGTGGAGCGGGAATCTGCTGTGTGGCTATGGCGGTGCGCAAGCGGTTTAGTGCGGCGGGAACATCTTCCGCCTGTATCGCGCCGGGGACGGTTCCGCTGTGTCCCATTATTTTCAGAAAGGTCACGGCGATATCGCCAAACATAGTGATGTCGGCGTGGACATCGGTGTTGAAAGTTACCAGCATGGGATGCTCCTCGGTTGGACGTGTTGTGAAGTGCGGAATTGAATGTAGCAGTGTCGAATGGATTTGGCTATCCGGATGGCGCGGCTGCCTTTCAATGCGCGAGGCGCTTTCTGGTATTGTCAGCTGAGCCGTGCCAGAATAAGACTCGCTCACCCAAGGCCCGTGCGCATGTCCGTAGCCATCGAAGAGATCCAGACCCTACTGCGCGAGATGCTTGCTGACCACCCGGCGGGGCTGTCGGAATACGATCTGCTGAAGGGGCTGGCGGAGCGCGAGGTTGGATTTTTCGACGAGGTGTATTTTCATAGCCCCATCGGTTTGTTCCAGCGTCACTTCCTGTTGTTTCATTGCCTCTATTCATTGCGAGTTCACTTGCGCGCGAGCGGACAGGACATGCAGATACATTGTCTGAGCATACGGGTCGCTGCTGATTGCGGCAGGTCTTCTGATCATCCCGCGCCGCATGATCCACTTGCCGACTACTACCTTGATCTGGATAACCTCGAAGCGACCGACGAGTCGGATGTGTTGCGTATGCTCGATGATTTTTGGCTGGGTTTCAGCGGGGAGGGGCAACGGGATGAGGCGCTGGCGGTGATGGAACTGACGCATCCTGTCAGTTTCACCGACATCAAGCAGCAATATCGCCGCCTCGCGATGCAGCACCATCCCGACCGGGGCGGTGACGCCGAGCAATTTCACCGGCTCGAATGGGCGATGGGAATCTTGCGGTCTGTTTATCAGTAGCGTTTAACTACCCAGCACTCAGGATTTTGTTGCCCGCGCACGCAACTGTCCGCATGCGCCCTCGACTTCCTGTCCCGCCGAATCGCGCAGTCTGACCATGATGCCGCGTTGCTTGAGCGTGCCCACCATGTAGGCGATGCGCTCGGCTGAAGGACGGCGGTAGGCGAGGCCATCGACATCATTGAAGGGAATGAAATTCATCAGGGCGTATTTGCCGGAAAGCAGTTGGGCTATGCGATCCAATTCGTCATCGCTGTCGTTGATGCCGTCGAGTAATGTCCATTGGTATTGCACCGGATAGCCGGTCGCGCGCGCATAGACTTCGGCGCACTCGACCAGTTCTTCGATGGCGATAGCCGGGGCATGGGGCAGGAGTTTTTCACGCAGCTCGGCATCGGTAGTGTGCAGCGACAGTGCGAGCGCGGGCTTCACTGTACCTTGTGGTAGCCGCTCGAATACGCGCGGGTCACCGACGGTTGAAAACACCAGATTCTTGTGGCCGATGTTGCCCTGTGTACCTAACACCTGTATCGCTTCGAGTACGTTGTCGAGATTATGGGCGGGTTCGCCCATGCCCATGAACACCACCTTGCTCACCTCGCGGCGTTGGCGTGCGAGCACCACTTGGGCGACGATCTCGGCACTGCCCAATTGGCGCAGCAAACCATCGCGACCGCTCATGCAAAATAAACAGCCCACCGCGCAGCCTACCTGCGTCGAGACGCACAGCCCTCCGCGCGGCAGCAGCACGCTCTCCACCATCTGGCCGTCGGCGAGTTTGACCAGCAGGCGTGCAACATCAACCCCTGCGGGATGCTCGCTGTGCAGTCGTGCCAGTCCATTCAGTTCCGCTTCGATGCCGGGCAACGCGTCGCGCAACGCTTGCGGAAAAAACGTTGCGGCGGGACTACCCTTGCGATCATAGGAGCTCAGTTGGCTCCACCCGCGAAATAACCTGTCCTCATGACAGGGCTTGGCACCGAGTTCGCGCAGGCGTTGGCTAAGCTGGGAAATACGCATGGGAGGATAAGGAAAAGTTAAAGAAAATACTGCGGATGGATTTTACCTCAGTCCTCGCGAGGGCATGCGCAGAGGGGGTGCTAAGGATATGAAATATTTGCCGGAATTCTGATGATTCGGATGTTCTGGTGCGTGGCATGCTATGTAGTATGATGCCGCCGCTCTGCAAGGTGACGGTTAGTCCTTGGAGTTTCCTTGCCTAGGCGGCTGGAATTTTTGGCATATCGTTGTTAGCGGAGTTTTGTTTGAACAAGCATCGTTATTTTGCAGCGACTTTCGGCCCCCGGCAACGGCACGACTACCGCGTTATGCGCGACAGCCTCTCCGGCGTCCTGCCGGGGAATATGCGTTATGCCGCCATTGTTAGCGTGGTGGCGCTCTACTCATCGACCACCACAGAAATCCCTTTTACCTAGTTACCCCCGCTTACGTGTTGGCGCGTGATGCGTTCCGTTGAGGGACGCGATTCCGCTGTGAGCGCCGGTTTGGCGCGGCAGTAAGTCTGGGTAAGCCAAATTGAATCAATCTCAAATCGCCATTCTTACCGAGGATGGTCGCACTTATTACGACATGTCAGGGGCGGATAATCCCTGTGTGGACTGCGGCGTATGCTGCCAACATTTTCGCGTCTCGTTCTATCACGGCGAGATGGATACGCAGCCGGGCGGGCTGGTGCCGGCCGAACTCTGTTCGCAACTTACACCGTTCCGGGCTTGTATGAAGGGCACGGAAACGGGCGGGCGCTGTATCGCGCTGCAGGATGATATGGGCTGTGGGATTTATGCGCAGCGTCCTTCGGTATGCCGCGAGTTTCCGGCCTTCATGCCGGACGGTTCCCTGAATCCGGATTGTGTGAGGCTGCGGGAGCTGTACGGCATTGGCCTCAAGGTTGTCTGACACGCACAGGGCGGCGAGAGCGTGCCCTGTGCGTGCGGATTAACGGGCGAACTATGGATGCAGTCGGCGCGGTTATATTCGAGCGGGTTGGTTGCTCACAGAGGCAGGGCGCCGATAAATTTTCTGAGATAATTGCCCATCATTCGATACGCCGGTGAAAGCGCTACCGCTAAATCAGTCATGACAAAATCCTCTCATACCGTCCCGATCCATAAACTCGCCATGCGTGTGCGCGAGGTGGGTCAGTTGTTTAATTCGATGGACCCCACGCCGTTCCTGAACAAGGATCTCGATCCCGGTGCAGAGGCGTTTATCGAAAGCTGGGCGTTCGACTACTCGCCCAAGTGCCGATTTCATATCACTATTCATATCGAGAAGTGGCCCGAGGAGAGCGATCTGAACGAGCGACTGACGGCCGCGATCCATAATCATTTCGCCTACAAAGAAGAGCGTATGCGCAGCCGGTTACGCAACCTGTTGCGGCAGGGGCGTACTTCCATGGCTGTCGGTATCGTGTTCGTAACCGGATGTCTGGTTGCCGCCGATGTCGTGGGCGGGATGGGTAGCAATCACGGTTATAACATCGCGCGCGAAAGCCTCACCATCGTCGGCTGGGTCGCCATGTGGAAACCGATGCAGACTTTCCTCTACGACTGGTGGCCGGTGTTGCGCAAGATTCGACTCTATCAGCGCCTGAGCAGCGCCCACATTGCCACCTTGCCGTGGAATAAAACCTAGCCGCTCAGTTTGGTTGCGACCAAAAACGGAAGGGAAACGCGGTGGGCTCTAGCCCAAACCGAATCACCCGTGCGATCAGGTGCCGCAGAACGTGTGGTAATTCGCGGTATGCTCGCGCGGGGCTGGAGTGGCATAAGTCTGTGCTGTCTCGCGTTCAACATACGGGGAAGCCAAGGCATCCAACAGTCGCTCGAAGGGGGCAAGGTCGTTGTTGTTGCTGGCCGCCGTCAGCGCTTCTTCGACCCGATAGTTGCGCGGAATCAGCCAGGGATTGACGTGCCGCATCGCGGCGGCAATTTCATTTGCAGGGCGCGCTTCCCGTACCAATCTCGCCTGCCAGCGCGGCAACCAGACCGCCAGCTTTTCCGGGGCGGCGGAAAACAGGCTGAGCAATCTGTCCGGGCGGGATTCGGCAGCATCGGCGAGGTAGCGCCAGGCCAGCGTAAAGTCGGCCTCGGCGGCATGCATCGCTTCCAGAAAATCTTTCGCCAGCGCGGCATCGTCCGCCTCGGTGTGTTGTAGTCCCAGCTTGCGCCGAAGTGCTGCCAGCCATGCCTGTTCAAAACGATCGGGGAAGGTCTGGATGGCTTCCGTAGCCAGCGCAATCGCGCGCTCGTCGTCGTCATCCAGCAGCGGTAGCAATGTCTCGGCGAAACGGGTCAAATTCCAGTGCGCCATTGCGGGCTGGTTGCCATAGGCATATCGCCCGTGACGGTCTATCGAACTGAAGACGGCATCTGGATGGTAGTGCTCCATAAATGCGCAGGGCCCGTAGTCCAGCGTTTCGCCGGAAAGCGCCATGTTGTCGGTATTCATCACGCCATGAATGAATCCGACGCTCATCCAGTTCGCCACCAGTCCGGTCACACGGCTAATTACACCGTGCAGAAACTCGCTATAAGGCAGTCCGCTCAATTCCGGGTAATGGCGACGGAGGGTGTAGTCGGCCAGCCGTTTGAGCGATGCCGTGTCGCCGCGCGCGGCGAAATATTCGAACGTGCCGATGCGAATGTGGCTTGCGGCAACGCGGGTCAGGACAGCGCCGGGTAGTGGGGTCTCGCGGTACACCGGCTCGCCCGTCGCCACCACCGCCAGCGCACGCGTGGTGGGAATGCCAAGGTGATGCATGGCTTCGCCCATCAGGTATTCGCGCAGCATCGGCCCCACGGCGGCCTTGCCGTCTCCACTGCGCGAAAAGGGAGTTCGGCCACTGCCCTTGAACTGGATGTCGCGCCGATTGCCCGCACGGTCGATCACCTCGCCGAGTAGCAGCGCGCGTCCGTCGCCGAGCTGGGGTACAAAATTGCCGAACTGATGACCGGCATAGGCTTGCGCGATGGGTTCTGCGCCCGGCGCGACAACATTGCCAGCCAGAAGCTGCACGCCTTCGGGTGTGGCGAGATCTTCTGGATTTAGCCCGATCTCCTCTGCCAGAACGAGATTGAGTTTGAGCAGTTGCGGCGCAGGCGTGGGTTCGGCCTGACTGAAGGTGTAGAACCCTTCCAGTTCGCGTACATAACTGTTGTCGAAGTTGAACATGACGGGCGTGGTTTACCGGCAGATAGTTGGCGGGAGATGGCTGAATAGTACCAGAGCGATATAGTCAACAAAAGACCATTGTCCGTGCTTCCGCTTCGCGGCCACGCTAAGAGGTGGAACGCGAGGCAGCGTGGAATAGGGGGGGCAAAAGTGGGGAGCGACAACGGGACCGAAGCCCCGTGGCCTCAATCGAACTTGTTGCGCAGTTCCTCGCGGTCAAACCACCAAGCGTCGCCGACGATGATGTCGACCACCTGGCCTAGGCGCGGCAGGAAGAGCTGCGGGTCGCGCAGACCCAGACTGTCCATCCAGAGATCAAGCGCGGCCTGATCGCGCACTTTGCCGTGACGTTCGGCCACTTGTGCGATCAGGGTGTCGGAGAGGAAGGACAGGCTTTCGTGTTGTTCGTCCCCGGCGCGCAAGTCGATTACATAACGCGCGGCGACGGCGGCCAGTGCTGCGCCATCCGAATGGTCGGGTGTCTCCTCCACCACATGCATCAGCATCGCCAACGTCAACTCGGGATCGACCGGAAAGCTGACTGCCAGCCACACCCCCATACCCAGCGCCGCAGCCGAGTCGGGCTGCTCACACTGGTACAGTACATCGCAGGCCTCCACGGCATCCGCCCAAGCGTCATTGCCCAGTGCGGCGGCGAAGGCTTCGAGTGCCAATGTCCACGCTTCGGGTTTGCGTTCCAGTGCGACGAGTAGCTCTGCGACATCCAGTTGCAGGCGCGCGCGCACCAGCGGCGCAGGATCGGCCAAGTCGCGTAACGCCTCCAACTTCGCGATCAATCGCTGCGTCAACTCGGCGCGTTCCTCATCTTTCAGGGTGTCGTTTTTCACGACACTCTCTTGCGGGGGAGCGCCCACGTTCTTGATCTCGATGATTCGCCTGCTCATGCGTCGTCCTGGGCCTTGGCGGGTTTGACGAAGTCGATCACCTGCGCGCCAGATTGCGCGCCGTCACGGTAATAGGGCTTGGACTGATCGAAGTTCAGTTGTTCGGCCAGCTCCCGTTCACGGTCCGAGATCAAGAGAAAGCAATCCTTGATGTCCTCGATGGTGCCGGCCGTCAACGGATTGGGCCGCCCGCCCAGCGGCGTGGCATCGCGGACGACATTGCCCAGCGTCTTGCGCATCGCACGCAGAATGCGTTGTTCCTTGCTCAATTCTTCTGTGTTCATGGAGAAGTACCAGTGTGTAAGGCGAGGACGAAATCTACCGGAATGCCCGCGCTGCCGCCATTCCCCGTTCGGGGGAGTGATGGCTAATTTGGTCGAGTGTTACCTTCGTGTGATTCAGACTGATGGCAGTTTCAGCCACCAGTACATCAGTGCCGCTCCCAGGACGAAGCCCGCAAGAAACAGTTGCAAGCCGCCTGCCGGACGCGCGGGTTCGTCTTTGCTGTCCGACGATGGTGGCTGTGCGGCTTCCCATGCACGGATGATTTCGAGAGCCTGGGGATAGTCCTCTTCCTCCACCCGTACATGCACGAAC
>JBBQXA010000079.1:0-12191 GCA_038210095.1 Burkholderiales bacterium
TCGACTTTTTCAACAGAATTTTGTCGTTTGCGGACAGTCCGGTTTTATCGCTTATTTCAGGAAAGCTGCCTTTCATTCAGATGATGAACCAACGGCAGCTAACGAAGGGCTGAATATGTTACCTGAGCGACCGGAATGTTGGGGACAGCGGAACGTCCGCTTTCAGGAGAATAAGACCAATAGCAGTCATTCACACAGTTTTGGCGACAACAGCTATGCGCCCAATGTCGGTCATTCAAAGTTTTATCAAAACCCGCTGAAAGCGGACGTTAATTGGTGCCAAAAAAATTTGCAGCAATTCTGACTGTCCGCCGTTAGACAATTTGAGACATAAGGCAGCTTTATACAGGTGAGTGTTTCGGTCGATCTGCTGGTAGATATTTTGTGGCGAGCTTGCCGTGATGCAAGCGCCAATGTTCGATGGGGTTTCGTTTGATTCTTTCGCGTTGTTGGATGATGGCTTGAGTGATGCCGAAGTAGGGCCGCAGTGGGCGTGACATTGTTGCTACCTGCCGACGATATTACAAATGTCGTCTGAGTTTGTACACTCCCGCAGGCCAAACCGCATCTAACCGCTTCAGATTAACTCTGCGTACCCCGGGCACGAACAAAATTAGGTAGCTCTCTGTCAAAAATTGGGTGGTATCCCCCAAGACAGCTCATCAAGTTAAATGCATCGTCCCGGCATCAATTTGGAAACTGGGAGCCTCATCGATTATGTCTGAAATGACCATTTCACTCACGCGCCGCGGATTCTGTGCGGCAGCCGCAGGGATCGTGGTGTTCCCACTAGAAGTCAGGGCGACTGACATTAATCCAGCACAAATCATGCAGGCCAGCTATCAGGCAACCAGATTTAAGAATGTGCGATTTACGGCAGGCCTCAGTCTTCGATCCAGCAAAGGTGCCAAACAGAACCGCAGTTTGTCCGGCGTTGCAAAAATCGTGGATGGAGGCGCTCTCGCTCGGTTGATGCGCTTTACAACTCCTGCAGACATGAGTGGCGTAGCGACACTGACCTTTGAACGGGGCAGCAGTCGGGATGATTTGTGGATATACCTTCCAGCCATGCGCCGGGTGCGAAAATTGGTAACGGCCAATCGTGCCGACCCATGGGTTGGCTCAGACTTTTCCTATGGCGACATACTGGGACACAAGGTTTCAGACTGGACTCATAAGCTTTCGGGCACCGAACGTCTCTCTGGTGGAGATTGTTGGCGCATAGACAGCGTACCTTTGACCTCAGCCCTAATGCGTGAGACCGGATATGGCCGTCGGCGTTCATGGATTAGGAAGAGCGATTACTCGTTGCTGAATTGCGATTTTTTCAGCGTGAGCGGGCAGCCTCTGAAATCGGCCACTTTCTCGGATTTTCGCGTTCTGGATGGTAGCAACGGGAAAGTTCAGCCAATGGTCATGACTATGCAGAGCATGCGCTCAGGATCGACCTCGACCTTGAATTTCAAACAATTTGATATTGGCGCTGCTGTAATGAACAATGAAATTTCGCCCGAAGCGCTGAACAAATGAAACGCGTTGGCGGCCTTGCCGTGCTTGCTTGCTGCTTAACATTTGGTCTGGAAGTTGAGGCAAGGGCACAATCTCAGCCAGAATGGTCGCTCCGCGCTCAGCAATGGACAGGAGACAGATCGGGAAGCGGCAATGAGAGCATCACAAATGCGGAAGCCTGGAGCCGTATCCGAGCCAAAATCAGCAATGAAGTTTCCATCCAGGCCGAGGGCTGGGTGGCGGTGGATCCGGTGGGCATGAGCAAGGCCAATGGCGACATCAGGGAAGCTCTGATTGAACTTCGCACGAGCGGCGTCACTCTAAAAGTCGGACGACAGATAAACCCGTGGGGGCGTGCCGATCGCGTCAATCCGACCGACCTAATGAGCGCCCGCGATTATCGCCGTCTTGTCGAGGGTGAGGATGAGAACCGGCTAGGTCAGGTTACAATAACGGTTGCCATCCCACTCGCGGGTGGAGAGCTTTCAGGCTTTTGGGTACCGGAATTTCGTCAAAACCGGCTGCCGTCCAATTATGATGGCCTTGCGATCCGCAGCGTTACGCCGCTTCAGCGGGACAGTTTTGCACTTCGCTATGAAAGATTTGGCGGTGTGGATTTAGCCGTTACAGTCGCGCAGGCACCTGACCGAACGCCCTGGCTTTCGCTGATGCCCATCAATGGCCGAACTGGTCTGGCGTTGCAGCATCCGCGCGTGCGCATGATCGGTGTAGATCTCGCAACCAATGTGGGCGATTTCGGGGTTCGGTTTGAAAGTGCGCTTTACTCTCATGATCGTGTCGCCTTGTCGGGTTTGATTGATCGTGTCCCCCGGCTTGCAGCTGTCATTGGGCTGGATCGTAGCTTTCCAGGGCAATGGCATTTTATCGCTCAGGGCATTTTGCGGACCAGCCGATCCGTTGGACCAGTGTCGTGGAACCAGCAATTGGCGGCGCGGCGCAATGCCAACATTCATGGCACGTGGGATCATTCAGTGTTCGGGGCTACGCTGGCTGTGCGCAAAACTTTCGCTGGGGACAGAATGCAAACTGAAATAACCGGTGCAATGCTGTCAGGCGGGGGAGCGTTTTTGCAGGCACGGGGCAGCGTCAAGCTCTCCGAACAGCTGCGCCTGCAACTTCTGGGTGAGCATTATTCAGGGTCGGCCGATAGCTATTTTGGACAACTGAAACCCAATAGACTTTTGATGATCGGCCTGCGGGCAGGGTACTGAAAGGAATAAGCATATGTTTGCCCGTCTGGCCCAAAAAGTAACGACTACCCCTAAGCGAGTGATCCTGATTATGTCCATTCTGGCTGTATTGGCGCTGGTGGGACTGAAGAATACCCATTTTGTAAGCGACTTTGATTTGACTCTGCCCAATCGCAGCACGTTGACGCGGGAGATTCTGGCCAATCACGATCGCTTTGGCGGACGAAATACACTGGTGTTTCTCGTTTCGGGCGGCGCTTCGGAAACCCGCACAGAGGCAGCCTGTAAGTTGAGCCAGTATCTGGAGCAAACCCCTGGCATCACGCCGGGACAAGTTTATGGCGCAGGTTCGGACAGCTTGAAACTGGTTCGGTCCGATGCACAAGGCATGATAATCGACGGGCTGTCGAGCATTTGCAGTCAGCCAGGTGGCCTGCAACCAAGCGTCGCCAGCATGTTGGGACCGCAAAAGGACCTAGTATTAAGTCCTCGGGGCGATCTGATCGTTTCGGCTGACATTGATCTTTCCAGCGGCGAATTCGGACCATTGCTGTCCAAAATAGATTCCGAAATTGAGGACATTCGCCTGCCAGGTGTAACGATTGCCTATTCAGGGCAACCGGCATTTCTTGCGCAAAATGACATTTTTTCGAAGCGAATAGCCCTATTTTTCCCACTTATCATGTTCCTTGTATTGCTGCTCCACTGGGAGGCTTTGAGATCATGGCAAGCTGTAGTCATCCCAATTTTTACCGGGTTGACGGCAACGTTGATCGCATTGGGAGTTTACGGCTGGTTCCGCATGTCACTCGATACATACACTGTACTTGCGCCAATCCTTATTCTTGCAGTTGGGGCGGGACATTCTGTGCAATTGCTTAAGCGCTATATGGAAGAAGTCCGTTTGCGGACCGAGGTTGGAGCACAGGTCAGCATTGAGGCGAATGCCGACGCTGTACAAAAAACAATGCTCGCCATGGGTCCAGTTCTGACCCTTGCAGTTATCGGGGCCTCTTCCTGCTTGTTCGCGTTGCTGCTGCTAGATGTAGCCGCGTTGGCGCATTTGGGTTTGCTCGCTGGCCTTGGCATTATCGCAGCGCTTATTCTCGAACTAACGGTAGTGCCCGCAATCCGCATCCTTTTACGTCGCCCGGTCATGCGCGAGAATTATGGAGAGCTGAGCCAATGGTCGCAAAATGCGTTACGAGCGTTGTGCAATGCAGCGCTGACATGGCCTGTTTCAAGAGTGTCCTTCATGTTGCTGTCTTTGACTGCCTTTCTTGCAATTGGGCTTTTGCAGGTTCGATCTTCGCATTCCATGTCCGTTTATACGGCACCCGACGTGCCGGTTCAAAAGACCTTGAGCGAATTGCGTAAAGCAAATGTCGGCCCCTATTCATTCGATGCCGTGATTGACACCAGGAAGAGCGGTGGCGCATTTGATCCGGAGTTTACCAGCCCTCTTGGTAAGTTGGCAGCGCAATTGAGGAAGGACAAGAATGTAACGGCCGTCTTGTCTGCTCCTATGTTAATCGGCTTTGTGCGCTGCCATTATTCGGGGATGGCCAACTGCAACCCCAATGATGCGGGCAGTGCTGAAGAGGCTACGCAAACTTGGACCGTTATGTTGGGCAATGCGCATAATTCCGGCTTTCTCGATGAGGATAGTCGCTATCTCCGGCTCCGCGCTTTTGTCCGCTCTGACGAAACTGCGGCAGCGGCCAGACTCGTTGAGACTGTGCGCAGCTTTGCCGAAAAACATGATTTCAAGATGACAGTGGGCGGCTCGGCAGTAACGGCCAAGGCCTTGGCGGATGGCATTGTTCGTGTCAGCCTTGAAAAGGCACTTCTGCTGGTCATCATCGTGTTTGCGATGGGCGGACTGGTTTTTCGGTCTCTGAAGATGGCAATCTTATTCGCTGTGCCAGCAATTGCTACAATCGCCGCCAATTTTGCTTATCTTGGTTGGAGCGGAATATCGCTTAACGTTGCCACTGCGTCAGTTGCGACAATCGCTGTCGGCGTCGGGTTGGATTACCTCATTTATCTCAGCTTTCGCATCCGCGAAGCCCAATCTGCTGGTCATAATTATCTTGATGCGATCCGCATCGGGCATAGTTCGGCAGGCGGGGCGGCGGTTTGTGTCGCGACTGCAGTTGCGGTCGGCTATGCCGTATTGATCTTTTCACCGGGCTATCTGGTACACCACTGGATTGCAGTTCTGGTGCCGATAACGATGCTGATGAGCCTATTCGGCGCCCTGTTTATATTCCCATTCCTGTTGCGTGTCTTTCAGCCTTCGCTGCGTTGGAAATAGACACGCAGATGACAACAATCCTGCCTCCAAAATATACTCGAAATTTCCAGATGGATATCTGTGTGCAGTCCGCACATATCGATTTTATGGGGCATGTTAATAATGCCCAGTTTCTCCACTGGGCGCAAGAGGCGGCTCTCGCCTATTGGCGCGATAACGCTCCGCAGGCAGCCCTTGAAGGTATGGCATGGGTGGCCGTTGAACATGTTGTCCGATACAAGCGCCCGGCCTTTGCCGGCGATGATATTCGGCTGGATGTTTGTTTGAGTCATGTTCGTGGATCATGCGCCTACTTTTCGATCCGATTCCTCAGACAGAATGAAGCACTGGCCACAACTGAAAGCACGTGGTGCTGTGTCTGCACCGCTCGACATAGGCCACTTCGCATACCGGCGCATCTAATCGCCAGTTTTGCTGATCGCGAATTGATACTCTGATCGGGCATCACCTGAACAGGTGATGCGCCGGAGGTCAGTTTAGACTATCCAACGGCTCACAACAATGGTTGCAAAGCACAGCTGGTGGGACATCACTCTCGCCGGAAAATTTGTTTGAATTGCGATACTATTGCCGATGTATCAATCCTTACTCTCTGCTCCAAATGCGTTAACTCATGACGCTACTAACCATTGCGACCTGCTGGAACGACAAGAAACATTGGAATGTATCCAATCTTGCGTACAGAAACTATTCGCAGGAAAAGGTGGTGTGGTTTCGATTTCAGGTGAGGCCGGGATCGGAAAGACATCAATCATCCAAGCTATGCCTGATCTCTTCCCAGAAGATATCCAACTTGCGATCGGATTTTGCGAAAATCTGACGACATCTCGGATGTTTGGCCCTCTGTTCGATATGTGTGACGTGCTGGGTGATGAACTGATTCACTTACTCAATGGAGCAACCCCCCCGGGTGAAGTTGCCAGTCGGCTGCTTTTAACCCTGAAGCGAAGTGAGATCCCCCTCATTCTTGTTTTTGAAGATACGCATTGGGCCGATGAGGCGACACTTGACCTAATAAAGGTACTTGCACGTCGCGCAGCATTTCTGCCAATCCTGCTCGTTTTAACGCACCGGAATGACGAACCGGTAGGCGAGAAAAACATAAGCAGTTTACTAGGGTCGATCAGCCCTCGTGATCTGATCCGCATCGCGCTTTCGCCTCTGTCTTATGACGCAGTTGCACAACTTGTTGGTGACCACCCCGGCCGGGCCGGAAAGATACATGCGATCACCAACGGCAATCCCTTTTTTATTAAGGAGATTTTGGCGGGCGATAGTCTGGCTAAGCAAGATTTGCCGCGCTCTATTCGGGATGCTGTGTGGGCTCGTATGGAAAATTGCCCGATCGAGCAACGAGTCCTACTTGAAGCAATTTCGATCCTTCCTGGCGGCGGCGAAAGGGATTTGATTGTCAGCCTTGTGACTGAACCGCAGGCTGAACAAATTGATGATCTGTTGGAAAGCGGGATGCTGGTTCGCGATGGTCGTCTCATTCGTTTCCGACATGAACTGGCCCGGCAAGCAACAGTGCAACTTATTTCCGAAGTTCGGAAAAAACACCTCCACATCGCTGTGGGGCAATGGTTGAAACAAAGCCCAATAGCGGAGGATTTGGCCATGATAGGGCGGCGACTTCACCATGCCGATGCGGCAGGTGACGGTGCGACTATCATCGAATTCGCACCCGATGCGGCAATACACATCTCGCAAATGGGCGCACATAAGCGGGCGGCCGAGTTGCTTGCATTGGCATTGCGATATTCAGATCTCCTCACAAAGGAAGCAGCCGCCACGCTTAACGAGAGCTGGTCATATGAATCGGGATTGGCTGAGAGGATAGACGATGATGTCATTGCCGCCCGGCATAAAGCCATTGCCCTGTGGCAGGCACTGGGACGCATGGACAAAGTTGGGCTGAATCATCGCTGGCTCTCTCGCCTACACTGGTATCGGGCTGAATCTGTCAAAGCGGAGGCCCATATTTCCAAATCGATCGAAGTGCTTGAAACTATAGCCTCAGGGCCTGAACTCGCCTGGAGCTATAGCGTAAGATCTCAGTGGGCGATGCTCAACGATCATTTCGACGACGCCCTTTTATGGGGTGAGCGAGCTATCACGCTAGCCAAACAGTTTGGTGAGACCGAAATCTACGTCCATGCACTCAATAACATGGGAACATCGCTCTTGCTCTCTGGCAAACCGGAGCGGGGGCGTGCCCTGATGGACGAAAGCCTCGAACTCGCCCTACATCACGGATATCATGAACAGGCGGCAAGAGTTTACACAAATGTAGCCGAGTATGCGCTTTCGGTGCGCGATATGGCGCTGGCTGAACGATATCTAGAAAATGGCATTGCTTTTGATACCCTTCATGATTTGGATTCTTGGCTGCACTATCTGCGAGGCTGCCAGGCCCATTTCTTGATGCTGTCCGGTCGCTTTGGCGAAGCCGAAGCGCTGGCCCAATTAATTGTCGATTTGCCTAACCAAACCTTAGTCATGCAATTACCGGCGCGCATTGTTTTGGTGCGCATACAATTGCTGATGGGACGTGAAGGTGCAAGGCGGCTTTCGGAAAACCTTCTCATCGATGTTCTCAAAACTCAGGAAGCACAGCGCATTATTCCCGTGCGTCTGATCTTGGCGGAAGCAGCCTGGCTGGATGGCAAAAATCAGGAAATTCTTAGTCAGATTGAACAGGCCGTGGGCTTTGGCATGGTGCAAAAGAGTTGGGAAATCGCGGGGGTCTTTTGTTGGTCCTACCGCGCGGGCCGCGTATCTCTCTCACTGCCGGATGACCTTCCCCTGCCAGCTCGTCTTGAATGCGAAGGTCGCACTAGCGAAGCGGCGGATGCTTATGCAAATAGCGGCATGCCCTTCGAGCAAGCAGTTGCACTTTGTTCTGTTTCGGGCGCGGATCGCTCTGGGGCCTTACAGCGCGCGCACGCTGTATTCAGTTCAATTGGGGCCAGTGCAGCAGCCGACCGGGTACGCATGATCGCCGGGGCGGAGGGCATTAAACTCAGCACGCAGAAAAGGCGCGGACAATATTCCGCCGCGCTTGCGCACCCCGCCGGATTGACGGCCAAGGAACAACAGGTACTCAATCTGTTGCGTATCGGCGCAAGCAACGCCGACATTGCTGCAAAGCTGCACCGTTCTGTCAGAACGGTCGAGCATCATGTTTCTGCCGTCATCAGCAAGCTTGGTGTCAGATCGCGCCAGGAAGCAGCCGTCTCGGCGGACTAATAGCATTCAGTATTAAAAGGTTTGGTTAGTTAGAGGTAGGTGAAGTCCCTCAGCCATCAGCGGTTGTTGTTAATGTCCCTCGAATATGAGCGAGGGCCATCGTAATGCTTTTGTTCAATTCGGGATCGTCACTGTCATGCGCGACGCTGCGGAGTTGTTTAGCAAATCCCGCATAAATTGCTCTTAAGGTAGTATCATCCCTAACCAACAGGCTGTGTTCCGCCCACCAGACCGGAAGGCGAAAACGGATGCGCTGCTTGGGGCACCACATCTCCATGTCGGTTGCAGGAGCATCGGCTGCAGCGCCAAGATTAATTCGCAGCCATTGGGTCTGCAAAAAATCGCGAGCGAGCGCTCCGCCGATTTTTTCCGGCGCCATCTTCGTCGACGACAGCATCTGAACATCAGCCATGATCGTCGAACGCTCCTTTTCTATCAGCGAATATTACTTGCGGTAATGAAGCAAATTTAACCAATCGGAGACGCCGTCGCATCGGTGAAAACACCCAATTTTCGTTTCGACACCACCCATTTTTTTGGGATCAGGATTATCTTTGCATTTCCCGTCAATCAAAGGCAGGATTACCAAATGCGGCGCGAAAGGGGCATAAGGTCGCGCTTTAGGGCGATCACTTGGCCAGTTCGGCCCTGTTAGGGGCAGTCTGTTTTGGGTCTGGAGGATGCAATGGGCAACGCGCTGGCCACGTCAAGGGTGAGGGAAGTTCGCGTTGCCATTGTCGAAGACGACCCGGCAATGATGGCATGGCTATGCGACGCCATTGGTTCTGCGAAGAGTCTTTCCATAAAGGCTACGGCGGCGACCGCTTTGGAAGGTGAAGCACTGGTCGCAGCAGGCGGCTATGATGTTTTGCTCTGCGACCTTGGCCTGCCCGATGGCGACGGAATTGATCTGATCCGAAAAAGCGCGCGGGACCACCCTGCGTCGGATATAATGGTCATAACACTGTTTGCCGATCAGCGCAGAGTTGTTGACTGTATTCGGGCTGGCGCACGCGGCTATTTGTTGAAAGGCGTGGAGTCTGAAGAATGTGTCGAGGCAATCCGCGAAATCCGGCGTGGCGGCTCGCCCATTAGCCCGGTCATCGCGCGTCGCCTTTTGCTACACATTCGACCAGAAATCTCGGCATCACGCGTTACGCTTTCCGAACGCGAAAGCGATGTCCTCAACCTAATTGCTCGTGGCTTTTCGAAAGGCGAGTGTGCCGGTATGCTGGGTCTGTCTATCAATACCGTCAGCACCCATGTTAAAAGTATTTATCGCAAGCTGGAGGTCAATTCGGGCACCGAAGCTGTATACGAGGCAACCAACCAGGGAATGCTATCCTAGATTCAAGGCCATTATATCGGACAAGATTAAATCAACGTGACAACGAATACATGACAGTCTTGAGGTTCCTGATACGGTCGCTTGCGAGCTGGTTAGTGCTTGTGACAGCATGCGCTGCAACCGGAACGCCGAGTACATCAAATAAGTTCGAAATCGAACAGGGTGGTGCAGAGCCGACAATTCGTTTCACTGACCTTGATACGACATTTGCAACGCGTCCGCTGCCAGACGTAAACTGGCAACGTGTCCAGGCTATGCCATTTTGGTCTGCTGACGAACTGGGCGGCGGCGTTGGCAAAGTTCACACCGTCTGGGTGCGTATGCGGTTTGACCGTGCGTCGCTCGGCAGCTCCCCCCTGGCGATCTACACGGAAGGTAACCGAGAACAATTTACGCTGTTTTTCAACGGAAAAGAGGTATTCCGCAACTTCGGACAAATCACTGACCAAATCTTAGGCTGGAATCGGGTCTATCTGATCCCAATTCCCTCCGACATACTCCGCGGTGGGACAAACGAAATACAAATCGCAGTGAACAGCAGCTTCGATTTAGGTGTCGGATCCGTGCGTATTGGACCTCAGGAAGATCTGCAAAGCCAGGTTTTCTGGTTAGACTTCTGGCGGTCAACGGCGCCGATTGCAGCTAATTTTGCGATGCTAATCCTTTCAATGGCGGCATTTCTCTTGTGGGTCGCGCGTCGCTACGAGCATGAGCATTTTTTTCTGGCGCTTTCGGGTGTCATTTGGTTTGCGCGCAATTATGATTTCTATGCGCCTCGAATGCCAATTGATCCGCAGATATTTGCCAATTTGACACTGTACGCCAGTTACTTCGCGGCAGCATCGAGCCTTTCCTTTTGCCTCCTGTGGATGCGGGTAAGGCATCGCTTCCGCATCATCTTTTTGATGTTCGCTCTAGGTCTCGTTCTCGGCCTGCTCCATGCTGCAAAGCTTATCCCAACTACAATGATTTACCTTGTGACCCTCGCCACGGGGTTTGCGATCTGCTCTGTGTTGTTTCAGGCCATTCGGAGGACAGGATATAAGAAGCATTGGAGCCTGCTTTTGGTCACCACGATTTGCATGCTCGCCAATATTCATGATTTGGGGCGTACTGTAGCTACGCGTTGGTGGGACGGTCTGGGTTTTTATACTCAGCCTTTTGACGGACTCATGTTTTGTTTGGCCGTTTTAATTGCATTCGGGCAACGATCTCTAAATGCTTTTGCAAGCCAAGAGAATATCAACCAGGATTTGGAGAGGCGTGTTGCTGCGGCGCAGGCAGAACTTGCCGCTAGCGAAGGCGAGCGCCGCAGTCTCGAAATCAAGGCTGCGCTGGAGGTCGAGCGTGAACGGCTGATGCGGGAGGTGCATGACGGCATAGGCTCCAGTCTGGTCACTGCGCTGGCGGTTGCCAAGAAGGAGCAGCATCCCGAAGTTACCGTACAACTTCTGCGCCGGGCGGTATCGGACCTGAAGATCACGGTCGACTCGCTTGATCCGCTCGGTGGCGACATTTTGGCCTTACTTGGTAATCTTAGGCATCGGATGGAAGCTGACCTCTCGCGGGCGGGTATCTCCACCAGCTGGAATGTCCAGAATTGTCCCCCTATACTCTGGATGGATCCCGCCAATACGCTGCAATTCCTGCGGCTCACACAAGAAGCCGTCAGCAATGTGCTCTCGCATTCGGGGGCGACGGAAATTAGTTTTGGCAGTCAGCCGGAAGAGCGCGATAACCGTCAAGGTGTCGCCATTGCGATAAGCGACAATGGCCGCGGTTTTGTCGCAACACAGGAATCGAAGGGCCGCGGCATAAGCATCATGCATGAACGCGCAAGGTCGCTGGGTGCCATATTCAGTTTTGACGTCCGCCCAAACTGCGGAACTCGCGTTGAAATATGGCTACCGTTTGAAAGGGGTGTTGAGCGGACGAACGGGCCCAACCTGCCCTCCCTGCCGACATAGGGCAGGATAATTGAACAAGCTACACGATATTGCACGTCAGATCTTTCGATGGTCCAAACATCGTCCGCTTGTGCCGATATTTTAAGTTATGGGTCGTTGGGCTGATATACAAAACGAGGCACCGTTTTAGTAGTTCCTAGCCAATGTAAGTACTCGCCAGATCCGACATAAAACTTGGCTGTCAGCAATCCAAAGCAAGGCTGCCCTGCTGTGGCTGCTGAACGAACAGCTGGTTTTGCAGAAGGCGATGGGCATGACGAACGTTCGACAAGTTCGCGGCAACAGCCGCGTTCTGGCCGGCCTAAACGGCAGCTATTCATCGTTCCACGCCCAGAAGCACACAGTACGGTTATGGCCCCAATCATACGCTGAACGAATGGCAGCTTTCAACAGACGCCCCGAACCTCACAAACGTCCGCTTTGTTGTCGTTTGCCGACAGTCCGGTTTTATCGCTTATTTCAGGAAAGCTGCCTTTCATTCAGATGATGAACCAACGGCAGCTAACGAAGGGCTGAATATGTTACCTGAGTGACCGGAATGTTGTGAATTCTGTTGAAAAAGTCAGCCGTCTTCATTTTATTGCGCTGAA
>JBBQXA010000080.1:0-12120 GCA_038210095.1 Burkholderiales bacterium
AGGCGGGGCAACATGAATTGGTCAATATGGCTCGCTATACGCTCAGCGTTATCAAAAAATAAATCATTGTGTCAACCGCGCAGCTTTAGAAACTGCTGCGGCTCGTTGGCGGCATTACCGACGGCGGTGTTAAACTTGGCCTCGTTTAAATCGAGTTTCTGATATGACGCAAGTTTTCCTTTACGACACGACCTTGCGTGACGGCACGCAACGCGAAGACATTTCCCTGTCAGTAGATGACAAGCTCGTCATTGCCAAGCGGCTCGCAGATTTTGGCTTTCACTATATCGAAGGTGGCTGGCCCGGTTCCAATCCCAAGGATGCCGAGTTCTTTGCGCGTGCGTCCAAACTGGATTTGGGTTCAGCTAGGCTTGCCGCTTTTGGACGGACACGGCAAAAGAATCTGCAATGTGAGCACGACATCCATTTGCAGGCCTTGCTGGATGCCGATACTCCAGTGGTAACGATGGTGGGCAAGAGTTCTGATTACCATGTTGAACTGGTGCTCTCGGCCACGCTGGAAGAGAATCTGGCGATGATTCGCGACAGCGTGAGTTATATGAAATCACACGGACGCGAGGTGATGTTTGATGCGGAGCATTTTTTCGATGGTTTCGTTGCCAATCGCGATTACGCTCTGGCTACGCTGAGAGCGGCATCGGATGCCGGAGCGGACTGGCTGGTGCTATGCGAGACCAATGGCGGCAAGCTGCCGTGGGAGGTCGAAGAGATTGTGCGTGAGGTGAAACGGAGTACTCGCATCCCGCTGGGCGTACATTGTCACAACGATAGTGGCTGCGGCATTTCGAATTCGCTGGCGGCGGTGCGTGGTGGTTGCACCCAGGTTCAGGGCACGATCAACGGTTATGGCGAGCGTGTCGGCAATGCCAACCTGACCACCATCATTCCCAATCTGCAACTCAAGATGAACCGGCCCGTGGTGAAGCCGGAGCAGTTGCGTGAGCTGACTTCGCTGGCCCGTTTTGTCGCCGAGGTGGTCAATCTAAAACAGTACAATCATGCGCCCTACATCGGTCATAGTGCCTTTGCGCACAAGGGCGGCATCCATGTGGCGGCGATCATGAAAGCCAGTGATACCTATCAGCATATTGATCCGGCACTGGTCGGTAATGAGATGCGCGCGGTGGTGTCGGAGCTCTCCGGGCGCGGTAACATCCAGCTTCGCGCGAAGGACATGGGCATAGATCTGACCAATGAGGATGCGCAACATGTGCTCAATCACATCAAGCATCTGGAGCATGAGGGCTTCACCTTTGAGGCGGCAGAAGCCAGTGTCGAACTGATGATGCATCGCTTGCGTCCCGACTATCTGGTTCCATTCGAATTGATCGACTATTTTGTCATCACCGAACGTCGGCAGAGTCGTGGCTTGCTGTCCGAGGCGACGGTCAAGGTGAGAGTGAATGGAGAGGTGAAGTTTGTTGCGGCAGAAGGCAACGGCCCCATCAATGCGCTTTCCCTTGCACTGCACAAAGCACTCAGAGATGTATATCCGTCGCTCAATGCGGTGCATCTGACCGATTACAAGGTACGTATTCTGGATAGCGCAAATGGGACTTCGGCCAAGATACGGGTGCTGGCTACATTTCAAGGGGGCGGATTGGCTTGGACGACCGTGGGCGCGAGTGAAAATGTGATCGACGCGAGTTGGCGGGCGGTCGCCGACAGTCTGGAATATGCGCTGGTAAAACTGGGCTCCGCATCCGCTGCGCCTGTGTGATCAATGGCTGGTTTAATACGGGCTGTGGCATAATCGCAAGCCCTGCGAAGGTAGAAAACATAATGAACGCAAAAACACTTTACGACAAACTTTGGGATAGTCATCTGGTTCGTACCGAGCCGGACGGGACTGGATTGATTTATATCGACCGTCATCTGGTGCATGAAGTAACGAGTCCGCAGGCATTCGAGGGACTTCGGCTGGCACACCGCAAGCCGTGGCGCACCAGTTCCATGCTGGCGGTGCCGGATCACAATGTGCCGACGACAAACCGCAGTGGCGGCATTACCGATCCGATCTCGCGCATACAGGTGGAGACGCTGAATGCGAACTGCTCCGAGTTTGGCATTATTGAATTCAAGATGGATGATATCCGTCAGGGCGTGGTGCATGTGATGGGGCCAGAGCAGGGCGCGACCCTGCCGGGCATGACGGTGGTGTGTGGTGATTCGCATACCAGCACTCACGGCGCATTTGCCGCACTTGCCCACGGCATAGGCACCTCCGAGGTTGAGCATGTGATGGCGACCCAGTGTCTGGTGGCGAAAAAGTCGAAGGCCATGCTAGTCAATGTCGTCGGTGTGCTACCACAGGGTGTGACGGCAAAAGACATCGCGCTCGAAGTGATAGGCAGGATAGGCACGGCGGGCGGTACGGGTTACGCGATTGAATTTGCGGGCAGCGCAATACGAGCGTTGTCGATGGAAGGCCGCATGACGCTGTGCAACATGGCAATCGAGGCGGGCGCGCGCGCCGGCATGATCGCGGCGGATGATACGACGATAGACTACGTGAAGGGACGCCCCTTCGCACCGCAAGGCGCCCAGTGGGATCAAGCGGTTGCCTATTGGCACACCCTTCATTCAGATGAAGGCGCTATGTTCAATGCATTTGTGGAAATTGATGCGGCGACCATACGTCCGCAGGTGACATGGGGTACATCGCCCGAGATGGTGGTGTCTGTGGATGGCTGTGTGCCCAATCCTGCCGACATCAGTGATGCAGTCAAGCGTGGCGATACCGAGCGCGCCTTGCAATATATGGGGCTGACAGCAAATACGCCCATCACCGAGATTCAGATAGACAAGGTGTTCATTGGCTCCTGCACCAATGGTCGTATCGAAGACATGCGCGCGGCGGCGGCTATAGCTAAGGGCAAGAAAGTTGCGGCCAACGTCAAGCTGGCGATGGTGGTGCCCGGTTCTGGTTTGGTGAAGCAGCAGGCCGAGCAGGAAGGGCTGGACAAGATACTCATCGAGGCGGGTTTTGAGTGGCGCGATCCGGGTTGCTCCATGTGCCTAGCGATGAATGATGATAGGCTGGCTTCGGGCGAGCGCTGTGCTTCCACTTCAAATCGTAACTTCGAGGGCAGGCAGGGGCAGGGTGGCCGCACGCATCTGGTAAGCCCAGCCATGGCGGCTGCAGCGGCAATTGCCGGGCATTTCGTCGACGTAACAAAATTTTAAGGAGATGATGATGAAAATGATTGTTATGTTGGTGGCACTATTTGTTCTGGTTGGCTGCAATACGGTAGAAGGTCTGGGCAAGGATGTATCCAAGCTGGGTGATAAGATCGAGCACAAAGCATCCCATGAGAAAGCTGACTGATGGATAAGTTTATACAGATCAATGGCTTGGTGGTGCCGCTGGATAGAGCCAACGTGGATACTGATGCCATCATTCCGAAGCAATTTCTGAAGTCGATCAAGCGTTCCGGTTTCGGTCCGAATGCGTTTGATGAATGGCGCTATCTGGATCACGGCGAACCGGGAATGGATAACAGCAAACGCACGATCAATCCCGACTTTGTGTTGAATCAGCCCCGCTATCAGGGCGCGCAGGTGTTGTTGGCGCGCGAAAATTTTGGCTGCGGCAGCTCGCGTGAGCATGCTCCTTGGGCGTTGGAGGATTACGGTTTCCGCGTCATTATCGCGCCCAGTTTTGCCGACATTTTCTTCAATAACTGCTTCAAGAACGGCCTGCTGCCGATCAAGCTTGATGCCGCAAAAGTAGATGCGCTGTTCAAGGCGGTTGAAGCTGATGCTGGCTACAAGTTGAACGTCGATTTGCAGCAGCAGAGCATTACCGCACCGGATGGTATGGTCTACCCGTTCGAGGTGGATGAGCACCGCAAGCATTGCCTGTTGAACGGTCTGGATGATATCGGTTTGACCTTGCAGCATGTGGGCGACATCAAGGCGTTCGAGGAAAAGCACCGCGCGGCCCAGCCGTGGTTGTTTGCCTAAAAATCCCCGGTAGCCCCCTTTGTCAAAGGGGGGTGCGTAGCGGGGGATTTGGTTTTTGAATTTTTAGATTGGAAGCATAAATGAAAATTGCAGTCTTGCCGGGTGACGGTATCGGACCCGAAATCGTAGCCCAAGCCGTCAAGGTGCTGGAGGCGTTGAGCAGCGACGGCCTGAACATCGAGATGGAGTACGGGCACATCGGCGGCGCGGGTTATGACGCAGCGGGTGATCCGCTGCCTGAGGCCACACTGAAGCTGGCGCAGGAGTCCGACGCGGTGCTGCTCGGTGCTGTGGGTGGCTATCAATACGACAATCTGGCGCGTCCTTTGCGCCCCGAACAGGGCTTGCTGCGCATCCGCAAGGGGCTGGGTCTGTTTGCCAATCTGCGTCCGGCGATGGTTTATCCTGAGTTGGTCAGTGCATCCAGTCTGAAGCCCGAATTGGTGTCCGGTCTGGACATCATGATTTTGCGCGAACTGACGGGCGATATTTATTTCGGTCAGCCGCGCGGAATACATACGCTGGAGAACGGTGAGCGCGAAGGCTTCGATACCATGCGCTACAGCGAATCTGAAATCCGTCGCGTGGCTCATGTGGGTTTCAAGAGTGCGATGAAGCGCGGCAAGAAATTGTGCTCGGTGGACAAGGCCAATGTGCTCGATACCAGCATGTTCTGGCGCGAGATCGTGATCGACGTGGCAAAGGAATACCCAGAGGTCGAGTTGTCGCACATGTATGTGGACAATGCGGCGATGCAACTGGTGCGCGCACCCAAGCAGTTTGACGTGATGCTGACCGGCAATATTTTCGGCGACATTTTGTCCGACGAGGCTTCCATGCTGACCGGTTCCATCGGTATGTTGCCGTCCGCGTCGCTGGATGCCAACAACAAGGGACTGTACGAGCCATGTCATGGTTCTGCGCCGGACATCGCAGGCAAGGATATCGCCAATCCGCTGGCGACCATCCTGTCGGTAGCGATGATGATGCGCTATACCTTCGCGCGCGATGATGTTGCGCTACGCATAGAGTCTGCCGTGAAGAAGGCGTTGGCACAGGGCTATCGTACTGGCGACATTGCAGAGGCAGGTATGTCGACGGTGGGTTGTAATGCAATGGGTGATGCGGTAGTCGCTGCACTGTAAATAGTCAGGGAATAGGAAGAAATACGCGGTACTTTCCTTCTTGCGTGCGCGATGGAGCGCTTCTCGGTTTAACTAAGGAAATGAAATGAAAGTAGCTTTGGTGGGTTGGCGCGGCATGGTGGGTTCGGTGCTGATGCAACGTATGCGCGAGGAAAAGGATTTCGATCTGATTGAGGCGGTGTTCTTTACTACGTCCAATGTCGGCGGCGAATCTCCCGCCGAAGGGCGCGGCGTGGCACTCAAGGATGCGATGGATATCGCTGAATTGACGGCAATGGACGCCATCATTTCCTGCCAGGGTGGTGATTACACTAGCGAAATATTTCCCAAATTGCGGGCAGCGGGGTGGCAGGGGTATTGGATAGATGCGGCTTCGACGCTGCGTATGGAAAAGGATGCAGTCATCATCCTCGATCCGGTAAATTCAGAACTGATCAAAGCCGCTCTGACTAACGGAGGAAAGAATTTCATCGGTGGAAACTGCACTAACAGCATTCTATTGATGGGCTTGGGCGGCTTGTTCCGCGCGGGTTTGGTTGAGTGGGTGTCGTCGATGACCTATCAGGCTGCATCCGGTGCCGGTGCGCAGAACATGCGTGAGCTGCTGAATCAGATGGGTGTAGTGCATGATTCGGTGGCCGATCTGCTGGCAGATCCCAAGTCTTCGATACTGGAAATTGATAAGCGCGTTGCAGAGAAGATGCGCTCTGCCGATATGCCGACTGCGAACTTCGGCGGGCCATTGGCGGGCAGCTTGATTCCGTGGATAGACAAGCAACTCGACAATGGACAGTCCAAGGAAGAATGGAAGGGGCAGGCCGAAGTCAACAAAATTCTGGGTACGACTCAGCGTATTCCTGTGGATGGTTTGTGTGTCCGTATCGGTGCGATGCGTTCGCACAGCCTGGCACTGACAATAAAGCTAAACAGAGATCTGCCGTTGACTGAGATTGAGACCTTGATTAAGGGGGCGAATCCCTGGGTCAAGTTCGTACCTAACCAGCGTGAGTTGTCGGTGCGCGAACTGACGCCAGCTGCAGTTACCGGTAAGCTGGATGTTGCTGTAGGTCGAGTGCGCAAGATGGAGTTGGGGTCGGAATATTTGAGTGCCTTTGTTTGCGGCGATCAGTTGTTATGGGGCGCTGCGGAGCCTTTGCGTCGCATGTTGCGTATTTTGCTTGATCGATAAGTAGCACGTGCACGGTGAAAAATTGAGCGCAGGTAAGCTCTGAGAGAGCGATGCGGAGTTGTCCAGTTTGAGCAATGCAAGCTGCTGAACTGCAATTGGTATCTGAAGGATATGCGCGCGGTGTGAAAAATACCGCAATTAAGCGATGTTGTGAATTTGAATTATCAGCTTGTGCGGATAACTCTATGATGTTATTTTACTTGTCCAGAATAAAAAAGGTGAGGGTGGTCGCGTGCGTAAATCACTACTGAAACTGCTCGGGTTTGTTATTGCTCTAGCGTTGTCTACGGCAGTTTCCGCATTGGGTATGGGCGGAATAAATGTGAAGTCGGCTTTAGGGCAGCCGCTCAGGGCCGATATTGAATTGGTATCACTCAACAAGGCCGAGAAAGTCAGCTTGATTGCGCGGCTTGCGTCTTCTGATGCCTACAAGGGGGCAGGGCTCGAGTATCCATTTGGTCACAAGTTCAAGTTCAAGGTCGAAAGCCGTGCTGACGGAACTCCCTATTTGCAAGCATCCAGCGATCAACCTGTCAACGATCCATTCGTCAGTCTTCTGGTTGAGTTGTCGTGGTCATCCGGCAGGTTGCTGCGCGAATATACTTTTCTACTAGATCCTCCCGGCTATGCTCCAGAACAGCCTCCCATGGCAGAGGTGGTTGCTGTAGCGCCAGCCGCCGCGCCAATTGATGCTGTTGAGCCAGTTCAGATGGAGGCCGACTCAGCGACAGTTGCCGATCAGGCCGCTGAGGGAGGAGTACAGCAAGAGGTGCCGGCGGAGTTGAAGACGCAGCCCGAAACCATGCGCGCCAAGGTGCCTGGAGATGTGAAAGCACTGTCTAAAGCGCCTGTTGCTGTGGCTGAATCCAAGCCGGTAGCAGATGTTGCCGTTCAGCGCGGTGATACGCTGACCAAGATTGCCGCAGCGAATAAGCCTGTTGACGTAAGTCTTGAACGTATGCTGGTTGCGTTGTATCGCGCCAATGCCGAGCAGTTCGGCGGCAATAATATGAATCGCATCAGGACGGGAAAAATATTGCGTATGCCGCAGCAGAATGAGCTGTTGGCTGTATCGCAAATTGAAGCGGTGAAAGAAATTCGCGGTCAAGCTGCGGATTGGAATGCCTATCGTCAAAAGCTTGCAAGTGCAGCTTCCATCAGTCATCAATCGGATGACGCTCAGCAATCGTCAGCCGGGAAGATATCCAGCTCGGTGATGGATAAGGCACCTGTTGCCAAAGATTCCGCCAAGGAAGTTCTGAAGTTATCCAAAGGTGAAGCCCCTGGCGATAGTTCGGCGGGAACTGGGAAGCCGATGACTGCGCAAGAAAAGAAAAATGCTGCGCAGGAAGAGGAAATTGCCAAAGCTAAAGCAAATAATGAAGAGCAAAGTCGCTTGGCTTTGCTGGAACAAAATCTAAAAGACATGCAGAGGTTAGCTGAGCTGAAATCGGCCGATCTTGCTCAGTCAGCAGGTGTGGCAGCCGAAGTGATGTCAGGCTCTGCTGTCGCAGCGGTCAGTGAGGTTGCTGCCGCATCTGCACCTGTTGCAAAACCAAAAGTGCTTGCCCCAAAAGTGGTTCAACCGGAGCCTACCTTGGTGGATGAAATTCTCGGCGAGCCACTTTATATGGCGGCAGGGGCGGCAGTATTGCTGGCGCTGGGCGGCTTGGGTTATATGATTCAGCGTCGCAAAAAAGAGCCGGCTACAGTATTTTCTGCGCGTGAGCAAGATGTCGGCGATGCAACCAGCAGTCGAATGGCAATGCCAGCTGAATCTTCACCCGATACGGGCGACTTTACTACCTTGGCAGATAGTGACGAAGAGAATGAGGAATCCGATGAAGTGGATCCGATCAGTGAGGCTGATTTATTTCTGAACTTCGGTCGTGATGCTCAGGCAGAAGAGGTTCTGAAGGAGGCATTGCGTAACCATCCGAACGATCACCGTATTCATCTGAAGCTGCTTGGGATCTACGCGAATCGCGTAGATGTGAAATCATTCTCTGTTATCGCGCTTCAATTGCAGGATGCTGGTGATGAAGCCGCTTGGCAACAGGCTGCGGCAATGGGGCGCAAGCTGGAGCCAAATAATCCATTGTATGGAGGCGATGCGCACATTGAGGATGCAGATAGCGCAACCATGCAGACGCCCGCATTGGCTGCTACCGATGTCGCCAGCCCTGATGTCGATTTCGATCTGGGCGATGATGCAGGTAAAACTGTGGTGCTAAGTGCGGACGATATGTCGCAACTGGCAGAAGAGCAGGGGAATATGTCGGAGGTCGAGCCGGAGGAGGTGCAGGAACCCGATATGGCGATGGATTTTGATCTGACATCGACCAATCCTTCCGTGCCTGCGGCAGAAATGGATTTCGACGTTACTTCGATTAGCCCGTTAATGTCCGCACTCAACCCTGAAGATTCTGCTGAGGCAGATTTGCCGAATCTGGATGATCTGGTGTTTGATGTAACTTCAATGCCAGAGTTACATCCTGAGGTGCCAGAAGTCAAGGAGACACTGGCTGATGATGACGGGATGGAATTTACGCTTGATTTCCCGATCGCTGATGCTGCGGGTGAGTCGGATGATGACAGTCAACCTGAGGCGACGAAACCCGAGGTACCAGAGATTGGCTTGTCAGGTATCAGTTTGAATCTGGATGATATCGGTGAGCCATCGGAATCTGGCTCGGAAACGAAGGATGAGCGTTGGCACGAGGTTGCAACCAAGCTGGATTTGGCCAAGGCATATCAGGAGATGGGTGATCAGACCGGTGCACGCGAAATTCTGGAAGAAGTTTTGCGTGACGGCGATGAAACTCAACGTGAAACAGCCCAATCACTGATCGATCAACTGATCTGATCATGCGTTTCATCGTAACGGCAGCTCTAAGTTGGGCTGCCGTTTTCTTTTTGTCAGAAGCGGAGTCGTCCGCATGAAATTTCATCCCGCGACCCAGATTGTGGTCTGGGTTATTCTTGTCGCGATGCTGCAATTGCTGAAATTTGAAGCCCTGCTTGTTGGCTCGTTCACCATGTTGTTGATTGCCATCCTTGTATCCGCTAAAAAATTTGCACAATTATTACGACGGACTCGCTGGATCATGCTGTCATTGATGCTGATCTATGCTTGGACGACGCCGGGGCAACCGATGTTCGAGTCCATCTCAGCAATAAGCCCTACGCAGGAGGGTGTTTACGATGGCTTGTCGCAACTCGGTCGTTTGCTGGCTGCATTGGCCGGACTTGCAGTGTTGCTTGACCGTCTGCATCGCATGCAGCTGATCGCAGGACTTTATACTTTGTTTGCTCCGTTGCGTATTTTTCCAGGCTTGCGTGAACGATTTGCAGTGCGTCTGGCCTTGACGCTACATTACGCAGAGGTGGCGATGCTACGCAAAGGGCAAGGCTGGAGGCGCTCTCTGGATGGCCTGTTCGAGCCGCAAGTTGAGTCGACGCATGCTATGGAACTGCCACTGTATCGATTCGGAACGAGTGATGTGCTGCTGTTGACTTTGGCTGTATTGATGCTGGGATGGAGCATGCGATGAGAATTGCATTGGGGATTGAATACGATGGCCGTTCATTTTCCGGCTGGCAGAGTCAGCCTGACAGGGCGACGGTACAGGGAGAATTGCAACAGGCGCTAAGCCAGATTGCCGGAGAGCCCATTGCCGTTACTGCCGCAGGACGTACTGATGCAGGAGTGCATGCATATGAACAGGTGGTGCATTTCGATGTGCAGGCCGAGCGTCCATTGACCGCTTGGGTGCGCGGCGCCAATGCGCTAATGACCGAGAGTGTAGTGGTGCGCTGGGCTCATGTCGTGCCCGAAGAGTTTCATGCGCGCTTTTCGGCGCATGGACGTAGCTACCGTTACCTGTTACTCAACCGTGCCGTGCGTCCCGCGATACAGGCCGGCAAGGTTGGCTGGTTCCATGCGCCGCTGGATGAGGCGGCAATGCAGTCCGCCGCGACACATCTGTTGGGTGAACACGATTTCAGTGCATTTCGTGCGGCAGAGTGTCAGGCCAAGTCACCGACCAAAACTCTGACGCAACTGGACATTTATCGGCAGGGAGACATGCTCGTACTGGATGTGAGCGCAGGTGCATTCCTGCACCACATGGTACGCAATATCGTCGGCTGTCTGGTGTATGTGGGCAAGGGGAAATATCCGCCGGACTGGATGCGAGAGGTGCTGGAAGGTCGTGAGCGCCGTTTTGCCGCTCCGACCTTTGCGCCCGATGGCTTATACTTGCGCAGCATTAAGTATGAGGCGAAGTGGGGATTGCCGCAGGATTTAGGAGTGAGGATTGAGGATCGGATGGATTTGAAAGGCAAAATTGACCAAAGTTGAACAAAATGGTGAGGGAGCGACAAACAGTGAGTCGGCGAGAGGTTTTGCTCACTCCTCGCTCCTTGCTCCTCGTTTCTCATCAGTGACTCGAATAAAAATTTGTGGAATTACGCGTGTTGAAGATCTAAAGGTTGCGGCCTCTTGTGGGGCAGATGCCATCGGGCTGGTGTTTTATGCACGTAGTCCGCGTCATGTAGATATTGCACAGGCTGCGAAATTATTGGCCGCACTGCCGCCGTTTGTCACTGCAGTGGGATTGTTTGTCGATGCCGAGGTGGATTTTGTGCGCGAGGTGTTGGCGAAAGTTTCGCTGGATGTACTGCAATTTCACGGTGATGAGTCCCCGGAATACTGCGCGCAATTCGGTCGTCCTTATCTCAAAGCGATACGCGTTAAAGCAGGGGTGGATTTGATACAATGCGCGGCCCGATTCAACCGTGCTCAGGCGCTACTGCTTGATGCCCATGTGGACGGGATCCCCGGCGGTACCGGGGCGACGTTCGATTGGAGCCTGATCCCGCAGAATCTGCCGCTGCCAATAATTTTGTCTGGTGGACTGGGTGCGGAGAATGTAGCAGAGGGCATCGCGCGAGTGCGTCCCTATGCGGTGGATGTTTCCAGTGGCGTAGAAGTTGCCAAGGGCATAAAGGATATGGCCAAGGTCGCCGCATTCATTAACGAGGTTAAGCAAACAGATGTACGACTATCCAGATAGTACTGGCCACTTTGGTCAATTCGGCGGTATCTACATGGCGGAGACGCTGATCCCGGCCGTGGAAGAATTGTGTGAGCAATATTTGCGCTTCCGTGATGATCCTGAATTCAAGGCCGAGTTTGCTTATGAATTGAAACACTACGTAGGTCGTCCCAGCCCCATTTACCACGCCAAGCGGCTGTCTGACGACCTCGGTGGCGCGCAGATTTATCTCAAGCGCGAAGACCTCAATCACACCGGCGCACACAAGATCAACAATGCCATCGGCCAGGCTTTACTGGCAAAGCGTATGGGTAAGAAGCGAGTTATTGCGGAGACCGGTGCGGGCATGCACGGGGTCGCCACGGCGACAGTGGCGGCGCGCTTCGGCATGGAGTGTGTGGTGTATATGGGCGCGGAAGACATACAGCGTCAGGCGCCTAACGTATTTCGCATGAAGCTGCTGGGCGCGACCGTGGTGCCAGTGGAAAGCGGTTCGCGCACCTTGAAGGATGCGTGCAATGAGGCGATACGTGACTGGGTCACCAATGTCGAAAGCACCTTCTACATCTTTGGTACCGCGGCAGGCCCGCACCCTTATCCGATGATGGTGCGCGATTTTCAGTCGGTGATCGGCAATGAAGCTCGGGTGCAGATGCCGGAAATGACCGGGCGTCAGCCGGATGCGGTGATTGCCTGCGTCGGCGGTGGTTCCAACGCCATCGGTTTGTTCTACCCGTAT
>JBBQXA010000081.1:0-12088 GCA_038210095.1 Burkholderiales bacterium
GGGCCTGAATGGTGAAACTTACTCGTTGACCCCAGCGCTTTCGGCTGAAGGCGCAGTTTCGTGGACTGTCGGCGGTAGCTGTGTTGCTGCTCAAATCTGCAAGAACTAATCTAATTAGTTAGTAGCGCAGTAAAATTAAGCCCCCGTTTATACGGGGGCTTTTTACTTGGTGAGTTCAAAAGATGATTATTGATAGTAGAAAATTTTTTTTTACGCAGATGACATTACATCTGCTGTTGCTGGTTATTGCGATTGTTGCTCTATACGGGCAGTTTTTGTGGAATCCGTTAGTGTTCGATGACCGGGATTTCTTCATGCTGGATATGGATGGCATTGCGCCCATCTCCAGCTTTCAGTTCACGTGGCTCCAATTGCGTTCATTTCCCTATGAAACGCTGGCGTTGACCAAGGAATGGTTTGGTCTTGATCTGAATGTTTTTCGCATCGGCAACCTGATACTGCATGCGGGCGTGGTACTGACACTTTATATTCTACTGGCGAAATTATTTTCTGCAGTATACGGGGACCGTTGCGGTGTGGGTCTGACCCCGCGGACAGCAGCCTTCTTTTCAGCGCTTCTGTTCGCGCTTCACCCTGTCGCGATCTATGCGGCGGGCTATCTGATTCAGCGCAGTACTGTGATGGCGACGTTGTTCGCGTTGTTGACGTTGTTGGCTTACGTACATGGCAGTCAACGCCAGAGCCGCTTTTGGCTGTGGGCTTGCGTGCCCCTGTATTACTTGTCCGTGTTCTCGAAGGAGCACGTAATAATGCTGCCGTTTCTGCTTCTGGCACTAACTGTGTTGTTGCACGAAGATTGGTTCGTGAAACTCAGGCAGAGGTGGGCTATCTATGTGGCACTAGCTGCGGTGATGGGAATGGTGCTGCTGGCTAAAGTCAATTTGCTCGGTTCGGTATATGAATACAGCGCGCCGGAAATGTTGCAGCAGATCGATGTTGAAAATGCCTATCCGTTGAGCGTACTCACCCAGTCGTGGTTGTTCTTCAAGTATGCCTTATTGTGGGTGTTTCCCAATCCGGCATGGATGTCCGTAGATATGAGGGAGCCATTCGCTTCGTCTTTTCTTTCTCTGTATCTGGCTGCCGCTGCCGCTTACTTGGCCTGGGGAGCGGTAGCGCTATGGCTGTTGTTGAAACGAGGCAGAATGGGATTGCTCGGATATGCGTTGCTGTTTCCTTGGGCCATGTTCTGGACTGAGTTTTCCGTTGTGCGTATTCAGGAATCGTTTGTGCTTTACCGCAGTTATTTATGGGCGGTGGGTGCCTTTTGTCTACTTCCGTTGCTGTTCGAGAGATGTAATGGTCGTATGGCGTCATTCATCCTGGCCGTAGTCGCGTTGGCGATGATGCCGATTTCTATGGACAGGCTGATGGCATTCTCCAATCCTATTCTGCTGTGGGATGACGCTGAAAAACTGGTCAGGGATAGGAGTGAGCTTCCGGGTGTGTGGCGCATCTACTACAACCGGGGAACGGAGTACTTGAAGATTGACTTCGTCAATCAGGCCCTCCCCGATCTGGAGAAAGCCATTTCGTTGCGCAGCGATTTTGGCGAAGCACATGCGAATTACGCTCATGCACTCTCCAAGGTTGGGCGATGGCAGGAGTCGTCGGAGTCGTACAGCCAAGCGATCAATCTATTTTTGAAGAAAGGTCTACCTCCGCAATGGAAGTATTTCTATGGGCGAGCAATGGCCTACGAGAAGCTTGGGGATGTGCAGAAGGCAGAGTTGGATTACCGCGTCAGCTGTCTATTGGCGAATAAGGGCTGCGAAAAACTTCCGGGAGGAAAGCTGGAGGCAAGCCGCTAAACTGAGCTCCAAATGCGCGGGTTGGGAGATATCACTTGCTATGCGATTCCATTATCCCGCGTAACTCCCGCAAGTCGCTTTCAATTGCGGACAGTTGGTAGAAGCTGCCGCCGGCCTGTTTGGCCAGTTCCAGTTGTTCGATGGCGGCGTTGAGCTTGCCCTGCCAGGCGTAGCCGTAAGCTTGGGCCTGATGTTGCTCTAGGCGCATGCCGAGTTTGGCGTAACTGCGGGCTTGCAGTTCATACAGCTTGGTGTCACTGGGATGCAGGCTGATTTGTTGGGCAATCATTGTTGCGCTTTTGTCGGCCTGTCCGGCATCGATCAGCAGTTCGGCATAATCGTAGATCAGGGCGCGGTGCTGGGGGAAGTCCCGCACGGCAGTGCGATAGAAGGCAATCACGTCGCTATCTTTATTTGCGAGCTTCACCTTTCCGGCTAGCGTTTCTACCATCGCGTTGCGCCGTTCGGACGGCTTATCTTGCATCTGCTTGCGTAGCAGTATCAGTTCTTCCGAGGCTCGTTGGATTTCATCGTTGCGCAATAGGGAAATTACCAAACCGTAGCGCTGGGCGATCGGATTGCCATGCTTTCTGGCACCCAGCGCATCGCTGAAATAGGCGATGGCATTCCGCGCGCTTTTTTGTCTGGCGATCAGTTTGGTGCGCATGAGCTGGAAGTCCAGGCTATCCGCCATCAAACGATAGGGCTGCTTCTGTACCCGGTTTTCGATGTCGGCGATGCGTTCGCTGGTGATCGGGTGGGTGCGCAAATAACCCGGGGTATTGCCTTCGAGTAATCGGGTTGCGGTCTGCATCCGATTCAGAAAATCCGGCATGGCATGGGTGTTGAATCCCGACTTGAGCAGAATGTCGAAGCCGATACGGTCGGCCTCCTGTTCGTGAGTGCGAGTGTAATTAAGACGGTTCTGGATGGAGTGCGCCTGCAGTCCGGTGATGGCGGCCTGGGAGGCTTGCGGGTTGCTGCGTGCGGCGAGCACGGCTACGGCCATCGCGGCGATGGAGGCCAGCCCGTCATTTCGGGTGCCGGCGATCATGCGGGCCAGGTGATGCTGGGTTACGTGAGCGATTTCGTGGCCAAGGACTGAGGCAAGTTCCGACTCGCTCTGCGCAGTGAGCAGCAGTCCGGTGTTTACCCCGATGAAGCCGCCGGGCAGGGCAAAGGCGTTGATGTTGTAATCATCGAGCACGAAGAACTCGAACCCCAGTCCGGGCTCGGCGCTGTTCTCGACCAGTTTGTAGCCGAGTTGGTTGAGGTAGTCGTTGATTTCAGCGTCGTCGAGATATTGGCTGCTGGCGCGGAATTGCAACATGCTTTGCTGGCCGATCTGCCGCTCCTGTTGTGGAGTAAGCAGGGTTTGCGCCGTATCGCCCAGATCGGGCAGTCCATCGCCCAGCACTTGAGGAGAGAGGCACAGCAACAGCAGCAAGGGCAGTTTTTTCATGAGGGATATGATAACCGTTTTTGCGTGCGGTTCCTTGCGCCGCATTTGCCGTTATTGCGGAGGAGTGTCGTCATTGCGAGACCCGCAGGGGCGCGGCAATCCAGTTTTTTAGACTAACGACTGGCTCGCTCTGCCCCTGACTAGCGATAGCCGCGGTTGGCTGCCCGACAATCGGGCGTGTATTCGGGTAAAATCGCCGCCCTTCGGAATAGTGAGTGAAACATGTCGGATTTTAAAAACATTACAGCGAGTGAATTGCAGCTCATGCTGCAGCAGGGAGCAGTGCGTTTGCTGGATGTGCGCACGGATGCGGAAGTGGCCCGCGGCAAGATACCGCAGGGTGAGATGATGCCTTTACATCTGATTCCGTTGCGTTTGCACGAGATGGATAAGGGCGCGACTACGGTGTTCTACTGCCAGATGGGCGGACGCTCGGCACAGGCGGCCGCCTTTGCCGCAGGAAACGGTTTTGTCGATGTTTATAATCTGCAGGGTGGCATCATGGCCTGGGCACAAGCCGGATTGCCGATAGCATGAGCGAGCAATGCGATGTTGAACTGGATGTGCGCCAACTGGCCTGCCCTTTGCCCATCCTGCGCGCCAAGAAATCACTGGCGGCTATGAATGGCGGGCAGGTGTTGAAAGTCGTGGCGACCGATAAAGGCTCGCCCAACGACTTCGCCGATTTTTGCCGCAAGACGGGTAACGAGTTGCTGTCCTCGATGGAAGAGGGCAGCGAATTTATTTTTCTAATTCGCCGCCGCCAGCCCTAACCCAGCTTGTTGCGCTGTACCTGCAACTGCGTCAGGGTTGCACTGAAGTCATCCAGACGTTTATTTTCCTGTTCCACTACGGCTGCCGGAGCACGGGCAACGAAGCTTTCGTTGCCCAGTTTTGCCTGTGCCTTTGCAATTTCGCTGCTGAGGCGGGCAATCTCCTTGTCGAGACGTTCGCATTCCGCTGCAACGTCGATTTCCACCTTCAGCATCAGCTTGAATTCACCGACGATGGCAACTGCCGCATCACCTTCCGGCAAGTCGGCCACGATCTGTACATCGCTCAGTTTGGCGAGGCCGCAGAGGTAGGGGGCAAGTGTTCCCAGCGCGGTGGCATCACCTGCTGCAATCAGCGGCACACGGGCGGCGGGTGACAGGTTCATCTCGCTACGCAGGCTGCGGCAAGCGGTGACCATCTCCTGCAACAACGTTACTTCCGTCATGGCGGCCCGGTCTATCTTGCTTTCATCGGCTTTGGGATAGGCTTGCAGCATGATGCTGTCGCCGGAGCACCCCGCCAGCGGGGCAACCGATTGCCATAGCTCTTCGGTGATGAAAGGAATGATGGGGTGCGCCAGTCGCAGAATGGTTTCCAGTACGCGCACCAGTGTGCGGCGTGTCGCGCGTTGCTGTGCTTCTGCATCCCCGACCCTTGAATCTCGATCCTGCAATTGCACCTTGGCGAGTTCGACATACCAGTCGCAATAGGTGTTCCATACCAGTTCGTACACCGTGCGTGCTGCCATGTCGAAACGGTAGTCGGCGAAATGGGTTGCCATCTCGGCTTCGGCCTGTTGCAGCAGGCTGATCATCCACTTGTCGGCGGCGGAGTATTCCACTGCCGCGCTGTCATCCAGTCCGACATCTTTGCCGTCGCAATTCATCAGCACGAAGCGGGTAGCGTTCCACAGTTTGTTGCAGAAGTTGCGGTAACCCTCGCAACGTTGCATGTCGAACTTGATGTCACGTCCGGGCGAGGCCAGCGAGGAGAAGGTGAAGCGCAGTGCATCGGTGCCGAATGCGGGAATGCCATCGGGAAACTCCTTGCGGGTGCGCTTCTCGATCTTCTCGGCATCTTTCGGATTCATTAATCCGGTGCTGCGCTTTTTTAGCAGGTCATCGAGCGAGATGCCGTCGATCAGGTCGATCGGATCAAGCACGTTGCCCTTGGATTTTGACATCTTCTGGCCTTCCGCGTCGCGGATTAGACCGTGCACGTACACATCCTTGAACGGAATCTTGCCGGTGATGTGCTTGGTCATCATCACCATGCGCGCCACCCAGAAGAAGATGATGTCGAAGCCGGTGACCAGTACGGTTGAAGGCAGGAAAAGGTCTAGCGCGGGATTGGATTTCTGCGGATAGTCCGGCGTCCAGTCTAGGGTAGTGAACGGCCACAGTGCCGAGGAGAACCAAGTATCGAGCACATCGGCGTCGCGGTCGAGTTGACCGGCATAGCCTGCTTGATCCGCCAGATGGCGCGCCTCGGCTTCGTCATGCGCGACGAACACCTCGCCGTTCACGCCGTACCAGGCAGGAATCTGATGGCCCCACCACAGCTGGCGCGAGATGCACCAGTCCTGAATGTTGTTCAGCCACTGGTTGTAGGTATTCACCCAGTTTTCGGGATGGAATTTGATCTCGCCCGAAGCGACACACTCCAGCGCCTGCTCGGTGATGCTCTTGCCGCCATCTCCGGGCTTGCTCATCGCGACGAACCACTGGTCGGTCAGCATCGGTTCGATCACCACGCCGGTACGGTCGCCTCTGGGGACTTTGAGCTTGTGCTTGTCGGCTTTGACGAACAGGCCGATGGTCTCAAGGTCGGCGACGATGGCCTTGCGTGCATCGAACCGGTCCATGCCGCGATACTTTTCCGGCGCGAGGTCGTTGATTTTGGCATCCAGTGTGAGGATGGAAATCATCTCCAGTTTGTGGCGTTGACCAACGGCATAGTCGTTGAAGTCGTGCGCGGGCGTAACTTTGACCACGCCGGTGCCGAATTCTTTGTCGACATATTCATCGGCGATAACGGGGATGGTGCGACCGCACAGGGGCAGCGTGATCTGCTTGCCGATCAGATGTTTATAGCGTTCGTCTTCCGGGTGCACCATTACCGCGACGTCACCCAGCATGGTTTCCGGGCGGGTGGTGGCAACGGTCAGATGGGTCAGGCCTTTTACGCTATCAGGCTCAACCAGCGGATAGCGAATATGCCACATGAAGCCGTCTTCTTCTTCCTGCACGACTTCCAGATCGCTTACGGCGGTATGCAGTTTCGGATCCCAGTTCACCAGACGCTTGCCGCGATAAATCAACCCTTCCTTGTGCAGACGCACGAAGGTCTCGGTAACCGATTTGGACAGGCCTGCGTCCATCGTGAAACGTTCGCGCGACCAGTCGGGCGAGGTGCCCAGTCGGCGCATTTGTTTGGTGATGGTGTTGCCGGAGTACTCTTTCCACTCCCAGACTTTTTCGATGAATTTTTCACGGCCCAGATCGTGGCGGCTGATGCCTTGCGCGTCGAGTTGGCGTTCGACCACGATCTGCGTGGCGATGCCCGCATGGTCGGTGCCCGGCTGCCACAGTGTGTTGTCACCTTTCATGCGATGGTAGCGCGTGAGCGCATCCATCAATGTCTGGTTGAAGCCGTGGCCCATATGCAGTGTGCCGGTCACATTGGGAGGCGGCAGCTGGATACAGAAGTTGTCCTGCTTGTTCGGGTCGAGTCCGGCCTTGAAGTAACCGGCGTTTTCCCACTGGGGATACCAGCGGGCTTCGATGTCTTTCGGGTCAAAACTTTTTGCGAGTTCCATGCTTGGGTTCCATTGCGGGCTCTGGTGGGCCGGTGTCATCTATTTCGGACAGCGGGTGTTCCAGGCGATTCATATCAAGAAGAGCGCGCGATTATAGCGGACGAATGGAAATTCGTCCTTGTGAGCGGGGTCGGTGATGCGATCAGGGACGAGGTGGGGGCGGTGTATTCAGTATTTCGCGCAGCAGTTCAGGCAGGGCGGCGCGGAATTCATTGACGGCCTGTTTTACGGCTAGTCGCTGCAACTTCTCCAGATGCAGGCTGAGTTTCTGGGAAAACACGACTTCGAGACGCGATTCAAGCTGTCTTAGTAGTAGCTGAATTTCTTCGTCGCTGAGTTTTCGCGTGGGTGAGGCGGGTGTCGGGACGACGATCTCGGTTAACGTCGGCAATTCGTCCGGCTCCGGCGTGCCGACTATTTGGGTCAGCACCGGCAGTTCGTCTAGCAGTATGTCGGGACTCATGCGGTCGTTGCTCCGGAAATATCTACATGACTTAGCTCGTAGCCGCGATCACGGTAGAACTTATAGCGCTCGCGCCCCAATCGACTTTCTTCCGCGTCGGTTCCGACGATTTCGATGACGCGCTCGAAACGGCTGAAGAACGGCATGCATTCGTTATGCAGGCTGATCAGTAACTCGTGATGAGGCAATGTTGCGCTATTGGTATTCAGGACTACCGGCATGGTTTCGGCTTCTGCGCTATCACTGCGGCAATGGGGGATAAAGGCTGTGGCCGGATACTGCCACAGCAACGTGTCCAATGCGTCGATACTCGCTTCATCCGGCGCACTGAGCACGACGCGAACGCCGTTTTGCATTGCCTTGTGGCTGAGTTGACAAGCGGTTCTCAGCTTGTCAATCGAGCCGGTATAGAAATCCACCTTGGTCATGGGGTCTGGCTAAGCCTTGTTAGCGCGGTTGATCAGATACTGGGTCAGCAGCGGAACAGGGCGTCCTGTCGCTCCCTTATCCTTGCCGGATTTCCAGGCCGTTCCGGCGATGTCCAGATGTGCCCAGCGGTAGTCTTTGGTGAAGCGCGACAGGAAGCAGGCCGCGGTGATGGTTCCGCCCGCACGTCCACCGATGTTCTGCATGTCGGCGAAGTTGGAGTCCAGCAGCGGCTGATAGTCGTCCCACAGCGGCAACTGCCAGATACGGTCATTGGATTGTGTGCCGGCATCCAGCAACTCTTTGGCCAGATCTTCCTGATTGCTGAACATGCCGCTGGCGACGTGACCCAGCGCGATCACGCAGGCACCGGTCAGCGTGGCGATGTCGATCACGGTGTCGGGTTTAAATTTGGCCGAATAGGTCAGTGCATCGCACAGGATCAAACGCCCTTCGGCATCAGTGTTGAGAATTTCGATGGTCTGGCCGGACATGGAGGTAACGATGTCGCCGGGCTTGGTTGCACGCCCGTTGGGCAGGTTCTCGCAGGCGGGAATGACGCCGACCACGTTCAGTTTCAGCCCCATTTCGGCGATGGCTTGCATGGTGCCGAGCACGCTGGCTGCTCCGCACATGTCGTATTTCATCTCATCCATCTCGGCGCCGGGCTTGAGCGAAATGCCGCCGCTGTCGAAGGTCACGCCCTTGCCGACCAGCACGACCGGTTTCTGTTTCTTGTCCGCGCCGCTGTATTCGATGGTGATGAGTTTGGCTGGCTGGTCACTGCCACGGGAGACGGACAGGAGTGAACCCATGCCCAGTTTCTGCATGTCCTTTTCTTCCAGCACGGAGGTCTTGATGCTTTGGTGGGCTTTGCCCAGTGCCAGCGACTTGGCGGCGAGATAGGTCGGGGTGCAGATATTTCCCGGTAGATTGCTGAGCTCTTTGCTCAGTGCCATGCCGTGAGCGGTTGCCACGGCCTGATTGAGCGCGCGTTGCGCTGCCGCGTCAGGCTTGGTCTCGGTGCACAGCACCAGTTTACGTAAAGTGGGTGCGTCTGCGGGTTTGCTCTTGAGTTGATCGCAACGGTAGTCGGCTTCGGCAGCGGCCAGCACGGTTTGCTTGATCTTCCAGCTTTTGTCGCGCTCTTTAAGCTCAAGGTCGGTGAGGAACAGAGCCGCATCCTTGCTGGCTGTTTTATGCAGTGCGGCTATCGTAGCCCGCAAGGCGTCAAGATAGGACTTGTCGGCGAATTCGGCTATCTTGCCTAGGCCGATCAGCAGTATCCGTTCGGCGATGACGCCCGCCACATGATGCAGTATTAGCGTACTTCCAGCCTTGCCATTCATGTCTCCGCGCGCGATGATGTCGCTCAGGTGATGGTCGGCCGCCTTGTCCAGAATCTGGGCTGCAGCAGAAAGTTTTCCGCCCTCATAAACGCCCACTACGATACAACCGCTCTTCAGCTTCTCCGGACTGCCTTGTTTTATGCTAAATTCCACGCGTTACTCCTTGTGATGTTCAAAACAGCTTCTTGATGCCGGATTATCCGCAAACTTTTCGCATAAAGTCAAAGTCACCCCGTAAGGGAGTGTTTCATCGCGCACTGGTAGCGGAGCTTACCAGCAATGGACTGTTGGTGTTTGCGGTGTTGCTGGCCATTGTTGTCGTCAGCCAATTGATACGCCTGCTGGGCGATGCAGTCAGCGGGCGTATCGCCGTCGACGGCGTGCTGGCACTGCTTGGTTTTTCGGCGATGAATTATTTGCCGGTGTTGCTTTCGATCAGCCTGTTTATTTCTATTCTGCTGACGTTGTCGCGCAGTTATCGCGATAGTGAGATGGTGGTGTGGTTTTGTTCCGGAATAGGGCTGACTCGCTGGATAGGTCCGGTGTTGTCATATGCCTTGCCGGTGGTCGGGCTGATTGCGCTGCTTAGTCTGTTGCTGTCTCCTTGGGCCATGCACAAGGCCGATGAATTCAAACGCAAACTTGAGAGTCGAGACGATGTGGCGGCGGCGATACCGGGTACCTTTCGCGAATCGGGACAGGCAGACCGGATATATTTCATCGAAAAAGTCGACGTTGGTTCCAATCGCGTTGGCAATGTATTCGTACAGTCGAAGCTGAACGGAAAACTGGGAACTATGGTGGCAAGTGAGGGTTTGCAGGAAACAAAGCCGAACGGAGACCGGTTCTTGGTGCTATTGAACGGCACGCGTTACGAGGGTACGCCGGGGCAACTTGATTACAGTATTGTTGAATTCGAGCGTTACGCGATTCGCATTGAGAGTAATCCGACTGAAGAGGAGCAGCCTTGGGTGCGCATCATGTCCACCCCAGAGTTGCTGCGCGAGGAAACTCCGTTGGCACGGGCCGAGCTTGATTGGCGGCTGGGTTTGCCCATCAGTGCCGCGATTCTTGCGCTGTTGGCAATTCCCCTGGGTTACGTTAATCCGCGTGCCGGTCGTTCGCTCAATCTGGTACTGGCCATCGTGCTGTACATGCTATACAGCAACATGATCAGCGTGAGTAACTCATGGGTTGCTCAGGAGAAATTGCCACACTTTATCGGCTTCTGGGGGGTGCATGTGAGCATGTTGGTTGTGACACTGGCGATGTTTCAGCATCGCTTGAAACTGGTTTCGTGGCGCCGGCTACTCAGGATAGACCGGCTTCGTCCGGAGGGGAAGGTATGAATCTGCTAACCCGCTATCTGGGGCGCGAGATATATTTCAGCATCGGGTTGGTGTTTGTCGCGCTGATCTCGTTGTTTGCCTTTCTCGATCTGATTCGCGAATTAAATATGATGGTTGGTCAATACAGTATCGGCTATGTGTTGCTATTTGTTTTATTGACGATCCCAGGTCATATCTATGAGCTGTTTCCGGTGGCAGTACTGGTGGGAACTATCGTGGCACTGGTGCAGATGGCTGTCAGTTCCGAGTTAACTATTTACCGCGCATCCGGTGCGTCATTGCAGCAGATGATAGGGGCGTTGTTCAAGATCGCTATTCCGTTGATCGTGTTGAGTTTTGTATTCAGTGAGTTCGTTGCTCCTCCCAGCGAGCGTATGGCTCAGAAACTTCGTCTGAGCATACTAAACAATCAGGTTGTTTTCGTTGAGTTTCGTTCCGGCATGTGGGTGAAGGACGAGCACAGTTTTGTGAATGTAAAAAAGGTGCTGCCCGATACCAGTCTGTCGGAGGTTGATATCTACCGTTTTGATGAAACCAACCATCTGCAGGCTATTACCCATGCCGATCGGGCAAATTTTGTTAAGCAGGGACGCTGGCGTCTTGAGGGAGTGCGCGAAACCTATTTCGACAAACGGGGGGTGGGAGTTCGCCTTAATGATAGGCAGGAATGGCTGTCGTCATTGAATCCGGGAATTTTAAGCGTGTTGCTGGTGGTGCCAGAGCAGATGTCAGCGTATGACTTGTATCAATACACCAGTCATCTAAAAGAAAATCGACAACAGAGTGCCCGCTATGAGATTGCCATGTGGGGTAAGCTGGTTTATCCGTTTGCACTGCTGGTTATGATGATTCTGGCGCTGCCATTTGCCAGTTACCGCCGTCGTTCTGGCGGAGTGAGCGGCATGGTGTTTCTGGGGATCGTGCTGGGGCTGGTTTTTCATTTTGTCGGTCGCCTGTTCTCCAGTCTGGGCGCACTTAACAATTGGCAGCCGTTCATTAGCGCAGCCGCGATGACCTTGTTGTTTTTGTTGCTGGGGATTGCGATGCTATGGTGGACCGAAAGACGTTAATGCAACTCATCAGTCGGAATGATTACTTCGACTTTTGCATCTGCTCTTCCCTAACCATTTTCCTTACCTCTTCCCGTTTATCTTCGGGAACCTGACTGAAGGCGCGGTATTTATCACGTGCCGCCTGACGTTGTGCTGGAGTGAGTCTTCCCCATGCGTCGAGTCGGCTGCGGAATCGTTGTTTCTCTTCCAGACTTAACTCCGGATAGTGCTTGGCGACCGAAAGCAGGTTTTGCTGTTGCTCCTGCGACAGTGCGGCCCATTGCTGAGCCATCGGTGCCAGAGCCTCTTTCTGGGAGGGCGTCAGCGTTTGCCAAACTTGTGGAGCCGCAAGTGCACTCGACAGATTGAACGCACACAACAATGCCAATGAGGGGACGGTTAGTTTCGGGCGGCTCATAGGTCAACAAATACTTCCAAAGGCATATCGTCGGTCAGGATAGCCACATCCAGATTCGTCATCGCTTCATGATGGCTAAGGTGCTTCCAGTAGCCAGCGCTTCCGGCAATTACCAGAATCAGCAGGGCAGTCATGACCCACTGAC
>JBBQXA010000082.1:0-11830 GCA_038210095.1 Burkholderiales bacterium
TGACTGCGTATGCAGGACAGAATGCGTCTGGCCACCTCCACCAGCATCTGGTCGCCGATGTCGTGGCCGTGCAGATCGTTCAGCACCTTGAAGTGATCCAGATCCAGAAACATCAGCGCGCCGAAATTGTTTGTGCGCGCACTCTGCGCCAATGCAAGATGCATGCGATCCAGCATTAGACGACGGTTGGGCAGATGAGTCAGCGGATCGAAGAAAGCCAGATTACGAATTTCCTCCTCGGCCTTCTTGCGTTCGGTAATATCGACGAATACAGCGACATAATGGGAAACCTCCCCCGCATTCATCACCGCGGTGATTGTCATCCATTTGGGGTAAATGCCACCGTCCTTGCGCCGATCCCAAATTTCACCCGACCAGCCTCCCTGATTATTGATGTCCGCCCACATCGCCTGATAGAAATCCGGGTTGTGTCGCCCCGAACCGAGCAGGCGGGGATTCTTGCCCAATACCTCTTCGGATGAGTAGCCGGTAATTTCCTCGAAGGCGTGATTCACCTTGATGATCGTGGCTTCCCTGTCCGTCACTAGGATAGCCTCCTGTGTCTCGAAAGCGACGGCGGAGATACGCAGTTCGGTTGCAGTGGCCTCCCGCGCCGTGACGTCCTGCACGGTTCCCACGGAACGCAACGGCTTTCCATCCTCATCGAAACTGGAGCTGCAGCGTTCGTCCACCCATTTAATACGACCATCCGGCATCTGCAAACGATGGGTGATCTGATATGACTGACGCGTCAGCAAAGAATCCGTGTAAGCCTGATTTACCCGGTCTCTATCCTCGGGATGAATGACATTCAGGAAGGCCTCATAGGAAGCGGCGAACTTGGTCTGGTCGACCTCGAACATCCTGAATATCTCATCCGACCAGCGCAGGGTCTGAGAAACCAGATCCAACTCCCAACTGCCGAATTCGCCCAACTTCTCGGCTTCTTTGAGTCGCTCTCGCTCATGCTGTAATTCAATCTGCACCAGCTTGCGTTCGGTGATATCCACGATCACCCCGTCCCACAGGCAATCTCTGCTATCCATCACGTCGGCTTTGGATTCGATATGCAACCAGCGCGTCTCGCCGTCGATCAAGGTTCGCCCTTCCCAGGTGAACGACTCGCGAGTGTGTACCGCCTCCCGATTCAATTTGATAAATTCCGGCAAATCCTGCGGATGAATGGCCTGATAAACGGTTTCAAAATTTTCATACGCAGCCTCTTCCGTCGTAGCCAGCATGGCACAGAAACGCGGACTGACGTACTTGAATGAAGACTCGCCGGACGCCGTGGTTTGACGCAAATAGACGCCGACCGGAATATTGGCCGCCAGCCGATCATACTGCTCCTTACGCTCGGTCAGCACCCGCTCGAATTCTTTGCGCTCGCTGATATCACGCACAAAGGCGAAGTACTGATTGGTATCCTTCCAGTAGGTGGTGGCGACCTCCACTTCCAGCAGATGTCCATCCTTGTGGCGGTGCAGGGTCTCGAAACAGTCCCAACCCTGCTCGCGGATGCTCTCCATATGCGCCCAGACTTCTTTGGGCCCGGACTCCTTAGCCTCAACATCCGGAATCCGCATGCGCAGCAACTCTTCACGACTGTAACCCGACATCCGGCAATAGGCATCGTTGACTTCAAGAAAGTGACCTTCGCCGTCCAGATGCCAGTAGCCATCGACCACGGTCTCGATCACCCGCTTATGCACCGCCGTCGTCTGCTCGCGCAACGCTAGACTCTCTTGCACCTTCAACGTCATCGCATCAAAAGTCAGTCCCAACTCGGCCAGTTCGTCACTCCCCTTCATTCCCGTCTGTACCGAATAGTCCCCCGAAGCGAAACGCGCCGCAGCATCGACCAGCCGGCGCAGCCGCTTGCTAATCAGATGGTGCAAAAGAAACGAGATCAGCAGTGCAGAAAACAGCGAAATTACGCCAAATATCAGCGACTGTTCCAGCGTGTCATTGCGCGCATCTTTCAACTGCCCGGAAATATCGAACTCGACATAAAGTACACCGACTTCCTTGTCCAAGCCCCCGCGCCGGAAGACGACAACCAGGGGAAAGTAACCCTGCAATATCGATGGCTTATCCTGATTGAAGGCAACCTTGCTTGTTCCACTCTGTATGGTCAGAAACGCATCGCCGCTGGAATAGCCGGAAGTTTCGTTGGCATATTCGCCCTTCCAGCGGTAGTGATTGGAGAGTTTCACCCTGTGTTTCGTGTCTGCCAGCAGCAATGTGCGCATACCCGGACGCATGGCAGTCAGCGACATACTCAGCAACGCCTCTTCCTCGTCGCCTTCGGTTAAACGGTTATACAAAATGTTCTGTAATTGCCCCATTTCCAAGCGGAGCTCCCGTTGCGCATTCTGCTCAATTTCCAATCTATCGTAGTGCTGCTTCTGCAAAAACACCAGATAAGAACTGACAACCGAAACGGCCATCAGGATCAGCGGAATAATGATGGAAAAACGACGTTTCACTTGAATCATTCTGCGATACACACCGCCAGCTTGGCATCCAGAGCAGACGTTACCTCGACCCGGTGCTTGATCTGGCCTTCGCGCAACATCACTTCATTAAGACGCTTTGCCGGCTCAAGAATGGCGGGATGGGCCCCGCCGATAAGATGGATATTTTCCTGCAACGTCGGCGTTTTGATGCCGCGAGCCATGGCTTGATATTCCGCTGCACTCACGCCCAGACGCTTGCCGATAGAAGCTGCCGCCTCATCCGGCGATTTTTTCATGTAATCCAGCGTGCGGAACCATTGCCGCGCCACATTACATACGTCTTTACGGCGCTGCTGGTAGACATCTTCATGCACCAGCATCAGGTCAAAAATCTCATCCGGAATGCGACTACTGTCAAAAATGACATGGGCTCCAAGCTCGGCCAGCTTGCTCTTGAAGGGTTCGAAAGTAATGAAGGCATCGGCTTTTCCCTGCCGGTACATTTCGTCGTGTTTGCTTTCCACGCTGGGAATCACCTGGACATCTGCACGCGTCAAGTGCGCCGCATCCAGCGTTCGACTCAACATATAAACACCGAGCGGAATATTCAGAATGCCGATGCGCTTGCCTTTAAGATCGGCCAGAGTCTTGACCCGTGGAGTGGCCATCACTGCATCTGCACCATTGGATGAATCCAGTACCAGCAGCACGCGCAACTTGACCCCACCCTGTAGCAACTCCATGGCCTCGTCCAGCGTGAGGGTCGCCATATCGACCGAGCGGTTGCGGAATGATTCCAGCGTAATATCGGATGAGGGCAATTCAAAAATATCCGCCTTCCCGTCCGGCAGATATCCAATCTCACGCGCCAGATACAACGGCTCATAACCCGGCCACGGGCTGCTGGCAATACGCAATGGCTTGGCTGGCACCTTGCCGCATGAATTCAACAGCGGCAATAATAAAATTAAAATCGCCAGTGTAGCGATTTTCCACACCTTCCCACCCATTCTGCCTCCCGGAATTATTCTTGTGGCTGCAAGCTACGTATTATTTCACATCCTCGCAGCGGCAGACACGCCAAACGGGGAAATAACCCTGCGCACCAGAGGCTGAAACTGCCCTACCTCCACTACAACGGTTATTGCCCGACTATTGCAAAGAAGACTCGAACTCATCAAGCGGGATGCCCTTGCCGAACAGAAATCCCTGATACACCATGCATTGCTGTTGCTTCAGGAAAGCAAACTGTGCCTCGGTCTCCACCCCTTCGGCCAGCACGTTCCAATTGAATTTGCTGGTCAGATCTATAATCGCCTGAATCAGTAGGGCATCATTACCCGCTTCTTCTATATTTTGTACGAACTGCCTGCAGATTTTTATCTGGTCGAGTGGCAGTTGTTTCAGGCAACTCAACGAGGTGTAACCGGCACCAAAGTCATCCATGGACAAAGTAACACCCAACGTTTTGAGTTCCTCCATTCTCTTTGCCGAACCCGACATATCATCGATTAAGCTACCTTCCATCACTTCCAGCACCAACAACTGCGGGTTAACGCCATGCGCATTCAACGCGGCGGCGACTTGAGCCACGTAATCGTGCCGGACAAACAACAAGGAACTGACATTGATCGCCAGCGTCAGGTTGCGTGTTTTTTCCTGCGTCGCCCAGCGGGCAAGTTGTTCGCAGGCTTGATTCAACACCCAAAGATCGATTTCGATAATCCGCTTACTCTGTTCGGCCAAGAAAAGGAAGCGATCCGGCATTAGCCACCCATGCTGCGGGGAATCCCAACGCAGCAGTGCTTCCGCACCCGTGGGGTGCAAATCACGGTCCACCTGCACCTGATAGACCAAACGCAACTCGCCCCGCACAACAACATGATTAAGGTCTGCTTTCAGCGCATTATCGCTGTCATTTTCAGCCTGCATTAAGGGCTCGTAAAAACGCAGCGCATTACGCCCGCTCCGCTTGGCCTGGTACATCGCTGCATCGGCATTGCGCAGCAATATTTCCGGCGTCTCCCCGCTGCCGTTAAACAACGCGATACCGATACTGGGGGAGCTTTGATATTCGTGATCCTTGAGTTGGTATGGGCACGCCAGCGACTCGCGGATCTTTTCGGCTACGACCTCAACCTTTTCCATGACTTCGCCCTCACCGGCACTGACATCATCGAGCACCACCACGAACTCATCGCCGCCCAGTCTGGCTACGGTATCCATCTCGCGCACACAGGACTTGATCCGGCGTGCCACCTCGATCAGCATCAGGTCACCATAGTCATGCCCCAGCGTGTCGTTCAGCGTTTTGAACCGGTCCATATCGAGAAACAAAACCGCACCATAATTACGCCGCCGTTCCGCCGCCACCACGGCAGCACGCAAGCGTTCGTTCAGCAAGCGCCGGTTTGGTAATTGAGTCAGCGCATCGTAGAACGCCAGATGACGGATATCCTCCTCGACCTGCTTGCGTTCGGTGATATCGGCAAACACGCCGACATAATTTGTCACTTCCCCGCTCGCATTTTTAATGGCAGTGATGGTCATCCAGCGCGGATAAACCTGACCGCTCTTGCGCTTGTCCCAAATCTCGCCTGCCCATGCGCCATCAATCTTCAGACACTGCCACATTTCCCGATAGAACTCACGGTCATGACGCCCGGAGCTCATGATGCGAGGGTTCCGGCCGATCACCTCTGCAGCACGATAGCCGGTAATATGCTCGAATGAGCGATTGACCCGGATGATATTCACCTCCGCATCGGTAATGACGATTGCATCCTGGGTCTCGAACGCCACAGCGGCAATCTGACGCATCTCCTCGTCTTGCTTGCGCTGACTGATGTCATGACAGAACACGAACACATGTTCTGTCTCGGCCATATAGTTGGCCGACACCTCGATATCGACAATATGTCCATCCTTGCGGCGATGTCTGGTTTCAAAGCGGTCCAAGCCGTGAGCAATGATCTTCTCCATGTGCGCCTTGACCTCTTCCGGCCGTTCATTCGCCTCCAGTTGACTGATATGCATCCCGACCAGTTCTTCGATCGAATAGCCCGAAATATCGGCATAAGCCTGATTGACCTCCAACAAGATGCCACTCAGGTCGGTCATCCAGTATCCATCAATCGCGGTTTGAATGACTCTTTCATGCTGTTTCATCACCCCCTCGGCACGCTTGCGTTCGGTGATGTCACGACTGGAGGCAAACAGGAATCCCTTACCATCCAACTCAACGCCAGCGGCACTGATCTCGACATCAATCAATGAGCCATCCTTGCGGCAATGCACCGTCTCGAATAATTCCGTCTTACCGATCAGGGAGTTAAAGCGTTCGCGCAACTTTTCTGCCGACCATTGCACATCCAGGTCAGCCACATTCAGTTTGACGACCTCGTCCCGGCTATAGCCCAGCATGCGACAAAACGCATCGTTGGCCTCGATCAGATTACCCTGCATATCCATGACATGGATGCCATCCATTGATGTCGTCATCAGCACCTGGTTACGCCGCAACTGCAACTGCAACTCTTGCTGACGCGACTTCCCCTGTTCAACTGCATCCTTGAGCAATTTGGTACTGAACTCCAAATCGCCGGTGCGCTGCTTGACCTGTTGCTCAAGTTCAGCATTCACCTGTTTGGCATCCCGCTCCCGCCGCAACAATTGTTTGAGCATGATATCGACCGCCCGCAATAATCGGCCAATCTCCCCACTTGCCTTCTCGGGCAGGAAGATTTCGCGTTCGCCTGCCGCGATCCTGTCTGCAGCCTGTGCCAGTTGTTCGAGCGGAATGAATTTCCTGCGCAGCCAGAAATAGACCAACACACCAATCAACAGCATCCAAGACAGGGCTAGGGCGATATTTCCGGTCGGAAGCGCAAACATTTTCTGTCCGCTCATCACATCCCGGGTGCGATAGATCAACGCCAGAAACCGGCTCGGATCAGCGGAGTCGAAATACAAGCGGGAAGCCGAGAGCAACTGCCCGTCCTTGGTCTGCAGGGTACCCTGCGCGGGCAGCGTACCTCCCTCATGCAATCGGAGCAGACGCTCCAATACCGGAAAATCAGCTGCAATATTGCCGTAATCCTGTACATCCAGATTGCGACTGCTATCTGGAACGACGAGATATTGCCCGGCTCTGTTGGCGATATAGGCTTCGATATCTGCGGACAACCCATCACTGAACGATTTCAGCAGCACAGTTGCATCCACTTCGACCATCAGCACACCGAAAGCCTTACCGGATGGCGCATAGATCGGCGTTACTGCACGCAACACCGGAAAGCGCCGTGCTCCCGCCCATTCCTGCAGATATTCGAACTTGGAAAGATACACCTCACCGTCTGTAAGTTTCAACGCATTGCCGATGTCCTCACTTACATCGGCAGCCGGCTTTCCGCCATGAATAACCGATACCACCTGACCATCGCGGCTAGATACGGCCACAATCTCATCGCCGCCATCGGCCATGCTGATATAGCTGATCCGGAGGTGGCCGGAATGCCCGAGTGAAAATGCACTGAATATAGACGCTAGGCGAGACGCCCACTTTGCCTGACTATTGCCATCACGCGGATCCATCCCGTGATTCAATTTGGCCCGGATAATGCCGGCGACAGGCGGCGTATTCGACAGAAACAACACATCCCGACGCAACACTTCAATCTGCTGCTTCAGACGCATCCCTTGAGTCTGAATAAACTTGTCGAGATACACGGAGCGCTCTTGTACATATTCCTCGCGCACACGTGACTGGTCGATCGCTTCTATCGCAATCACGCTGGATGCCAATATGACAAAAAGAGCCAGCGCAATTTGCTTGGACAGATAAAAGGTGTTCGTCATCCGGGAACCCCGATCAACAAGTGTTCGAGCATACTACTACACTATTTTTCGATTACATTCAGAATCAGCAACTTCCTAGCATCAACAGGAGATTGCCTGATATCTCCGCTTCAGGATTTCTCCGATATCACCTGCTGCGCCAGACACAGATCGCGCCATGCCTTGGCTTTATCTTGCGGACTACGCAACAGGTAAGCGGGATGATAGGTTGCAATCAGCGGTGTGCCGAGGTAATCGTGGACGTGGCCGCGTAACGGGCCGAGTGCTGCGTGCGATCCGAGCAAGGCCGTCGCTGCGGTTTTGCCCAGTGCGACGATGACCTTGGGCTGAATGAGTTGTATCTGGCGTTGCAAATAAGGCAGACAGGCGGCCACTTCATCGACATGCGGCACCCGATTATCGGGTGGACGGCATTTGACGACATTGGCAATGTAAACATTGCGACTGCGTTTCAATTTCAAAGCCAGCAGCATGTTGTCGAGCAACCTGCCGGCCTGTCCTGCGAACGGCTCGCCGCGCGCATCTTCGTCCTCACCTGGGCCCTCGCCGACAAACAGCCAGTCGGCCTGCTCGTCGCCGGTGCCGAACACAGTTTGCGTACAGCCTGCGCGCAATCCGCACGTGTTGCAGTCGTGTACCGTCTGCTTGAGTCGTGGCCAGTCAAAATCGAAAAATGGCTCCCGCACCTTTTCCGGTTCAGAGGGCAGATATTCATCGCCCCCCCGCTCGTCCGGCGTAATATCATCGTATGCGCCATCATGAGGGTAAGCAGATTCATGCTCCGCCACGACGGGAAGCGGCTCAGCCTCTCGCGGCATGGGTTCAACTACCCCTTTAGCAACTCTTTCCAGAGCAACCGAATCAGCACTGATCGCTGCGGCTTGCACGATCTGCGCGGACACCACAGGCGTTTCCAACGGCACCGTTGCGGGCGGCGCCGATTCCATCACTGCGGTGGCAGCATGATCCGCCTCGGCTGCGGGCGGCTCACGCAATACCCACTGCGGATACAGATTCAACTCGCGCAATACCGCTTCATTCCTATCCATTTGCCTCACCCGATAATTCGCACGCCATCACCAGCGCATCTTCGTTGCCACTCATGTTCCGATAATAACCGCGCCGCAGCCCGACTTCGAGAAAACCCGCACTGCGATACAACGCGATGGCGGCGTCATTGCCTGCGCGCACTTCCAGAAAAACGCGCAGCATATTTTTGCCGCGCGCCAGTTCCAGCATCGCCACCAACATTGTCCGCCCTATTCCCTGGCGTTGCTGCGAGGTCGCCACGCCTATGGTCAGCAACTCGGCCTCATCCACTGTCGGCATCAAAATGGCATAGCCACGCAGCTCATCCTCGATCTCGTCCACAAAGCACAGATGCCCGCCATGCAATGAATCCGCGAACTGCCCCCGCGTCCAGGGATAGGCCTGGACCGAGTGCTCGATAGCCAGTACCGCATCCAGATCGGCATCGGTCATCGCCCGCATCAACGTGCCGCTTCCCGTTCGCTCGTTTTCAACGCCACTTTGTCGCGCAGGTACAGCGGTAATGCCAGCGCCGCATCCACTCCCTCGCCCCGCGCAAGACGACGCGCGCCGAGAACTGCAATCGCAGCCGCCTGCGGCACAACAGTTCCATCCACCCCCGCCAGTTGCCCGGCATAGCGCGCTTGCAGCGCCTCGCTATTGGACGCACAGCCGCTACCTGCCGCATACCAGTTGTCACCTTTCACCACAGGGGCGGCATCGGGTTTGCACAGACAGGGTTCGCTTGCCTCAATCCAGTCTTCGCCCTGTCGCTCATAGACGGCGTGATACCACTCATTCATGCGCGCATCCAGTATCGCGATTACCTTGCCGCAACCGGAGGCTTCGGCCAATGCCTCCAATGTGCACACACCCACCACCGGCAAGTCCGCGCCCAGCGCGAGTCCCTGCGCAACCCCGCAGGCAATACGCACTCCGGTGAACGAACCCGGCCCCATGCCGAATGCAATGCCGTCCATCTGTGCCAGTGTTACACCCGTGTCGTGCAACAGTTCGGCCAGCATGGTCATCAGCATTTCAGAATGCTTTTGCCCGACGAGCTCGCAACGTTCAACAACAGCACCGTCCAGCCACAACGCGACCGAACAGTATTCGGTGGAAGTCTCCAAAGCCAGTACGCGCATCAGTTATCTGCCAGCAACAGGACTACCGCTTGCGCCGCGATTCCCTCGCCGCGTCCGGTATAGCCCAGTTTTTCAGTGGTGGTTGCCTTGACGTTGACCGCACTTTTTTCAATGCGCAGGTCGGCGGCGATGTTCTCTACCATCATATGTATATGCGGCGCCATCTTGGGTGCCTGCGCAATGATGGTCGCGTCCAGATTGGCGACACGGTAACCCTGGGCACGCACCAGATGCAGCGTCTCGCGCAACAGAATGCGACTGTCGATATTCTTGAATTTCGCGTCGGTATCGGCGAAGTGACGGCCGATGTCGCCCAGTGCCGCCGCACCCAGCAGCGCGTCGCAGATCGCGTGCAGCAACACGTCCGCATCGGAATGCCCGAGCAACCCTTTTTCATAGGGAATGTCCACGCCGCCGATAATCAGCTTGCGGCCCTCCACCAGTTGGTGAACATCAAAACCTTGTCCGATACGCATATTAATACCTCATTGACGTAGGTCGGATTTCAATCCGACAGTCGGGTTTAAACCCGATCTACAGTTTCTGTTTAAGCAGCAACTCTGCCAGTCGCAAGTCCTGCGGATAAGTTACCTTGAAATTGGTCGAATCACTCGCCACCAATTTTGGATGCAAGCCCATCGCCTCGATGGCGGAAGCCTCGTCGGTAACGTTCTTGCATTGAATTAACGCCTGCGCCAGCAGGCCAACACGGAACATCTGCGGCGTCTGCGCCTGCCACAGCCCTACACGCGGCTCGGTACAGGCGATACGTTGTGGTGCTTCGGCACGTTTCAACGTATCGGCCACCGGCACGGCCAAAATGCCTCCAACCGCATCATCACGCAGCTCGTCTATCAGCTTGCTCAAGTGCGCCTGCGTCAAACAGGGGCGTGCTGCATCATGCACCAGCACCCACTCATCCGGCTCCAGCTCGGAGGCCAGCAGGCCGTTCGCCACACTTTCGGCGCGGGTGTCGCCGCCGCAGTACAGCGGTTGTAATTTCTCACCGCAATGCGACCAGTCATAGTCGTGAAACATCGTGTCGCCGGGGGACAGCACCACGAATACCGTGGACAGCTCGGGGCAGGCGCATAGCGTCTCAAGCGCGTGGGCGATCATCGGCTTGCCCGCGAGCGGCAGATACTGTTTGGGAAGTTCGTGACCCATGCGCGCGCCAAAACCGGCGGCGGGAACCAAAGCGTGAAATTCAGACATGGCTGCGATTGTAAAGGAAACCGCTTCGACTGGCTTATAATGCACGCCTTTTTCTAGCCGTCTCCCATCCCGTTACTGATGCTGTTCAACTCCAAACATACCCGACCGCGCTACACCCGATTAATCGGCTCATCCGATGCGCTGGCACTGGCGCAATATGCCGCCGACCATAACCCGCTGGTAGTGATTGCCGCCAATGCACTGGAGGCGCAGCGGCTGGTGGATGAGATCCCGTTCTTCGCACCGAATCTGCGCGTACACCTGCTGCCGGACTGGGAAACGCTGCCCTACGATCACTTCTCCCCGCATCAGGATCTAATTTCTGAACGTCTCGCGACCCTGCACCATGTGCGCAGCTCTGCCTGCGATGTGGTGGTCGTGCCGATCACCACCGCGCTCTATCCGCTGCCGCCGGTCGAGCATCTGGCCGCTTATACCTTTTTCCTCAAGCGCGGCGAAAAACTGGATGTGGCGCAATTGCGTGAACAACTGACTTTCGCCGGTTACAGCCATGTACAGCAGGTGCTTACCCCCGGCGAATACTGCGTGCGCGGCGGTATCATCGACCTGTTCGCGATGGGCAGTGTGTTGCCTTACCGCATCGACCTGTTTGATGACGAGATCGACACCATCGCGACCTTCGACGTGGATACCCAGCGCACACTGTATCCGGTACCCGAGATACGCTTGCTGCCCGCGCGCGAGTTCCCGCTGGACGACAAGGGGCAGGCCACCTTTCGCCAGAATTTCCGCGCACGCTTCGAGGGCGATCCGTCGAAATCGCGCATCTACAAGGATGTGAGCAAGGGCAACGCTCCCTCCGGCATCGAATATTATCTGCCGCTGTTTTTCGACAAGACCGCAACACTGTTCGACTATCTTCCCAAACACGCGACGCTGTGTCTGCACCACGATGTGGACGAGGCCATCGCCTCCTTCGGCAAGGACGCCGCCTCGCGCTACAACCTGCTCAGGGGCGATCCGCAACATCCGTTATTGGAGCCCAAAGAGCTCTTCCTCGATGCGGAGCAATTTTTCGTCCGCGTGAAAGACTTTGCGCGGCTGGATATCGTCGCGGGAGCAGAGGAAAGCGGCAATACCACTCCCTGCCCCACCGCCACACTG
>JBBQXA010000083.1:0-11788 GCA_038210095.1 Burkholderiales bacterium
CAATGCCGCCACAACACCAGCTTTTCCAGAACAAAAAACAGCATGATGCCAAACAGTAGCGTCCCACTCAGTGCCGCCACGTTGGTGGTTAGTTCGATTGCTTCCGGCAGAATATCCAGAAACACCGCCCCCAGCAGCGCACCGATTGCATAGCTCACCATCGCGCCCAGATAGCGTTGCAAGCGGGCGTGATACGCAAGCATGGCTGCGCCGAGCACGCTTAATACGCCGCCGGCAACGCAGGCTAAGACTATCCAAAGCAGAACGGTCATTAAATTCAATCAGTCAATCGGGTCGCGGATTATAGCCGTTTGGCGCGCATACTGCCGCCACTACCAAGAACTTCGAGAAAACGTAGCAAACGGAAGGGGGCTGTGTACACGCCAATCTGTCCCTTGCGGGCAAGGCAAGTCGCGCAGTAGTTTTCGGCGTGATTCGCCTTACTCCAGCCAGATGAAGCTCCCCATACGTCCGGTCACACCATCCCGCCGATAGGAATAAAACAGCTCGGGTTCACTCAAGGTACAGTGGTAGCCGCCATATACCCGCGTAATGCCGAGCGCGGCCAGACGCAACCGCGCCAACGCATAAAGATCGGCGTACCACTTGCCCGGCTGTGTTTGGACAAAAGCGGCTTCGGCCTCGGCGTGCTCCCCAACGAAGACCGCGCGTACATCATCGCCCACCTCAAATGCCTGCGGTCCAATGGCGGGGCCCAACCATGCCATCACCTGCGGCGGGGAAACCGCCATCTCATGCACGGTCGCCTCAATCACCCCGGCCGCCAGCCCTTTCCATCCGGCATGGGCCGCGCCGACCACCGTACCCAGTTCATCGCATAACAGTAACGGCAGGCAATCAGCCGTCATCACCACGCAGACCGCCCCTCGTTTTTTCGCAATACAGGCATCCGCCTGAATCCGGCAACTGGCTGCATCAGCACGGGCAACCGCTGTGCCGTGCACCTGCTCCAGCCATACCGGTTCGCTGGGCAGGATGCGATTTAGCAGCATGCGATTGCGCGCCACCACCAGTGGAGCTTCGCCAACATGGGTACCCAGATTGAAACTGTCATAGGGTGCACAACTCATTCCGCCATGACGCGTGGTTTGCAGCGCCCGAACGTTGGCAGGTGCGGGCCAGTCGGGCCGGATGCAATGATCAAGCAGGTTCATGCAACGCCTTGCGTACCTGTTGCAGTAACTGCCGCATATCTTCCGGCATCGCTGCCTGCCACTCCATGGTCTCCCCGGTTTCCGGATGTTCCAGTGCCAGACGCGTCGCATGCAGTGCCTGACGCGGGAAGCCGTGCAGCAATTCACGCAATTCGGGCACGCATTTCGGTTTGCCATTCAGATACACGCTATCACCGACCAGCGGATGGCCGATAGAAGCCATATGCACGCGAATCTGATGGGTGCGCCCCGTCTCCAGACGACAGCGCAACAGGGTGCAACTGGGAAAGCTCTCTTCAACCTGATAGTGCGTAACGGCTGGCTTCCCGTCTTCCACCACGGCCATCTTGACGCGTTGTGAGGGATGACGACCAATGGGCTGATCCACAAAACCGCCATAGCGCAACTCGCCCCATGCCAGCGCAAGATACTCACGCTTCACGCTACGCGCCTGCAACTGGCGTACCAATGAGGTCTGCGCAATCAGCGTTTTAGCCACCACCAGCAAACCACTGGTGTCCTTGTCCAGTCGGTGCACGATACCGGCACGCGGCACGCCTTCAAGCTGTGGAGAATGGTGCAGCAGGGCATTAAGCAGCGTCCCCTCCCAGTTGCCGCTGCCCGGATGTACCACCAGCCCGACCGGTTTATTGAGCACCAGCAAGGTTTCATCTTCGTAGACAATGTCCAGCGCGATGTCCTCAGCCAGATACGGCTGCTCGGCAGGATGGGATTGCGGCAACACCGTGATCGCTTCCCCCCCCCACACTTTCTGCTTGGCCAGACCACTCACCCCATCTAGGGTTGCATCGCCCGATGCGATCCACTCCTGCAGGCGGCTGCGCGAATATTCAGGCAGTAATTTTGCTAACGCTTGATCGAAGCGCATTCCTCCAAAGTCGTTCGGCACGACAAAATGGAGCTCGGGGGCGTTTAAGTTATAATCGCCTAAATTTTTTTCGGATTCAGTCATGCGCCATAGTTTAGCCGTATTCCTGCTGTTAACGTTAACCGCTTGCAGCTTGTTCTCGCCTTTGCCGGACGGGACCGAGCCAACCGCCCTGTTCTCTGCCGAAGAGCTCTATGCTCAGGGCATGGCCGAAATGAACGACAGCAACTACAGCAAGGCTGCCGATCTGTTTGATAAATTGCAATCGCGCTACCCCTATGGTCGTTATTCCCAACAGGCGCTGCTGCAATCAGCCTATGCCCGCTATCGGCATGACGAACCCTATCCGGCGATCGCCTCCGCAGATCGTTTCATCAAGCAATATCCCAATCACACCAACGTCGACTATGCCTACTATCTGAAGGGATTGATCAAATTTAACGGCGAAATAGGTGTGCTCAAATCACTGAGCGGACAAGACCCAACCGAGCGCGATCCCAAGGCCGCGCAGGATTCGTTTGATGCATTCAAGGATTTGACGACACGCTTCCCTGACAGCAAATATGCACCGGATGCCAGATTGCGCATGCAGTACCTGACGAATGCACTGGCACAATATGAACTGCACGTCGCGCGCTACTATCAGCGCCGGGGCGCACATATTGCCGCGGTCAATCGTGCCCAAGGAATTATTCAGCAATATCCACACAGCCCATCCACGCACGAAGCGCTGGAAGTCATGGCGGAGAGCTACGATGCGATGGGCATGACCGACCTGCGCGACGATACCAGAAGTGTGCTGGCAAAAAACCGTGGCCCGCGCCCCGAAACCGAAGTACTCAAGCCGCAGAAAAGCTGGTGGCAATTCTGGAAATAAACTTCTGTCCCGGCTGCGGCGCGCCCGTTGAGTTGCGCTGCCCTGAGGACGACAATCGCCCGAGGCACATCTGCACCTCGTGCGACACCATTCATTACCAGAATCCCAACCTGGTCGTCGGCTCTATCCCTGAATGGCAAGGTAAAATACTGCTGTGTCGCCGCGCCATTGAGCCGCGTTACGGCCTGTGGACACTGCCGGGCGGCTTCATGGAAAACGGCGAATCAACCACCGAAGCCGCCATCCGCGAAACGCAGGAAGAAGCGAATGCCCGCATTGAGATCGGTGAGTTATACTCAATGTACAGCCTGCCGTACATCAATCAGGTTCATCTACTGTTCCGCGCCCGACTGCAAGACCTTGATTTCAGTCCAGGACAGGAAAGCCTTGAAGTCAAACTGTTTACCGAAGATGAAGTTCCCTGGGATGAAATTGCCTTTCGACCGGTTAAATATAGTCTGGAGCACTATTTTTCAGATCGCCGCACCGGCCATTTTGGCTTCCACATCGGCGCACTTGAAGCTCAAACACCGCCAACCTGAATGCTAGATCGGATAGCTTTGCTGAAACCCACCCCCATCGCTATAATCGACACAACTACCTGTACTCGGACAAAAAAATGAATTCCTGCCGCCTCTTTAGGGTGAGACAACTTGATGCTCAAAAGTCGACTGCCAAGTTACTTATTGGACTCACTGTCGCCGCACTGAGCAGCGGCTGCGCCACCCACACTAGCAATCCAACCGATCCACTGGAAGGATTCAATCGTGGCATGTACCAGTTCAATGACGCGCTGGACAAGGCCATCGCCAAGCCGGTTGCACGCGGTTATGACGCCGCCATGCCACTGCCCGTCAAAATCATGGTTGGCAACTTTTTCTCCAATCTGGACGACATTGTCGTCACAGCAAATGACGTTCTGCAGTTCAAGTTCAAACAGGGTTTCTCCGACGCCATGCGCGTCATGGTCAATTCCACGGTAGGTGTGGGTGGATTGTTCGATATCGCCTCCATGCGACTGGCGAAACACAATGAGGACTTTGGTCAGACGCTAGGGTATTGGGGCATCGGACCCGGCCCCTATGTCGTCCTGCCCGTGCTCGGCCCGAGCAATGTGCGCGACAGTGCGGGGCTCTATGCGGACGGACAAGTCAGCAGACTGCCCCGCGTCAGCCATGTCCCCACCCGCAATCAGCTGTATCTGACCAAACTTGTCAGCCGACGCGCCGAACTCCTCAAGCAAGAAAAAGTGCTGGATGCAGCCGTGATTGACCGCTATGCCTATATTCGCGACGCTTATCTGCTGCGCCGCAAGAGCTTGGTATACGACGGTAACCCGCCTATTGATTACGACGAATTCGACGACGAGGATGAGATTGCCCCAGAACCGGCTAGCACTCAACCCGCGGCAAAACTGGAACCAACTCCTGCCAATCGCACCGCCGAAACATCACAGGCATCACCTACCCCGGCCGAGTCTGATTTAAACTCCCAGGCCAACCTGTCACAGCCCGAGCCCCCGGAAAGTCAGGCTGAAGCTTCGCGGCGCGCCATTCACCGACTCTGGCTGGCACAGCCCGGTTACCTGCGCTGAGTCATGACCAAGAAAAAGGCCCGCAACTGCGGGCCTTTTCATTTCTACCGGGAATTAACTCAACGACCGGAGCGTAATGCCGCAATACGCTCATCCAGCGGAGGATGAGTCATGAACAGCTTGGAAAATGCACTCCCGCCGGAAATGCCGGATGCCGCCATCTGCTCCGGCAGCGTCGCCTGCTCGTGATTCCCCTTCAGACGCTCCAATGCGGCAATCATCTTCTCGCGCCCGGCCAGATTCGCAGCTCCGGCATCGGCCCTGAATTCGCGCTGACGCGAGAACCACATCACGATCACACTGGCCAGCACGCCCAGTACCAATTGCGCCGCAATCTCGGCCACAAACATGCCGATACCGGGCCCTTCACGTCCGTCATTCTTCAACAGCACACGATCGACGAAGTATCCGAACAGCTTGGCCAGAAAGATCACGAAGGTATTAACCACCCCCTGAATCAATGCCAGCGTCACCATGTCACCGTTAGCCACATGACTTACTTCATGTGCCAGCACCGCCTCCGCCTCATCACGGCTCATACTGTGCAGCAGTCCGGTGCTCACCGCCACCAATGCGGAATTGCGGTTCCAGCCAGTAGCAAAGGCGTTCACATCAGGAGCATCATAGATCGCCACTTCCGGCATGCCGATACCGGCAGCATCAGCCTGACGCCGCACGGTCTCAAGCAACCAGCGCTCGGTCGGATCATTCGGATGTTCGATAACCTGGGCATTAACCATGCGCTTGGCCGACCACTTGGACATCAGCAGCGAAACAATAGAGCCGGAAAATCCGATCACCGCCGACAAGACCAGCAGCGCATTGAAGTTGATGGCACCGGTCTCGCTAACCCAGCGATCAACGCCGAGCAGACGCAACGTGATGTTGATCACGAACAACACCGCCATATTTGTCACAATGAACAGAAAAATACGTTTCATACAATCTCCATAAAAAATCGCTTACCCATTTAACTGTCAGGAACTTGCCATCGGCCACTCGGTCTCATCTGCCGGTAGAATGCCAAGAACTGCCAGCGGACTCTGACATGGGGGATGTATATAAGTTTTTCAAGCCCTCACTTTTTATTTAACCGCAGGATATAGCCGCCTATCCTTGTACCCGTTACGGTATTAATTGCTTGGACTATCTATTTAAACGACTTAAAATCCGCGCGCTTGAGATTTCCCACTCGAAATATGGATCCATAGTGAAAATAATTTATCCCATCCTGCTGGCGACTTGTCTATTTTCTACCTCGATCAGCACCGTGGCAGCTCCACTTGCCCTGATTCCAGCTGAAAGTCGGATTGAATTCACCGTAATACAAATGGGCGTTCCGGTGACGGGCGAATTTGAACGCTTTAATGCCACAGTTGATTTCGACCCTGCCACACCGGAAAAATCCACTACCGAACTGCGCATAGAAATCGGCTCGTTAACCACGGGCAACGATGAAGCCGATGAGATCGCGGTAAATTCAGACTGGCTGGACAAGGCTAATGCCCCTTATGCGACCTTCAAAAATACCTCGACACGCACACTGGGCGGCAATCAGTATGAATCCACCGGCACACTGAACATCCGCAACACCGAACGCCCACTCGTCGTTCGTTTTAGCAGCGCCGAACAGCCCAGCGGTAAGACTGTTATCACCGGGTTGTTCGTCATCCATCGCAGTGAGTTCGGCATCGGTCGCGGGGTATGGAATGAGGGCGGCATCATCGCCGAAGACATTCCGGTCAAAATCCGCCTGACACTGCAAGTTGCCAGCAATAAAACTCATGCTGGGAAGCGATAAGCCGATGTCACTTAATCCGGAATCCATAAGTTCATCAAACAACACCATAGTACGCGCCGAGAATCTGATGCTGAGTTTCGATGAAGGCCAGACCCGCGCACTGAACGGACTGGACGCGGAAATCCGCGAAGGCGAGTTCGTCGCCATCGTCGGCCCCAGCGGCTGCGGAAAATCCAGCCTGCTAAACCTGATCGGCACGCTGGACAACCCGACCTCGGGCGAAATCTATTTTCGCGCCCGGCCTTATTCTGAAATTCGCGATTTGTCGCTGTTCCGGCGGCAGAACATCGGCTTCATCTTCCAGTCCTTTCATCTGCTCCCCACCCTGTCGGCACTGGACAATGTGCTGGTTCCCACCATAGGCGTTCCCGGCTCGGCCAGCGATAACGAAGAGCGCGCCCGCGCCCTGCTAATCCGCCTCGGCTTAGCCAATCGACTTAATCACTTTCCCGGCAAGCTGTCGGGCGGTGAACGCCAGCGCGTCGCCATCGCCCGGGCACTGATCAACGATCCCGACGTCATCCTCGCCGATGAACCCACCGGCAGCCTGGACAGCGCCAACGCCGCCCATGTGCTGGATGTACTCAACGACATCCGCAAGGAAAAGGAACTGACCGTCATCATAGTCACCCATGATCCCAGCGTATCTGCCCGCGCCGACCGTGTCATTCATATGCGCGACGGCAAGATCGAACCGGAGGCCCATATATGAATCTGTTCCACTTCGCCCTCGACAACCTCTATCGTCGCCCGGCACGCACCAGCCTGACAGTAAGCGCGATCTCGCTCGGCATCGCCGCCGTGGTGGCCCTCACCAGCATCGCATGGGGCTTCGAAGCCAGTTGGCAAAAGGCCAACGACGCGCGCGGCACCGACCTGATCGTGACCCGTATCGCCAGTGAAAACACCATGCCCTCGCCCTTTCTGTCCGCAGGAGTCAGCCAGAAGCTGTTGACCCTGCCGCATATACAGGAAGTCGTCGGGCTACTCAGCGAAATGCTCACCATCAGCGAGGATGCGCCGCCCGTATTCGTATTCGGCTGGGCGCACGACAGCTACCTGTGGGAGCACCTCCGACTGCGCGATGGACGCTGGATGAACGACGATGCCGAGGCGGCCGTCGTGATCGGCTCGCTCGCCGCCGAACTGCTGCACAGAAAAATCGGCGATAAAATTGAAATCGAAGGCAATGCCTTTCAGGTCGTCGGCATCTTCGAGAGTTCGGCCACGATCGAAAATGGCGCGGTACTGATGACTCTGAGTCAGGCGCAGCAGGTGACCGACAAGCCGGGCAAGGTCAACATTTTGAACATCAAGCTGGATGGGCAGACCTCCGAGGCCGACATCGAAAACATCAAGCTGCAGGTTCGCAAGGCTCTACCCGGCTTCATCGCCATCACCTCGGGCGAACTGGTACAGAAAAATGCCGTCGTGCGCATCTCCAAAGCCATGAGCAATGCCACCATCCTGATCGCGGGGCTGGTCGGCGCGCTGGTGGTATTCAACACCATGCTGATGAGCATCAACGAGCGCACCCGCGAAATCGGCATCCTGCTGGCGTTGGGATGGCAGCCCCGCACCGTCATCAAACTCATCATCAGCGAATCCGTGATCCTCACCCTGCTGGGCGGCGCACTCGGCATCGTGCTGGGCATTGCGGTCACTTGGGGCTTGGAACATATCGAGCTGATGCGCGGGAAAATAGATGCCGTGTTCTCCGCCCCATTCCTATTCGGCGTGCTGGGTCTGTCTGTGCTGCTCGGCATCTTTGGTGGCCTGTATCCGGCCATCAAGGCCGCACGCCTGCTGCCGTCGCACGCGCTGAGACAGGAATGATTAAACTCGCAGCCCTGCTTTTGCTGCTGACTTTCACGCCCCCCTCTCAAGGAGCCGAAACGTCTGCTCCCGCGCTGGCCGAAGCGATGCGGCAAGCACGCAACTCCGACGGATTTTCTGCGCGCATGAATGTCACCGTAATCCAGTCCGACGGTCATCGCGCGTTACCGTTCAAGATCGCCGTCATCGGCCAGATCGACGCGAACGGGCAACGTTTGCTGATACGCGGCATCTCGCCAGACACGGTACGAAACCGCTATTTCGCCGCAGAGCGCAACAACGAGGGACGCATACGGGCCATCGCCTACACGACAGTCCACGCGATCAAAAACGTCGACCCTGCCGAGCCGCTGTTCGGCTCTGGGCTGGTACTCTGGGACATGCTTGCCCCCTGGTGGAACTGGTCACAGCAGAGTTCGGGCGCAGTCGAACAGATAGCCGGGCGTAGCTGCACCCCGATTCATTCTCTGGCCGCGGGGAACAACTCATCCATTCACGAGGTCATAAGCTGCGTGGATCCGGATGCAAAGCTCGCGATGCGTACCCAGTTGCTTGACCGCCATCACAACCCGATCCGCAGTTTTATGGTGAAGAAAACCATGCGCAAGGAGTCTGGTGCGCTGGCGGCAAGCAAACTGACCGTCACCACAGCAGATCGTGTGCTGACCGAAGTCGAGGTCTACAGCGGAGATGAGCATTACCGGATCGAACCCGATACCTTCGCAGCGCTAGACGCCCGTACGGAAACCGAAAAATAGAAGCCGGGATATCGAGGCCCGACAATTGAGGAAAGCATGCAACAACTGGATCAACTGACTACCCCGGAAGACCTATCCGGCACCTGGTGCAACACAAGCGCCGTCACCTCCAGCATCATGGAGTCGGTCAGCCTCGTCACTCCGGTGCTGGAAAAGTTCTTCATCCGCACGGTCACCGAGGGCCTGTCCGAACATACCCCCACGCTCCTCAGGGAACGTTGCCTAACCTTCGTCCGCGAGGAAGCGGAACACACGCGCGTACACAGAAAATTCAACCATACGCTGCTGGCCTACCTCGGCCATACGCCGCCCGGCCTGCCGCTACTCGATCGCCTTCTGGACGGCACCCGCAAACGCCTGTCGTTGTCCAACCGACTGATGCTGGCTGCCGCACTGGAACACTTCACCGCCGTACTATCCAAGGTCTACATAGCACAGGAAGCAAGGCTGGACTTCCAGTCTGCCTTTGCGCGCCAGCTGTTTTCACAGCACGCCCGTGAAGAAATCGCCCACCGCTCCGTCGTGTTCGACCTGTGGCTGACCCGCGGAACACTGGGCCGCTTTAAACGCACACTGACCGTACTGGCCATCCTGCTGGTCGGCATCGGCTACGTCTCGATTTCCATACCGTGGATACTCAGGCGCAAGACCGGCAGCTTGACCGCCACACTGGGCGCACTCGCCAGCTTCGCGATCAGCAACCGCGCCAATCTCTCGTCCTATTCGCCGCTGACCGAGTTGTTCTCCTTCGTCCGTAGCGATTATCATCCGGACCATCTGGTCGACAATCGCGACCGGCACGGATAACCTCATAAACTGGAGGTCAACATGAACTACCGGCGTCACGTCCTCCTGAGCATTACCCTGATCACCACACTACTCGGTTGCACGCCCCCGCCGCCCGTTACGCAGCACGGTAGCGCCTCCAATCTGGCCGCGCGTTATGCCGGGCTGGACAGCGGCAGCCTCTACAAACTGAACCCGGCAAACTCGACCATCCGCATCTACGTCTTTCGCGGAGGAAGCTTTCCCCGGCTGGGACACAACCACGTCCTGTCGGCGCCGCAATTCACCGGCTACGCACATATCCCAGCAAGCGGAATAAAGGACGCGCGCGTCGACCTGGAATTCCGTCTTGATCAACTGGAGATCGACAACCCCGCGATCCGTGCAACACTGGGCAGCGCCTACACCTCGACTATGAACACCGAAGCTATCGCAGGCACACGTACCCACATGCTGGGCGAGGAAAACATGCAGGCGGAACGCTTCCCCTACGTGCGCATCGGCTCCATGCACATCGTCGGAGAAGCCCCCGGACTGGCGGCTACGGTAAGCGTGGAAATGCACGGGCACCAGCGCGAAATGCAACTACCGCTGAGCGTCGAAGGACTGCCGGAACAGCTCGCCGTATCCGGCACCCTCATACTGCGCCAGAGCGATTTCGGCATCAAACCCTACTCGGTCGCGGGCGGCCTGCTTGCCGTGCAGGATGAAGTCGTCGTCGAATTCAAACTGGTCGGACCCCGAACCGGAAAACCATCGGAGAACAAAACATGAACACCACTTCCAACGGCTACACCCGCACCGCCATCGCCCTGCACTGGGTCATCGCCCTGCTGATCTTCGCCGCCTTCCCGCTGGGAATGTACATGAGCGACCTGCCGCTGTCGCCGAACAAGCTCAGGCTATACAGCTTCCACAAATGGATCGGCGTCACGATAATGATGTTCGTCGTACTGCGCGTACTCTGGCGCATCGGACACCGTCCGCCGCCGCTGCCAGATACCGTCGGCAAACTGGAAAAGATAGCGGCCCACGGCATGCACTTCCTGCTCTACCTGCTGATTCTCGCCATCCCGATCAGCGGCTGGTTGATGAGTTCTGCCAAGGGTTTCCAGACCGTGTGGTTCGGTGTGCTGCCTCTGCCCGACCTGATCGGCAAGGACAAGGAACTCGGCAAGCTGCTGGAATTCGTCCACGTCACGTTGAACTACCTGCTGCTTGCCGCCGTAATCGGACACTCCGTTGCCGCGTTGAAGCACCACTTCATCACCCGCGACACCACCCTCGCTCGCATGCTGCCATTCCTGCGCAAATGATTCTGATGCGCGCGTACCTATAAGCGGTTCAATAACTCATTGGACTGGGGGCGATGGAAATAATGCGAAGCTGACCCGAATGGTGAAGGGTTGTCGGATGTCAGCCCCCCGCGCGCTGAGCGATCAGATGCAGCAGCCCGTTCCGGGCTGGCGTCGGACAACCGCTCCAAGGAGGAAACCGCGTGAGGTACTACCGCACTCAGATCAGCGTGCCGGCTATGGGGATTTGAGGGTTCTCACCTACCGATGTGTATTCAATCTACCCGATCAGCAAACGTAGATAATCTTTCAAGTCGTCAATTCTGCAGGAATTTGGCCTAACGCATGCGTCGTGTGCGGATACAAATGCATCAATATTGACTCGTCAGGCAAATCTTCTATAGTGGATCCCGAATTTGAGACAGTAGTCTCAGCTGTTGTCCGAAGAAGAAGGAAACGGGCGAGCCTAGATTAAGTCTGATGCCGTGATGCCGGTGGTTCGGCAGTGTGAACTGGCTGGCGTATCACGAGCTACGGTGTATGCACAGCGCGTGCCAGCGCTGGCGAGCGAACAGTGCTTGGAGTTGCTGCACCTGATTAACGAACAATACACGCGCCGCCCGTTTTACGGCAGCCGCAAGATGGTTTCGTACCTGAAGGAGCAAGGCCACTGTGTAAATCGCCAACGTGTGCAACGACTAATGCGTCTCTTGGGCTTAGCAGGCAAGGCGCCGTGGCCGAACACCAGCCGCCCGCACCCGCAGCACAAGGTCCATC
>JBBQXA010000084.1:0-11592 GCA_038210095.1 Burkholderiales bacterium
ACCGCCTCGACATCCCCGAGCGCACCGGTCACCATGAGTACCGGAATATCCGGATGCGTCTGGCGCACGATCTGCAATGCCTCCTCACCGTTCATGTCGGGCAGATTGAAGTCCATCAGCACCACGTCCGGATTGAATTCAGCCAAGGCCTGCACGAATGCCGCGCGCGTGTCCACACGCAGCATCTCGACCTCATCCCATGCGGCTTCGAGTTCGGACTGGATCAGTTCGCTGTCGTTTTTGTTATCCTCAAAATTGAGGACACGCAGCTTGATTAATGCAACCTCAGGCAAACTCATCTCATACCCTCCTGCGCACGCTGCCGAGCGGCGGATGATTGATAAGCGCCCAGAACACACCGAGCTCCTTGACCGCCGCGACGAAATCCGCAAATTCGAGCGGTTTGACCACATAGGCGTTCACGCCCAGCGCATAGCCTTCGGTAACGTCACATTCCTCGCGCGACGAGGTCATGATCACCACCGGAATGGCCTTCAGTTGCGGATCGGTCTTGATCCGGTGCAACACTTCCATGCCGTTCACCTTGGGCAGCTTGAGATCGAGCAGGATCACCGCCGGGTTAGCGTACTCGACATCCTCGTAAGCGCCCTGATGCAGCAGATAGTCGAGCGCCTCCTGCCCGTCGCGAACCACCACCACCTCGTTGGCCAGATTACACTCGGCGAAAGCCTCCAGCGTCATCTCGGCATCGTTGGGACTATCCTCGACCAACAGTATCCGTGCCAGTGTTTTCATCTCAACTTCCCTTTCTCGGCAGCGCAAAATAGAACGTCGCGCCCTCGTTCACTTTTCCCTCGGCCCACACCCGTCCGCCGTGGCGCTGGACGATGCGCTGCACATTCGCCAACCCTACACCGGTGCCCTCGAATTCATCCTGCGCATGCAAGCGCTGAAACAGCCCGAACAGCTTGTCCGCATGACGCATGTCGAATCCTACCCCATTGTCCCTGATGTAGCAGACAACTTCATGCGCATCGCCCACGCCCTGACCGATTTCGATGCGGGTCACTTCCCGCGTCTGGGTGAATTTCAGCGCATTGGACAGCAGATTTTGCAGCACCAGCGCCAGCATGCTGCGCTCCCCGTCCACCTCCGGTAACGGCGCGATCTGCCATTCGATGTTGCGTCCCTCTGTCTGTGGGCTCAGCGTGTTGCGCACCTCGGCCAGCATCTGATCCAGATTCACCGGAGCCAGCGCCATCTCGGCACGACCGATGCGCGAGAAAGTCAGAATATCGTCGATCAGCCGCCCCATCTGCACTGCGGCTTCCGAGATGACCTCCATGTAATGGCGCCCCTTGTCGTCGATCGCATCATAGTTGTGCTTCCTAAGCATCTCGACGAAACCGGCAATGGAACGCAACGGTGCACGCAGGTCGTGCGACACCGAATAAGAAAATGCTTCCAGCTCCTTGTTGACGGCCTCCAGCTTGGCGGTGCGCTCGACCACGCGCTCTTCCAGCCGCATCCGGTGGCGCTCCAACTCGTCCATGAGCTGTTTGCGCTCGGTGATGTCGATGGTATAGCCGGCGAGATAACTCTTTTCCTCCATGGCTATCGGGAACTTGATCGTGGTATAGCTGCGCCCGTTCAACTCCTCGTCCAGTTGCAGCACCTCTCCACCGGAGACCACAGCCCAGTCGTCGGCGGTGATCTTCGCGGCGAATTCGGGCGAAAATAATTCCGCCATGGTCTTGCCTTCCATCTGCGAGCCGGGGATGCCGATCATGTCGCGAAAATTTTCGCTGGCCATCACCGTGCGGCTTTCCTGCAGCGTCACGCGCTTGATGAAAGCATAGATCGGAGAATGCCGAATAAACGATCTCAGCAGCATATTGAGTTCGCGTAGCGCAGCCTCCGCACGGTGGCGGTCGCTCACGTCCCACACCATCGAGATCATCTGATTCTGCTCCGGCAACGGGAGGTTGGCCGCGCTGATTACCCGACGCTCACCGCTGACCGCGGTGAACTCGACATCCTCCCAGTGCATGCGCGCCGGATCGCCGCTATCAATATCGGCCTTCACCTGCGCCCGTATCCGTTGGCGCTGCGCCGGATCGGGATAGACCTTGTCGAAAAAATCGCCGGCCGCCTCAATGACGCCCGGCGATACGCCATAGGTGTCGGCGAAGCGGCGACTGACGAAAATTAAACGCCCATCGTCCATGGTGTTCACCGCGAAGCCGATAGGCGCATTCTCCAGCAGCGTCTCGACGAAGGCATTGCGATTCCGCAACGCCGTCTCGCTCAACTGCAGGGACACCATCGCCGAATTGTTGTCTTCCAGTACGCTGAGCAGCGCCCGCTTCGCCTGATTCGACTCTGCCAGCAGACGCTCGGTCTCGGCATGAGCCAGCTGCAACGACTCTGCCGACTCATGACGCTGGGTGATGTCGCGCGCGATACCCAGCACACCGATCAGTCCGCCCTGCTGATCGAACATCGGGGCCTTGGTGGCCTCCGCCAGAATACGCCTACCGCTGTCGGCCAATATTAGCCACTCGTCGTTCCTGCTCGGCCCCCCGAGCTCAACCGCGGCCAGATCCTTGGCGCGGAAGAAATCCGCAAGCTCCCGAGAAACGAAGTCGTAATCAGTCTTGCCGACGATATCGGTTTCCTTCGCACCGAAAAAGCGCTCGAAGGCAGGATTGCAGGCTTGATAGACACCGTCCCGATCTTTCAGCCAGATCATATCCGGGATGGTATCGACCAGCGTACGCAAGCGTGCTTCGCCCAAAGCGACGTTCGCCAGAATCCCCTCTCGCTCGGCATCGGTCCGCTTCAGGAACCGGGCGCCCCACAGCACCAGCGCACTGAGGATGACGATATAGGTGAGCGCGACGACAGCCACACCGAAATCTGGTTCGAACAGATGAGTACGATCACCCGTCAGCTTCAGCAATCCGATCAATACTGGCAACAACAGGGTGAGCGGCAGCAGGCGGCGCACGAGCATGCCGCCACGGTCGCGCGACCTGAGCAACCGTACGATGCCATGCTCTGCATGAGTACTCAGCACACCGCAGGCAAGCAACAGGAACGCCAATTCGGTATGCACAGCCATTTGCAACAACTGCCCCAGTCCATAACTATTATCGGTGTTATAGAGATAGATCAGCGCAGAAGCCAGCGCCGGAAGTGCCGCCAGAAGAGCGAGCACCGACGTCCTGCGAGCATCGCGCTCGTTGCTGCCGCCCCGCAGCAACGCGATCCCCAGCAACACGAAACCCCATGCCGAGGCAGGTGCCATGCGGCCCGGTGCCAACGTACCGATGGCACCGGGCGCTTCATAAAACAGCTGCTGGTCGACACCGAGATCAACACCGGCAAGATACTCCAGCAAGGTCAGCATCCCGAGCAGCGCAACGATACTGGCCAGTACGCTAGCCATGACGTGCCAGGACTTTCTCGCATAAGTGACGTTGCTGGCTCTCAACCAAAGACTTAAGCCCAACAGCACGAAACCCAGCGCCGCATTGCCCTTCATCGCCACCCAGCCGGGCTCTATGCTTTTTAAATCAGAGCTATCCAGTATCCAGCCGAATAATACGAGGATGCCGATCGTGGCGCTGAACAACCCCGAGCCCTTGGCCAGCATCAGCCAGAATTCGGCATGCTCCCAGCGGCGTGTTGCAGCGGACGACAAGGTAACGGGACTATGCATGATCATCGCCTGCGGCAACACTGAGATAGCGCGGCAGCTCTCCTCTATCAGCCAGCAGCGCATTCACCTCACGCTTCAACTCCATCACCCTGGTTTCGCGCCCCAGCGTGGCGTCATGCCAGCGCTGCAGTTCATCGAGCTGTTGTTTGAGCAGCTGCTCGCTCTTCTTCCGTGCCGAGACATCTTGTATGGTGACGATGAAAGCGCTTGGAGCGATGTCGGACTGCCACATCGGCGACACGGTGAGATGCACCCAGATAATGCTGCCATCCTTGCGTAGTTGGCGCTGCTCCAGATTGAATTCGACCTGCTCCCATGCTCGCAGCGAGCGCATTTTTTCGCGCATGGCAGAAACTTCATCCGGATGAACAATGGTGAGGCAACTGATGCCGAGCATCTCGTCCGGACCATATCCAAGCAGCTCGCAATATTTGTGATTGACCCGGAGAAAACTACCCGCACTTGATTCGATCTCGGCCACCCCCACCGCATCCTGACCGAACAACGTCAGAAAGCGTTGCTCGCTGATCTCTTTCAGTCTCACCAACTCGGCTTGCACGGCCTTGCGCTGCACCACTTCCTGTTGCAGTTGGGTGACGGTGTCTTCCAACTGTTTAGTGGTGGGCAGTTTCAGCGCTTGCGGAATCAAGCGCCAGAGCAGAATGGCCGCGACCAGCGAGATCGCCGCCGTGCATGCGTTGACCAGCGCATCCAGCCAGTAATCCGGATACCAGATGGTCCAGATACCGAGCAGATGAGTGATGCCACAGGCAAAAATGAAGACCGAGAACAGCTTGAACATCCAGTTGAACTGGAGATCCGTGCGCTTTCTGACCAGATACAGCAAGGCAAACGGAATGGAAAAATAGGACAGCACGATGATGGATTCGGAGATCACGAAGGTCCATAACAGCTCCGGAACCCACAGATAACAATGGCCGTGCGGCATGAAGTTGTCCGTTGCCCACCATGCCAAAGTCTGTTGCGTTGCGTGTTCCATCTTGCACTCCCGTATTTAAGACGACGAACCATCAAAAAAACTGCGCCGCTCATCCTGAAATAGCTAACTTGTGCTTGAAACGGGCAATTTACACCCTCCGTTCGACATCTACAATAACTGCGCGGCTAGCTGAGCAGGCTTGCAAAACGGTCGTCGGCCACACGCAGTCGATCGGCCAATATTTTCAAAAACGCCTGATTGAAGTGCAGTTGGCAGTGATCTGACAGATTGGCCAAACTAAACGGAGCGATCTTCATGATGGTGACCGCTGTGGCAGAACTGACCGTGGCCGAACGCGGCGTGCTCTTGCCGGTCACATAAGCCATCTCGCCGAAGCTTTCACCCGCACGTATCGTATTCAGCAATCGCCCCGAGCGCGTCACCGTTGCCATGCCTTCGGTGAGGATGTAAATATCCTCGCCCAGTCCGCCTTCCTGCATCAGCACGGTCTGGGCGGGAAACTTTTGCCATTCGCCGATGCGCAATATCTCCCATAGCTCTACATCGGTAAAACTCTCGAACAGCGGCATCTTGCGCAGATCGACAAAATGCGCTGTCCCGCTGGCCTTCTCGTCCTTCTGCTCAAACGACCCCGCCGCCGCGAGGTCCGCGCCAAAGCTTTTCCAGTCCGGATAACGATCTGCGCAGTCCTTTTCCATCGCCTTGAGTACGATGCGCTCCAACGAGACCGGCAGGTCGGGACGCAGGCCGCGTATCGGCAGCACATCGCCTTGCAGTATCTGATGGGTCAGTGCGGCCAGATTTTTCGCGGTATAGGGTGATCTTCCCGTCAGTAGCCGATACATCACAACGCCCAGCGAATAGATATCGGTCTGATGCGTCAACACCTCATTGCGCAGCTGTTCGGGCGACATGTAACTGGGCGAGCCGATGTTATCCACTTGCGTCTGTTCCAAGTCGAGCACAATGGCCGCGCCCAGATCGGACACCTTAATCTCTCCGTCCTCGGCCATCAAGATATTTGCAGGTTTGATGTCGCGATGAATCACGCCGTTGAACTGCGCATAGTTCAGCGCACGACAACACTTGAACACGATCTCCACGACGCGAGAGATTTCCAGCAAGCCACCGGGCTGGGCGTATTTTTCCAGCGTGCCGCCCTTGACATATTGCATCACGATATAGCAGTTATCCGGATCAATGACTGCATCGTAGATCGCGACGATGTGCGGATGCGAAAGCCGCCCGGCAAGCGAGGCTTCAGCATGCAACTGGCGGCGATACACCTTGCCCAACTCGGGAGTATTCAGCATCTCAAGGTTCAATACCTTGATGGCTACATCCCGATCCGCAAATTCATCGTGCGCCAGATAGACGATACTGGTCGCCCCGGCTCCCAGCATGCGGATGAGTTGATATTTTCCGAGACGTTGCAGTTGTTCCATTGTTTCGAGACCCGCTTTTGGGCTGGATTTAATGATCGCCGATGCGGGCTGACCGACTCATAGTAGCTTCAAGCTCCTCTATCGGAACCGGTCTGCCGAACAGGTATCCCTGAAAGTGCCGGCAACCTTTCTTCAACAGCATCTGGCGTTGCTCCTCCGTTTCTACCCCCTCGGCGATGACATCCAGATCCATACTGCGAGCCATCGCCATGACCGTTTTGACGATTGCGCGATCATTGCTATCGCTGACGATATCGCGCACGAACGATTGATCGATCTTGAGCTGGTCAAGCGGCAGACGTTTGAGATATTGCAGCGAGGAGTAACCGGTACCGAAATCATCCAGTGAAAATTGGATCCCCCGCGCCTTGAGTGCCGTCATTTTTTCGATGATTTCACCCACGTTCTCGAACAGCATGCCCTCGGTAATTTCCAGCTTCAATTTCGACGGATCTATACCGAAATAATCGATCAGCGCGATCACTTCTTCAACGATGGTAGGCAGACTGAATTGCCTCACACTGACGTTTACCGCCATCGTCAGATCGGCGGTTTTCGGTTTTTTCGCCCACTCGGCGAGTTGTCGGCAGGCCGTCGCCAGCACCCAGTGCCCCAACGGTAATATCAACCCCGATTCTTCAGCCAACGGAATGAACTCTGCCGGCGACACCATGCCCCGCTGCGGATGCTGCCAACGCAGCAAGGCCTCGACGCCGATCAATATGCCCGATGCATCGACCTGGGGCTGGTAGAACAGCTGAAACTGCTCCTGTTCAATGACGGCGCGACGCAGGTCGGCCTCCATCTCGATATGCGAGGTCACCATGGATTGCATGACTGGATCGAAGAATCGCAGCGTATTGCGCCCCGCCTTCTTGGCCTGATACATCGCGATGTCGGCCTGCTTGAGCAACTCCTCGATTTCCGTCTGGTGCCCCACGAACAAGGTCACCCCGATGCTGGGCGTGCTGTGGTGCTCGTGATGCCCAAGCTCAAAAGGCAGGTTGAGTGTGATCTGTATTTTTTTGCACACCGCCTCGGTCAGCGAAGCAGCCTCAGACGCCTCTCCGCTCAAATCTTCCAGCACCAATACAAACTCATCGCCGCCCAGACGCGCTACCGTATCACCTTCGCGCACGCAGGTTTTCAGCCTACGGGCAACCTGCTGCAACAACAGATCGCCGATGTCGTGTCCCAGCGTGTCGTTGAGTCCCTTGAAATTATCCAGATCGATAAACAACAATGCGCCGTAATTTACGCTACGCGCGCTGGAAGACAAGGCATGCTGCAAGCGATCCAGAAGCAGCCGTCTGTTGGGTAAACGGGTAAGCGGATCATAGAAAGCCAGATCCCGAATCTTTTCTTCCGCCGCCTTGCGCTGGGTAATATCCGCAAGTGCAGCGACATAGTTCGTTACGACGCCATCCTCGTTTTTCACCGCCGTGATGGTGAGATGCTCGGGATAAATTTCGCCGTTACGGCGCCGATTCAGAATTTCCCCCGCCCATGAACCTGTCGTGCTCAGGCGCTCCCACATGAGCGCGTAAAAGTCGGCGCCCTGCAGCCCCGAGCTTAGGATGCTCGGATTCTTGCCTATCACCTCGTCAGCCGGGTATCCGGTGATTTCCGTGAAGGCACGATTTACCCGCAGGATTTTGCTGCGGGCATCGGTGATCAAAACTCCCTCTCCGGACTCGAAAGCGGTTGCCGCAATACGCAGATCGGCCTCGATCTGTTTACGCTCACTGATATCGTGAATGATCGAAAACAACAGCTTCTGTTGCGTCAGGATAATCGGCGACGAATGCACCTCGACAAAACGTGTGGATGCGTCAGCGAGGCGATGCTCAAAGACAAAATAATTGCGATTTTCCTCCGCCGCGTGCCGCATCGCCTGATCTATCTCTTCACTGCCTAACGCATTGATGTGAGCGATTTCCATCCCGCGCAGCGATTCCAGCGGATAGCCATAAAACTTCGCCGCAGCCGGATTGGCATCGACGATCGCACCTAAATTCGGATCGACCAGCAGCATCACCGCCGAGTGCTTCTCGAACATCTGGCGGAAACGCTGCTCGCTTTCGCGCAGCACGGATTCCGTCGCTTTGCGTTCTGAAATATCTTCCGCAATACCGTCCAGCCGAATTACATTGCCCGCATCATCCCTGACCGAGTGGGTGGTGATGCCAACCGTGCGCATTTCCCCGGCAGGATGAATAAAGTGCATCTCAAAGCCGGCTACATTCAACTCCCCGCTCAACAGCCGCTGCTGATACGAAGCGGCACGCTCAATACTCTCGGGCAACCAGTTGATCGCCTCCATCCAGGTTTTATTCAAGACGTCCTGTTTCGCTATCCCGAATACCGCGCTGACGCCTTCGCTCACATAGATCAATTCGCCGGATGGAACCTTGTGGCTGTAGACAACAAAACTATCGCCGATTTTGTCCAGCAGATACTGGTATTGCGCCCTGCTCTGATAAAGAGCTTCTTCTGCCTGTTTGCGATCCGTGATATCCACATCCATGCAGACGAAAATAGACTCTATCTCTCCGGGTATGGAAAACACCACCGATTGAATAAACCGCAAAGAACCGTCGCGATGTTTTACCTCGGAATCGAAGGGAGGTGGCACTGTATCGGTGTCGTTGAGTTGCACCAGGATGTCGGCAAAGTTTCGGGCCTGTTCGGGTGTAAAAATGAGTTGCCCCAGCGTCTTGCCTAGCGCCTCCTGCTTAGTCCAGCCGAACAGCAGCTCGGATGCGCGATTCCAGTAAATCACCCGCCCGGCGCGGTCATACCACTGGATGGCGACGCTGGGGGTAGAGTCGAGCACGGCCGACAAACGCAGCCTCTCCGATTCGGCTTGTTTCCGCGCCCGGCCCAAGGCGAGCAGCGCACGGGATAGCACAATGAACGGCACGATCATCAGCAATCCGATCAGGGCTATACCCAGTCGCACTGTCCAAACATTATCAGCCTGTGTCGGCCAACCGCCGCGCGGCACGGCCGCCAATTGCCAAGAACCGTTCGGCAGCGGGATATCTGCCAATACCGGATTGGCCTCAAACAACTGGGGGCTCCCGAAAAACACCTCACCACCCGCACCCGCACCATCTTTTCCGCGAATCGCAATTTCCAGCTGCAAATTCTGGTCCAGCAAACCGCTGTTGCGATACAACGAGTCCACATCAATAACGGCGGAAATCAGCCCCCAGAAATATTGTTCGCCGGATTTATTTTCGGCAACGACCGGCATGCGCGCGATGATCCCGCCGCCACCCTGCGCCAGTTGTAACGGACCGGCCAGTGCCATTTGTCCGGTGCGGCGCACCCTATCGGCCATTTCAAACTGGCCCGGTGACTTGCGATAGTCCAGCCCGATGGCTTTCTCATTTCCGGCAACCGGATAGATCAGGCGCATCACCATATCGGGAGCGGCACCGATATTGCGCAGGTTCGTCGCCCCGTCAAACAGCGGTTTCGCCGCGCGCGAAAATTCTGCCTGGGTCAGTTTAGGATTATTGGCGACAACACTGACCAACCCTCTGACCAACTGAATATCACCGTGAAGACCACCCTCCAGGCGGCTGCGCAGATTCGCCAACCTATCCTGAGTCGCAATACGCACGGCCTCTGCATGCAGCGTGTTATTTAGCCGCTCAACCGCCATTGCCGCTAACGCCATCCCAAGGACAAGCAAAATCACGGCCAAATAGCCCAACTTATCCTTGAATTTTGCGGCGTTAAACATATACAGATTAATTCGCTCCGGTCTGGCTTACTTTCTGAAAAAGAGTTTTAAATCCACTCTTTCGGCACAAGATACTTGTCGTACAGTTCTGCTTCCGGCGTGCCTGCCTCCGGATGCCAGTCGTAACGCCACTTCACCAGCGGCGGCATGGACAACAGGATGGACTCGGTACGACCGTTCGATTGCAGGCCGAAAATAGTACCGCGATCAACCACCAGATTGAACTCGACATAGCGACCGCGACGATAGAGCTGGAAGTCGCGCTCGCGTTCACCGTAAGACATATCTTTGCGCTTCTCCAGTAGCGGCACATAGGCCGACAGATAGTGGTCGCCCACACTCTGCTGAATCGCAAAGCAAGTCTTAAAATCAGGCACGCTCAGATCGTCGAAGAAAATGCCGCCCACACCGCGCGGCTCGTTGCGATGCTTGAGGAAGAAATACTCGTCGCACCATTGCTTGAATTTCGGATGCAACGACGGATCGAACGGCGCGAGCGAATTCTTACAGGCCTGATGGAAGTGCTGCGCATCTTCCTCGAAACCATAGTAAGGCGTGAGATCCATGCCGCCGCCGAACCAGAACACCTGCTCGCCATCCGGTTTGGTCGCCATGAACATACGCACGTTCGCATGCGAAGTCGGCGCATAGGGATTACGCGGATGCATCACCAGCGACACACCCATCGCCTCCCACGAACACCCCGCCAGCTCGGGGCGGTGCGCGGTAGCCGACGGCGGCATCTTGTCGCCCTGCACATGCGAGAACGCCACACCACCGCGCTCCAGCACATTGCCTTCCTCGATGATACAACTGATGCCCTCACCCTTGCCGATGCCGCCCGAACCCGTCGCGCGCGTCCATTTGTCGCGGATGAACTTCTTGCCGTCCACCTGTTCGAGGCGCTCGACGATCAGTTCCTGTAGTTCAAGCAGATATTTTTTAACGGCTGCGGAATCGACCTTGCTCATTACTTTCTCCAAAAATATCGTCATTCCCTCAACAACGGGAATCCGGCAAAACCAAAGTTCTGCAACGCAGACAAAACCGCAATTAGTGCCCCTGCGGGAGTTGTGGCGACTGAATTTCCGCTTGTGCGGGAATGACGAGTTAATCAATCAAATCAATTGCGCAAGATTCTACCATCTACCCACGCGCGTATCGTCGAAGGTTGCTTGCGCTTACCGACTCGCCCCGGCAAAACCCATACTTTTTTGCCAAACTGCCGCTGGCAATCCGCATACGTTTTCACCGAACGCCTCCCGCCGAGATTCGCACTGGTGGACACCAGCGCGCTATTCACGCTACGGCACAGCTCGCGCGCGAACGGAAACGCGGTCAGTCGCACCGCCAGCGTCTCGTGTCTACCGCGCAGCCAGCGCGGGCAGGAAGGCTTGACCGGCATCAGACACGTAACCGCCTGCGCCCCGTCTTGTTGCAGCCGCAGCTGTTCGTCCGAAGTAAGCGCTTGCAGGTAGCGCGCCACCTGATGATAGTGCGACGCGATCAGAATCAGCCCCTTGCGCTGCGGGCGTTGTTTAAGCTTCAGGATGCGCCGCACCGCCTCGCGATTATTAGGGTCGCAACCGAAGCCGTAGCAAGATTCGGTGGGATAGGCGATCAATCCGCCGCGCTTGAGATGGGCGGCGAGGGAACGAATCGATGGGGAACGATGCAAGAACACCTCTCGTGGCATTCTCTCTTCCCCTCCCCCCGCTTGCGGAAGAGGGAGAGATAGCGCGAGAGA
>JBBQXA010000085.1:0-11566 GCA_038210095.1 Burkholderiales bacterium
AGACAAAGTGGTACTCAATCTGATAAACCGTATGACTGCCGTATCTATAATCCATCCCGCACCTCCTTTCATACGGCATAGTATCGTAGCTAAAGCTGACCGGCTAAAGCCGGTGGTTTTAACCTTGTGATGGACAATAAAAATGCCCCGGCACTTGCGCACCGGGGCGTTGCAATTAAGCCGTAATCAGAAGGATGTGCCGATGGACGTAAACGTCGGCAGTGCGACGATGAACGTGACCACGCTGGCAATTACCCAACGAACGAACCTTGCCATACCTTCAAATACTGTTTTCATCTGCTACCTCTCCTGGTTAACGCGATAGTCGCCCGGTATTCCGGACGCAACATCAGACGCGCATATCCGAGTAAAGTTCCGGGGTATTTTTACCCTCTACGCGCACCGTCAGATAAGCAGATTTATCCGGGAATCAGCGATTACGCCCGCCACCCATTCCGCCACCTCCGGCCCCCATCCCACCGGCTCCGGGTCCCATGCCACTCCCCCGCTCGGGCAATTCATCGGGCAGCGTCACACCACGCGCTTTTGCTCGCGCTTGCATCTGCTCATGATGTTCCTTGCGGATTTGCTCTCGCTCCCCGGCTGTTTTCGCGGCGCGCATTTTGGCGCGTTGCTCGACACGCTCTTCTCGCGTCATGAGCTGACTGCCATACATCGGCTCTTGCATTTTGGCCGGGGCTTGGGCTTGGTCAGCCGCCATTGCAAAACCGGCAGGCAATGACAGGACGCCGACCAGGGCGGACACCAGTAATGTTTCTCGCTTCATGATTAACTCCTTTAATTCGGGTTGTCTGAAGAAAACACCGCTAGCCGCTGCAACCCATTAAGTGGCTACGATTACTAAAAAATGAACTGCATGCCTGCGCGTTATTCCGCTTGAGCTCAGGGTTAAAATGCAGGCCATGTGCTCATAAAGCAAGTACGTACAGTGCTATACATAACACGGGAAACACCAGTGCGGTAAAGAATGTGCGTGTAATTAAGATCAAGTATGGGCAATTGAACTAATCCGGACATCACGCATCGGATGTTTCATCGACCGGCTGCACCCCAGCCGGCTCTCACAAACTCACTCAGGAAAATGGATGCAATGAAACTCTTCAAAATACTTCCCGCCGCTGCCGGCATGATCGCCCTAACCTCCTCCGTTGCCTTCGCTCAAGATGTCCGTGAGCGCGAAGAAAATGTCTACACCCAAACCATCATCACGGCGGGACAGGAGAGAATACGTGGTGCTGCATCGACCAACGCACTATACCAAGTGACGGTCATACGCGGCGATAAAGAGCACCTTGTGTTGATTGATGCGGCTACGGGGAAGGTGGTGAAAAAGCAGACGCTGGCATAACTATCGCTGCGTACGCCAGTCCTTATTTTAGGAGCGAGTTCGCCGAACCAGTAGGATGCGGTGCTCCCTCCCCATCCATGAGGAAGTCGCTGCTGGTGATGAGGCCCCATCAGGCCCTATCAACAGAGTTGCCGACAGTGCCGACCTCTTCCGGGGTTCCGGCGCTTCCGACCGAGGGAAGTCCGATCATGCGCTGTAGCGCAGAAGTAGAGATTGAATAGCTAATTTACGGCTCTTTGCCAAGAGCCCGCTGGCACTAAGGTAGTACTCAGATTGATTCGGCTAATTCTTCGCTCAGGCAGCCTATCGGTTCGGATAGCGTGCTGTCCGCATCCATCTCGAAACGCACCAGATATATTTCCTCGCCCGGCATCTCCTGCGCATGGCCGACATTGACCACGACACCGCGCGCACCGGAGTTCACCAGTAATTCCCCCGGCGTCATGCCGGGAATACCGCTCTCGCCGGTCTCCTCCACCGGCTCATTGAACAAGTCTTCTGCCGCAAAAACCATATCGCCCATCTGAAATCTGCTCATCACGCCTCCTGCGGATTGGGAATCAAACTCACTTCACATCGCAATAAATTTCCGTGGCCCATGCCGACACCATCTCGACAAAACTTTCAGCATCAACCGGGTGCGGACAGAACAGGTCGTACTCCGCATAAAAGCTGCCATCACTGTTAAGATTCAGGCTGCCGCATCGTTCGTTGCGCGCATTGCGCCAGATCCCCTGGTATCCGGGCAACTGATTAGCCGGATCGGTGACGCAAGTGAACTTCAGTCCGGCCAATGCTATCGGCGGAATCACCCCTACCGCCGTATACATCATGGCTTCACGCTGCAGGGCGGTAGCAATCCGTACAGTCAATGACTCCAGCTCGGCGGGCAGAACCGTATCTACCATTTGTCGGCTGGTGCTTTTAACCGCTCTACCGGTTTTCCACCCAGCAGATGTTCGTCAAATATCTCGCTCACATCTTCCTTACTGACATTGCTGTACATCACGCCTTCCGGATAGACCAGTACATTCGGCCCAATGCTGCATGGTCCAATACAACCACAAGGCGTAACCATCACCTGAGCGAAGCACTGGCGTTGCTGCCATTGCTGCATGAACTCCTCCACCACTTCGGCGCAACCTTTCTGGCCACAGGAGCCGCGCGGATGCCCGGCAGGACGATTCTGGGAACACACGAATACGTGTTTTGTTGGTCTGGCCATGATTACGCTCCTGCCGGCATGGGTTGGTGGGTATGGCACTGCTTGGGGCAGACCCGCGCGCAGGAACCGCAGCCGATGCAGTCCAGCGCGTTGGCGATGGACATGACCATGCTGTTGTCCTCGTCCTCATCGTAGTTCTCGTCGTCTTCATCGCGCTCCAGCAACTCAAACACGCTGCGCGGACAGACCTTGAAACAACGCCCGCAGCCGATGCAATTGGCCGCGTTCAGCTCGGTGACGAAAGTGGGTTCATAAGGCGTGCCGCCCCGGGTAATGCCAGTAATGTTAGACATGGTTATGCTTCCTTCTGTGCTGCGATGAGTTTCGCATTCGCCTCAGCCCAAGCCTGACAGGCGTCATAAGTGGATTGCGCGATGCCGGGAATCTCTTCGTATCCCGCAGGCAAACGTTCCTCGACCAGATCGTGCAACTGCCCGGCCCATTCACTGGAAATACGCTTGAGCTTTCTCACGTCCTTGTCGAGTGCTTTCAGTTTTTCTTCGGTCATTTCGTTCTCCTTGAAAGTACGGTGTGGGAAGCGGTGATTGGAAAAATCACGTCCCCCCACTTCCGACTTCCCACTCGCCACTTTCCATTTACATCCCCGCCACTTCCGGATACCTGCCAACGATCTCCAGCGCCACCGACAACAATTTATCAGCCTCGTCTTTCATCTTCGACAGACTCTCATAGCCATAGCGGTGCACGTCACGTAGAGTCTTATCCATCACCACCAGCTTGCCGACAGTGATCACCGCTCGGCCGAATCCTTCATGAGTGATGTTGATCATCGGCACCGCCATCTGACCGCACTCTTTCTCGATTAGCGAGGCAATCGCGTTGTAGAACGCTTTGATACGCGCCAGCAAAATCTCATCCGGATCGCCGATCACCGGAATCTCGCGGCGCATCTCCTTGGTCACCACGTAGGGGGCGAGAATGCGCTCCACCGGCCAGCCGTCATAAGTGCCATAACTGTCGATGGCGCGCATTTGCTTGGCCATCTCCATGATGAAATCGGTGGACAACAACGGGTCTACTGCTTGGTTCATGATGTATCTCCTTCGGTTAATTGATTCCATATCATTCAATGTCGATCGGCCTGCGCCCGACATGTCGGGTTAAGACCCTACCTACAACTTTTTTTCAACAACGATGCGCGGCAACCAGCCGCTAATCCGTCCCAGTAATAGTCCGGCAACCATCCCGATACCCGCGCCGAGCGCGGCTCCGCTATCACCCCAGTCCAAGGCGGTTGCGACACCCGCCCCCGCCACGGCCAGCACACTGGGTATCACGTAGGCCAGCAGCCCGGCCTTAAGCAGATCGGCTTCGCTCAGCTGCAGCTGCAATTCATCGCCCGCCTGCACCTTCGCGCCACACTGCACCGCAACGGTTTTGCGTCCGGCCGAAATGTATTTCCCCAGTCCGGACACCCCACAGTTACTGCGTGATGTACAACCGCCGCAGCCGGACTGAGCCGACGCTTCGACCTGCGCCAAGCCGTCCGTGGCGGAGATCACGCGCACCGGCACGCTAATCATTCCTGCCACTCCTCGTCGTCGGAAAAATCTCCGGCGGCCGATTGTTTCTTCAAGTGCTTTGCCAGCCACAGCGGCGGCTCGGCAACCATGCTCTTCCGCAGACCAGACAGTAGTTCTTCGATCTGCGTGCCCTCGTCCACCCGCATCGGCTGTATGCCGCCGGCTAGCAGTTGCTGGATGGCCGACGCCCCTGCCGCATTGCAGTACACCGCCGCACAATCGCCCAGCAGTTCGACCTTGGCGGCCAGTTTGCCGTCGTGACCATCCATTGCCGTTTCGATAAATTCGGCCACTTCGATCAGTCGCGTCTCGGTTTCGTTTACCTCATAGATAGCAAACGATTCCGCCGCACCGAAGTGCTGATTGACCGCACGGCGGTCACTGGTCGCAAAAGCGATCTTTACCGTCATCTCTGCCTCCTCAGTGGGTTTGACCAGTCGCAGGTGTCGCACACCCCTCTCCTGTCCGTTGTGCATAAATTGAAACGTAGGGAGCGGTCTCGTGATTCCCGTGCTCGACCAGCAAATTCGCCAGATCGAACAGCGCCTGCCGTGTACCGCGATAGCCGACCCACAGCCGCTGGTAGCCGCCCAGCAAATCGTATTGGGGGAAACCTGCGCGCAACAACGGCACGCCCAGGCGACGCGCGGTTTCCACCGCATGCGAATTACTGATGAGCAGTTGCGCCCCCCTGCTACGAGCCGCTGTTTCGAGGTCTTCCAGATCGCCGATGGCGACCTGTGCCGCATCCACATCCCGAAGAATGTTTGCCCGTGCCGGCGAGACGGCGGCAACCACCTCGCCGCCCATTTCCGTCACCACACGCGATAAGCCGTAAAGCAGATCTGGATCGGCCGCGATAGCCACACGGGCAAAGCCCAGCATGAAATGCGCATCGACCATCGCATCCTGCAACTGTGCACGCTGGCGTTCGATTTTTTCCGGCACCGGTTTCACACTGATGTTTGCCAGCGTGCCGACAAAGCTGTCCATAGCATCCAGTCCCATCAGACTATCGAAGCGATAGTCCGGCACACTGGTGCGCGTCTTCAACAGATCGGCCGCATCAAATAACGAATTACCCAACACCAGCGTGGCGATGGACTCCCCCATGCTGGCAATATCGCTAACCGGCGTGCCGCCCACAGTGAGCGGACTGCTTTGCATCTCGGTGAGATGCCCGTCGAGCGAATCGCCGATATCCGGCAACACCAACGGACGCAGTCCGAATGCCTCGATCAATTCCTTGATGTGTTCGATGTCGCCCGGCGTGAGGAATGAGCCAGCCAGTACGTTGACCTGCTTTTTGCGCTTGCCGACCGTGTCGGTCTTCTCCGGCAACATCACCTCCAAGGTCGCCTTGACCGCCAGCGCATAACCGCTTTCCAGACAACCGGTGAAGTCCGGCGTATTCACCGGCACGACCGGGATATGCGCGTACTCGGGATGCTCGGTATAGAAGGTTTTCACCAGCCGCTTGATATCCGTACCCTGAGTCTCGGACAGGCCGGTGGTGGGCAAACCGATCAGCGCGGGATTACTCTTCTCACAGATGGCCTTCAAGCCGAGGATGACGTTCTCATCGGCATTCATCACCGTGGAAACCTGATCCATCGCGGTGGTCTGCAACGGAATTGGTTCGCGGAAGTGGCGCACAAAAAACACCTTTCCGAAGGCGGTGCAACCTTGTGATCCGTGAAGCATCGGGATTGCCCGATTGATACCAAGAAAGGCCAGCGATGCGCCAATAGGTTGGCTGGCCTTGAGCGGATTCACCGCGAGTGCTTTATTGCGTTTCAATATTTCGGCCATGTCATGCTCCCAGTTCAACGCCCGGCACGGACGGCTTCGCCCAAGGCGACGGTTTGCGCACCGCGGCCCACACTGGGCTCTGCATTGTCAGTGCGAGCTGCCGCGCCAACTCGGTCATGCCGCGGTAACCCTCGTAGCCGAATTCGCGTTCCTGATTGATATCGAGGAAAGGGATACGCGCCTTGAGTGCGGTGTACATGTTGCGACCGCCCGCAATGAGGATGTCGGCCTGATATTCCTTCACCGCGCCGAGCAAAGCCTTGGGGCTGCCGTCGGTAATCATGCGGGTCTTGTCGCCCATGATCTCGCGGATGCGCGCCTTGTCTTCCTCGGTAGATTTGTTGGTACCGGTAGCGACCACCTCCAGCCCCAAGTCCTGCAAAGCCGAAACAATCGACCAGGACTTCACACCGCCGGTGTAGAGCAGCACGCGCTTGCCGCGCAATTGCTCTCGCCACGGATCGAGTGCGGCATTGATCTTGGTTTCTTCGCGCGCGATCAGCGTTTCGGTGCGCTCGGTCAGCGAGCGATCGTTCAGCAGCTTGGCGAATTCACGGAATGCCATTGAAGTGTCGGTCACACCGTAGAAACTACCCTCGAAGAATGGAGTCTTGTAGTCAGTCTGTAGTTTGCGCGCGACGTTGAGCAGCGCCTTGGCGCACACCACCATGTTGGCTTCGGCCCGGTGCATGGTCTGCACCTCATGGAAGCGCGCATCGCCGGACAGGGTGCACAAGATGCGCAGGCCGAGTTCGTCGAACAGCGGCAGCACATTCCAGAACTCGCCCGCGATGTTGTATTCGCCAATCAGATTCACATCGTGCACAGTGATGCCAGCACGCTGCGCTTGTGCCGGCACCGGCAACGGTTCGCCCGTGCCAACCACATACTTGAACATCGCCTCGCCCGCGATGCGGTTGCCCAGATTCTTGGTACCGTAGAAACCGGCACAATCAACCGGCACCACCGGCACGCCAGTTTTCTCGGCAGCGGCCTTACAAACCGCGCTGATATCGTCCCCCGTCAGCGCGGGCACACAAGTGTTGTAGACAAATACGGCCTTGGGCGCATAGCTGTCCACGGCTTGCTTGATGGCATGGAACAAACGCTTCTCGCCACGCCCCATGATCACATCTTGTTCGGTCAAGTCGGTGGTCATGCCGATGCGGTAAAGGGTCGGGCCGGAGGAACGCGTGCCGCGGTTATCCCATGAGCTGCCCGCACAGGCGATCGGCCCGTGCACGATATGCGCCACATCCGCGATAGGCAACAAGGCGATCTGCGCCCCGTCAAACGAACAGCCGCCCGCCGTCGCCCCGGGCTTGGGTCGCGCACAACCGGATTTCTCCTTTTTGTTATGCGTACAGGCCGGTTCGTTTAGTAACTCGGCAATGTCCTTGGCTTGCATGGCATTCACCTGTGAGAATTGACACTCCCACAGGTGCAAAACCCATGCCAACATACATCAGGCTGATTTCAATGGTATTTATTTAATATTTTTTTGTAGCAAACCGAACAAATGGGCCAGAACCGAACAACAAACCCGAGTCACGCCGGTAAGTTAGCCGCGTTGCTAAGCGGCTTACCGGGGATGCCATTGCGGCTGAAAAGGCCAAGGCAATTTCGTTTGCCCCAAAATGGGCTGCTGGCGGAATCCTGTGTTGTGCAGTCGTATTCGGCGGGGTGGGTTACGAAATCAAAAGTCTCGCCGATGCAGTAAGCCTGAATACCGCTAAAGAGAACCTTAAATCCGAAAAAGCAAATGCGGCAATAGCTGTGGTTGCGGCAGAAAAAAAGCCCAGAAAGAAATTGAAGCTATGCGAAAAAGCATCGGCTGGCTCGGCTCAGAGCAAGGATGGCTTGCCAAGCGATTTTTCGATAGCGGCGCAGGAATTATTGCTGCCAGATGCAACAGCCCAGTATGGGAAATTTATCAAACCAAAGACGCGAAATTTTGCGTACCAAAACGACGCGATTATTTTGGTGGAGACGGAAAACAGTATGGCTGGAAAATACCTTAACGTGTGCCATTTGGTGTAGCTAAACCTTGCCATATCACGCCGCATAGACGCTTCGCCCCTCACCCTGATAACTCTGATACACATGCTCAAACACAGCTGAGCATTTAGCCTCGTAAAAGTCTTTCGAATAAGCGCGCGGCAAACCTTCATCCAGCGCGTTCTCAATCTCGATCTTAATACGGGCACGCGTTGCCACTTTTTGCCGCCAGCCCAACACCAACAAACCATGCACTCTTTCCAGCAGTTGGTGCGCTACCTTTTTCACCTCTGCGCGCTCATCGGAGGTCAACTCCGGTGCAGGGCGAGTCAGGATGTCGAAGATAGTCAGCTCTTCTTCCGACAGATGTTCACGCACATGCCGCGTCTGCTCTTCTGTCAGGATGGATGACAGAGCCAGTAGTTCTTTGAAAATTTCTTCAATATTGCGACTACCCGCGTTGTAGCCTTCAATTAATTCTTGGAATTTTTCCAGATAGTCGGCACGAGTCGGGTTGAGTCGCACCATGCGCTCAAGCTGCGCTTTCACTGCTGCCTTCAAGCGTTCGACGTCGGTGTTGGTTGGCTTCTTATCTTCGAAGCGTTTACGCAGTGCCGCGAAATCAATTTTTGAAAGATCAATCTGCGCGTAATGCTTGGTGGGTTGCTGAATAGTGAACGGTTCGGCAGCAATGGATGCGTCTAGCAATTCTTTGATGCCCTGCATGACGTGCGAAATATCCGGCGGCTCAGTCACCGTGCGGATGCAATTGGCGATGGCAGCCAAACAACCGCAACGTTGCGCAAACTCAACCGCCACTGGATCAGGCTTCAACGCCCGATACAAATTATTGACCAAGCTTTCCAGTGCGAAGAAATCCCGTTTCACACTTTCCGGCGCCATCATCTTGTCAGCCGCCTCACTAATTGCACCAGCTTGGGCGAAGTTAGCCGTCGGCATAACCTCAATCTCTGCCAACGAAATCCCAAGTTCCAGACAAAACACATTCGCATCATTCACGGCATAGCGCAATTCATCCGCCAATGCTTTCTTGTCGCGCACCGGCATATCCCCGCCGCCGCCCTTGCCATAGATTGCCAGCGCCTTCTCCAGCGAAGCAAACACGTTGGCGTAGTCCACGATCAAGCCGCTGTGCTTGCCGGGGAACACGCGGTTGGCGCGGGCGATAGTCTGCATCAACGTATGGTTGCGCATCGGCTTATCGAGATAGATCGTCGAACAGCTTGGCGCATCAAAGCCCGTCAGCCACATGGCGCAGACGAACACCAAGCGCAACGGGTCGCTCGTGTCCTTAAACTTCTCGTCCAGTTTGTCCTCGTTCATACGCTTGCGATGCGGCACGATGTCGATGCCGAGCTTCGCCATCTGCTCAATCTCGTTCTGACCCGGCGACACCACCACAGCCATATCTGTGAGGTCATCCTTCGGCCAGCATTTGCGCACCTTGTCATACATACGCAGCGCGGTCGCCTTGTCGATGCACACCACCATCGCTTTGCCCTGGAAGCCGCGCCCGAGGAAATGCCGCACGATGTCCTGCGCTACAGTATCCAAACGGTCATCGCGGGTGATGAGGTGATACTGCCGCCCCAGCTCGCGCTCCAGCCTCTTCTCGGCCTCGTCGGAAAGGTCGGCGTTCTCAATCAACTCGTAGATGTCGTCGTTTAGGTCGGGATTGTCCAGATGCAGCTCAGGCGTTCGATTCTCGTAGAACAGCGGCACGGTTGCGCCGTCTTCCACCGACTGTTGGAAGTCGTAGATGGAAACGTAATCGCCGAACACCTCGCGGGTGCGCTCTTCGCCCGCAATCAACGGTGTGCCAGTGAAGGCCACGAACATCGCATTCGGCAACGCAGCGCGCATATTCAGCGCCAGCGTGTCGTACTGGCTGCGGTGCGCCTCATCGGTCAGCACGATCACATCGCGCCGGTCGCACAGCATTTCAGCGGTCTGAAACTTGTGGATCAGCGTGAAAACGTAGCGATTATTGCCGGATAGCAGTTCGCGCAACTGCGCCCCACTTTGCGCATGGCAGTCGGCATCCTTGGAGACCGCACCACACGCCGCGAAGGTCTTGGCGATTTGCTCATCCAGTTCCACACGGTCGGTGACAACAACGAACGTCCAGTTACCTGGAATCTTGCGCAACACCTTCTGTGCAAAGAACACCATCGAAAAGCTTTTACCAGAACCCTGCGTCTGCCAAAACACACCACCGCGCCCGTGTCCTTCCTCCCGCGCCTTGAGCATGGCAGCGATGGCATTGTTCACACCAATGAACTGGTGGTTTTGGCCGACGATCTTGGACAAGCCGCTCTTGTGCTCGGAGAACAGCGTGTAGTTCTCCACCATATCGAGTAAACGGTTAGGTGCGCACAAGCCGCGCAACATCACTTCCAGCGAAACGCGACGTGGTTCATCTTCACGCTCGATGCGCTTCCATTCAAAGAAGCGTTCCCAATCGGCAGTCAGCGAACCGACGCGGCTATCCGTTCCGTTGGATGCAATCAGCAAGGCGTTCGACCAGAACAAGGCGGGAACGCCGTTCTGGGCATGTTTGTAGCTGGTGAGGTTGCCATCGAAGGCTTGCTTGGCAGGCACACCGGGCTTTTTCAGTTCAATCACCACCCACGGCAAACCATTCACAAAGCCAATCAAATCCGGGCGGCAGGTGTAAAGCTGGCCGACGATGGTCATCTGGCTGACCAGCAAAAAATCATTTGCGGCAGGGTTGAGCCAATCTACCACCCGCACTCGCTCGTCTTTCACCCCGCCCCGCACAGAATCAGGCACAGATACTTTCACGCCATCGCGCATCAATGCCCACAGCTCGCGGTTAGCAGCGGCAGGCAACATGGCCGAGCGGTCACGCGACAATTCATCCACAGCAGCAGAGATCGCTTCAGAAGGTAAAGTCGGGTTCAACTTCACCAACACATTGCGCAATCGAACAGCCAGCACCACCTCGGACTTCGTCTCGCGCCCAAGCGTGCCGTTTGCACCCATCACCTCTTCCGAAGCGGACAACGTATCCCAGCCCAACTCAGCGAAAAGTTGGATGGCGGGTTGTTCAACAAGTTGATCTTCGCTAAAGGCGCTTGGCGACATCGCTACTTTCCTTCCTTGCGCTGCACAAGTTGATAGCGCCCAGTTTTCGGTGCGCCAACAAACTCGATCAGCCCCTTCTGCCGCAACTCGGCAATATCCCGCTTCGCGGAGGCCAGACTCACTTGCCATTCCTGGACGACATCCTCTGCCTTAACATTAAATCCTTGCAGAAGCTGAAGAACGAACCACCGTTGCCGCTCATTTACAGGCTCATTTACAGGCTCATTTACAGGCTCATTTACAGGCTCATTTACAGGCTCATTTACAGGCTCATTTACAGGGACATCCGGGTGCGGACGGAATATCACCCGCACGCATGAACCCAGCTCCTGCCATTCAGGTTCAGGGTATCCATCCTTGTTGCAGGTATTGACGATGCGCTGATAACCGCTGCCCCATTGCTCCATCAAACCCGCCTCATGCAGCACCCGGCAAATTACCAGATTCCTGATCCGGCTAACGCCCGCCTTGAAGTCCTCCATGGTCATG
>JBBQXA010000086.1:0-11306 GCA_038210095.1 Burkholderiales bacterium
GGATATGGAATACATCACCCTGACCTACGACGATGTGCGCGGAGTTTTGCACGATCTGAAAGCGATCGGTGCGCACAATGCCACGAGAGGACGCGGCCAGGGGCTGATGGGCAAGCAGGCCTGGAAGCGTTTGCTCGACAACTACGAGGCGCTGCGCAGCAACGGCAAGTTACCCGCCACCTATGAGGTGGTTTATGGTCACGCGTGGAAGCCGCAGCCGCGCACGACTCGCGATGGTGCGGCGATCATCCAGACGTCATTCAAACTAAAATGAGCTATTTCGTTACCGGAACCGATACGGGCGTCGGCAAGACGCTGGTCAGCTGTGCGCTGCTGCATGCTTTCGCTGCGCGGGGTCGTACCGTGGTCGGCATGAAGCCGGTTGCGGCAGGCTGTGAAGGCGATGAGATGAATGAAGATGTGCGGCAACTGCGTGCTGCGAGCAATGTGCTGGCGGGTTTGGGACAGATTAATCCGTACAGTTTTGTGCGACCTGTCGCGCCGCATCTAGCAGCACGCCACGTCGGCATCCGCATCAGTCTCGCACGGATACTGGAGGCCTATTCGGAGTTGGATGCGCAGTCTGATGTGGTCATTGTTGAGGGGGCCGGCGGTTTTCTTGTGCCGTTGAACGACGAGCAGGATAGTGCGGAAATGACCAGGCGCATGAATATTCCGGTCGTGCTGGTGGTGGGTATGCGTCTGGGCTGTATTAACCATGCCTTGCTGACCGTCGAAGTGATCGCCGCGCGCGGTTTGCCCTTGGCAGGTTGGGTGGCGAACGTTCTGGATGCGGATATGGCGATGCTGGACGAAAATATCGCCACACTGAAAAAACGTATCGCAGCACCTTTGCTGGCTATCGTGCCTTATCAAGCACAGCCGGATGCGCGCGAGGTCGCAGCGCTTCTGAATCTGGATTTTCTGGAGCACGGGGAAAGTGATGATGCATGTTAGTGAATACCACATGCTCCCCTCTCCCCAAACCTCTCGCGGGAGAGGGTGCAAACGAATTGCTACGCGAATTCAAGGTGAAATTCTATGACTGAGTTCGGTATTGTCGCGGTGTTTTTCGTCGGCTTGTTGGGTGGCGTGCATTGCATCGGTATGTGCGGCAGCATCGTGGGTATCCTGACCGCGCAACTGCCCAAGGATGGAAAACGCTGGCCGTTTCATCTGGCCTACAATGGCGGAAGATTGGCGAGCTACACCCTGGCTGGCGCGCTGGTTGGTGCGATCGGGCAGGCCGGGTTGCTGATGCGTGACGAGGTGCCGCTGCAGCATCTGCTGTTCGGGTTGTCCAGCCTGATGCTGATCGTGCTGGGCTTGTATCTTGCCGGCATCTGGGGGTTTGTGCGCCGCATCGAACAGTTGGGTGGTCGGCTGTGGAAGCATATCCAGCCGCTGACAAAACGTTTGTTGCCCGTGAATACGCCCTTGCGCGCGCTATTGCTTGGGGTCCTGTGGGGTTGGCTGCCCTGCGGACTGGTCTATAGTGTGCTGCTCACGGCATTGGCAAGCGGTAGCGTACAAAACGGTGCAGCCATTATGTTGGCATTCGGTCTCGGGACCTTGCCGAATTTGCTGGCGATCGGCCTGTTTTGGGATCGTGTCAGAGGCTGGGTGCAGTCGCCGCACGTGAGGCTGACGGCCGGTCTGCTGGTGGCGGGGTTCGGCGTATATGGTTTGATCAAGGTGGGGTATACCCTGTTTTCTTACGGATGGAGTGGAAGCTGTCATGTCCCAGTTTAAGTTGTATTTTGTTCTGTTGCTGACGGTCTGGCTTGCTGCCTGCGGTGAGCCCACGCTGCCTTCGCCGTTTCATGGCAGCGAAGTTGGCGCGAAGTTTGAGCAGGCCGACTTTCATCTGACTGACCATAACGGTAAGCCGCGCAGCCTGGCCGATTTCCGTGGCAAGGCGGTTGCCTTGTTCTTCGGCTATATCCATTGCCCGGATGTGTGCCCCACTACTCTGGCTGATCTTGCGCAGACCAAGCGCATGCTGGGCAAGGATGCCGAGCGCTTGCAAGTATTGTTTGTTACGGTTGACCCGGAGCGAGATAACTCGGAGCTGTTGGCGCAGTATGTGCCCGCTTTTGATCCCTCATTTCTCGGCTTGAGTGGTGATTTACAGGCAACCGCACAGGTGGCGCAGGCGTTCAATGTGGCTTATCAGAAGCAGCCTACGCGCTCCGGTTACAGCATGGATCACAGCGCGGGCACCTTTCTGATTGCTCCCGACGGGCGTGTGCGTCTGCTTGCGCCTTATGGTCAGCGTGCCGAGTGGCTGGCGGACGACATTCGCCTGTTGCTGGCGCTGGACCGCAAGTCATGACGTTAATCGAACGACTCTATGTGTGGTCATCCTGTGATCTTAATGTAGAGAATCTGCCTATTCGCATCGGGCAGATGCGTGTTCGACTTGAAAATTATCCGCTGATGATCGTCAGCCAGATACTAATGGCGACCCTGTTGTGTGCCTTGATGTGGGATGTGGTGGCGCATCGTTTGCTGCTGGGCTGGCTATCAGCCCTGTATTCCATACATTTGATTGAGGCCTATTTCTGGTTGCGTTATCGCGGCCGGCTTCAGAATATTGAAGAGTGCAAGGCGTGGCGCGCCAGATTTATCGTGTTCGTTAGCCTGGTCGGTGTTGTCTGGGGTGCGGCTGGCGTACTGATGTTTGTTCCCGGTGATCTGGCTTATCAGGCGTTGCTGATCTGCGTGATATTGGGCTTGGCCGCTGGTGCGGTGACGCTAAATCCGGTGTTTCCTCCGGCCTTGTTCATTTATGTCGGATTGTTGATTACCCCCACGATATTTTGCAATCTGCTCGTCGGTGATCGAACGCATGCCATTCTTGCCGTGATGTTGACGGTCTATCTTGTTTTCGTTCTGAACGCAGGGCGCGGATTAAGTCGCACCTTTGAGCAATCGTTACGCGGTGAGTGGGAAAATGCGCGGCTGGTCGGGCAGTTGGTGAAGGAGAAGTCGCGCGCCGAACAGGCTGGCCGGATGAAGTCCAAGTTCTTTGTCGCCGCCAATCATGATTTGCGCCAACCGATGCATGCCATCTCCATGTATGTGGAGGTGTTGAAGAGTAGTCCGCTGGATGAGCACGCGAAAGCGGCGGTCGCGCAGCTGAAACATTCCATTGAGATCATGAGCGCGATATTTGATACCTTACTTGAAATTTCCAAGCTGGATGCGGGAGTGGTGCAATTACATCAGCAGTCGTTCGATTTAACGCCTTTGCTGGACGGGTTATATACCGAATTTGACATGCTGGCTCGGGACAAGGGGATTCAACTTGAGATGGAGCGCACCGCGGGAACGATTTATAGCGATCCCGTGTTGTTGGAGCGAATTTTGCGCAATCTTATTTCGAACGCGATCAATTTTACCGAGCACGGCGAAGTGAAGTTTCGCTGCAAAAGATCTGCTACGAGTCTGACAATCGAGGTCTGCGACAGTGGTATCGGCATAGCCCCCGAGCACCTGCCGCACATCTTCGAGGAATATTATCAGGTGGGTAACAAGCAGCGTGATCGAACCAAGGGCTTGGGACTGGGGCTGTCTATCGTCGACCGATTAACCAAGCTGCTCGGATATGACATGCAAGTGCACTCCGGGCCGGGAGCGGGGAGTTGTTTTAGCTTCGAGGTTCCGCAGTACAACACGGATGTTATGATGCGGGACAAGCAGAGCGTATAGCAGGGACAGGGGGAAATATGAAAATTATGCTGGTGGATGACCATGTGCTATTCCGTGAGGGAATGCGCTTGGTATTGCAGCAATTGCCTGGGGCGACCGAGGTGCTTGAGGCAGGTAGTTTTAACGAGGGATTAAAGCTGGCTGAAGAGAATCCGGATCTGGACCTGGCATTGGTGGATTTGAATATGCCGGGCAGTGAGGGCGCGATTTCCATTCGCTATTTCAATCAGCGCTATCCGCATATTCCGGTGGTGGTGGTGTCGGGTGAAGAAAGTCGGGCCGTTGCTGAAAAAGTGATGGCAGCGGGTGCGCTCGGTTTTGTGTGCAAAAATTCCAGTTCGGCGGTGATGCTGGGTGCGCTTAATCTGGTGTTGTCCGGAGGAGTTTACCTTCCTCCCCAGATGTTGCGCCAGCCTGAAATTGTGCCTAGGCAGGAAGTCGAACGCACCGATAAACGCAGTTCCCGTACCAATGAGTTCGGCTTGACCGCACGCCAGATGGAAGTGTTGCAATGCATCGCCGATGGTTTGTCCAACAAGGAAATTGCAGACCGACTGTGTCTTGCCGAGGGCACTGTCAAGATACATGTGGCTGCAACCTACCAGACATTGCGTGTGGGTAATCGTATGGAAGCAGTGCGTGTGGGAGAACAATTGGGGTTGATCAGTGCGTCCAATGCTTGACGCTGGCGGCGAATTGTCAGGCAATAAGTTGTTTGCGTTGTTGCGCGAATCGCGTTGGCTGTTGCTGGTTGCATTGGCGGGCTATTTCACGGTGGCCCTGTATGGTTATGATCCAGCCGATCCGGCCTGGTCGCATAGCGCTAGTCATGCGCTTACCGCCAATCCGGCTGGTGTGCTGGGTGCATATCTTTCCGATCTATTGTTCTATCTGTTTGGCGTCTCCGCCTGGTGGTGGGTGGTGTTCATGCTGCAACGCGTGTGGGTGGGTTATCGCGAGTTGCGCGCCGACAGTATCTTCTGCAAACGCGCCTTCTGGGTTTCCATAGTGGGCTTTGCGGTGCTGCTGCTGACTAGCAGTGCATTGGAGGCGATTCGCCTGTATACCTTGAAAACGGCGTTGCCACTGGCTCCCGGCGGCATGTTCGGCGCATTGCTGGGGGACGTACTGAGCCATTTGCTGGGCTTTACTGGTGCAACCCTATTGTTGCTGGCGTTGATGTCAGCAGCACTGAGTCTGTTCAGCGGGCTCTCGTGGTTGCGATTGATAGATTGGTTGGGCGTGACGCTGGAGAGTGCCTGGAAGTGGGCGTGGCGTACTTGGCATACGCGTCAGGACAAGCGCATCGGCGCACAGGCTATGCACGTGCGCACCGCCGTGGTCGAAGAAGAGAAAAAGCGGGTGATCGAGCATCAACCTATCCATATCGAGATGCCGGTAGTGGAAGTGGTCAAGTCCGCGCGCATTATCGAGGAGAAGCAGGCCCCGTTGTTTGCCGAAATGCCCGATTCGCCTTTGCCGCCGCTGCATCTGCTGGACCAGCCAGCCCCGCATGTCGAGACGGTGTCGGTCGATACGCTGGAATTTACCTCGCGTTTGATCGAGCGCAAGCTCAAGGAGTTCGGCGTGGAGGTCAAGGTGGTCGGCGCTTACCCCGGCCCGGTGATTACGCGTTATGAAATCGAACCGGCTGTCGGGGTGAAGGGCAGCCAGATCGTCAACCTCATCAAGGATCTTGCGCGAGCGCTGTCGGTGGTCAGTATTCGCGTGGTCGAAACCATTCCCGGCAAGGCCTACATGGCGCTGGAATTGCCCAATCCCAAGCGCCAGATGGTGCAGCTTTCCGAGATACTCGGTTCGAAGGTCTATGCCGACATGGGCTCGGCGCTGACGATGGCGATGGGCAAGGACATTGCTGGCAAGGCGGTTGTGGCAGATCTGGCCAAGATGCCGCATGTGCTGGTTGCGGGTACGACAGGTTCGGGTAAGTCGGTCGCGATCAACGCGATGATATTGTCGCTGCTGTACAAAGCCACGCCGCAGCAAGTGCGCCTGCTGCTGGTCGATCCCAAGATGCTGGAGCTTTCCGTCTACGAAGGCATCCCTCACTTGCTGGCCCCGGTTATTACCGATATGCGTCAAGCGGCCTCGGGGCTGAATTGGTGTGTTCAGGAAATGGACCGGCGCTATAAGTTGATGTCCGCGCTGGGTGTGCGCAACATCGCAGGCTACAACCAGAAGGTGCGCGACGCGATCAAGGCGGAGCAGCCGCTGACCAACCCGTTCTCGATTACGCCGGATAGCCCCGAGCTGCTGGAAGAGCTGCCGCTGATCGTGGTGTTCATCGATGAGTTGGCTGACCTGATGATGGTGGTCGGCAAGAAGATAGAAGAACTGATCGCCAGACTGGCACAGAAGGCCCGTGCCTCCGGCATCCACTTAGTGCTGGCGACGCAGCGTCCTTCGGTAGACGTGATTACCGGGCTGATCAAGGCCAACGTTCCAACCCGCGTTGCATTCCAGGTGTCGAGCAAGATAGATTCGCGCACGATTTTGGATCAAATGGGCGCGGAGGCGCTATTGGGGCAGGGCGATATGCTCTACCTGCCGCCGGGCTCGGGTTATCCGCAGCGGGTGCATGGTGCGTTCGTATCCGATCAGGAAGTGCATCGCATTACCGAATACCTTAAGGCGCAGGGCGAGCCGCAATACATAGATGGCGTGCTCAACTCGCTGGAAGAAGGCAGTGGTGAGGATGGCGCAGGTGGCCCGGCACTGGATGCCGAAGCCGACCCGCTGTACGATCAGGCCGTGGACATTGTGCTCAAGTCACGTCGGGCGTCCATTTCATCGGTACAACGGCAGTTGCGTATAGGCTACAACCGCGCCGCTCGCTTGATCGAACAGATGGAAGCGGCAGGCATCGTCAGCTCCATGCAAAGCAACGGCAATCGCGAAGTGATTGCACCTAATAGGCAGGATTGAGGAGCGAGGGGGGGCGGAACTCACTCGCGCCTCGCTCCTTGATTCGCTATCTTATTTAACGAGGAAATAATGAAACGAATTTTTGCGGCACTGCTGTTGCTCGCTGCGCTGCCCGTGCAGGCGGGTGGCATAGACAAGCTCAAGACCTTTATCACCGCTACGCGTTCGGCGCAGGCGGCGTTTACGCAAGAGGTGCTGGATCAGAATGGCAAGCGCATACAGAGCGCGTCCGGCGTGATGCAGTTTGTGCGTCCCGGTCGATTTCGCTGGACCTACCAGAAACCCTACGAGCAAATCATCGTCGGCGATGGCGCTAAGTTCTGGCTGTATGACGCGGATTTGAACCAGGTTACGGTGCGTAAGCTGGATGCCGCGCTGGGCAGTAGTCCGGCGGCATTGCTGTCAGGCAGCAACGAGATAGAGCGCGACTTTGTGCTGGCTGAGCGCGGCACACAGAACGGATTGGATTGGCTGCAAGCCACACCCAAAGCGCAAGACAGTAGCTTTAATGGCATCCTGATGGCCTTCGACGAAAAGTCCGATTTGGCAATCATGGAACTGAATGACCAGTTCGGCCACAAGACCGTACTGCGTTTCTCAGGCCTGAAACGCAACCCGCAATTGCCGGCTTCCCTGTTTAAGTTCACTCCGCCCAAGGGCGCGGATGTACTGGGCGAGTAGGTCGGACTTCAGTCCGACATGGAAATTAATTAAGCATAATCGTAACAATCATAGCTCTACCTAAAACAATCAACATGTCCGATCTGTTCTCTCCCAATGCCCCTGCTGCGCCGCTGGCTGAGCGCTTGCGGCCCAAGTATATCGACGAGGTGATCGGGCAGACGCATCTGCTTGGGGCGGGCAAGCCGTTGCGGCTCGCGTTCCAGTCGGGCAAGTTGCATTCGATGATTCTGTGGGGGCCGCCGGGAGTGGGAAAGACGACCCTGGCGCGGCTGATGGCGTCGGCGTTCGATGCGGATTTCGTGCCCTTGTCGGCGGTGTTGTCCGGGGTGAAGGATATCCGCGAGGCGATTGCGCAGGCGGAAATGACCTTGCAGCAGAGCGGACGGCACACCATTTTGTTTGTGGACGAGGTGCATAGATTCAACAAGTCGCAGCAGGATGCGTTCCTGCCCTTCGTCGAGCAGGGGCTGGTTACCTTTATCGGGGCGACGACCGAGAATCCATCGTTCGAGGTGAACGGCGCGTTGTTGTCGCGCGCGCAGGTGTATGTGCTTAAGTCTTTGTCTGCCGCCGAAATGGGAGCTTTATTCGAGCGTGCGCGGCAGGCAGCATTACAGGGAATTTCTTTCGATGAGGCGGCGCAGGATCGCATTATCGGTTATGCCGACGGCGATGCGCGGCGATTGTTGAATGTGCTGGAGCAGTTGCAGACGGCGGCCGAGACGGCGGGCATTAGCAATATCGACACGGAGTTTCTCGATGCGACGCTGGCGCAGAATCTGCGCCGCTTCGACAAAGGCGGCGAGGCGTTCTACGATCAGATTTCCGCGCTGCATAAATCGGTGCGCGGCTCCAATCCCGATGCCGCGCTGTACTGGTTCACGCGTATGTTGGACGGAGGGGCCGACCCGCGTTATTTGGCGCGACGTATCGTGCGCATGGCCTGGGAGGACATCGGTCTGGCCGATCCGCGTGCGATGCAGATTTGCAATGATGCGGCCACCACCTACGAGCGTCTGGGTTCGCCCGAGGGAGAGTTGGCGCTGGCGCAGGCGGTTTTGTATATGGCGGTTGCCGCCAAGTCGAACGCGGGTTACGTCGCGTATAATGCCGCCCGCGCCTTTGTCGCGAGTGACGGTTCGCGCGAGGTGCCGTTGCATTTGCGCAATGCACCGACCAAGTTGATGAAGCAGCTCGATTATGGACGTGACTATCGCTATGCGCACGATGAAGCGGGTGGCTATGCCGCAGGAGAGAATTATTTTCCGGATCACATGCCCGAGGTGAGTTTTTATCAGCCTACCGGGCGCGGACTGGAAGCAAAGATTGCCGAAAAGTTGGCGCATCTGCACGAGCTGGATGTGGCAGCGAAAAAACAAAATGGAAAGTAACTTGAACGATTATCAAACCAATTCCGATCAGTGGCCTGAACACGCTGCTGCTCCCAATACCCACAACCGGGTCTATGAACTGGTGCGGGAGTACCTGCCGGAGGGCAAGGGCAAGAAGGTATGTGATTTGCCGTGCGGCGCGGGCGCGTTTTCAGCACGGCTGGGGCAGTATGATTTCGATGTGACCGCAGTCGATCTTGAAGCGGTCGAGCCCTTTTGTTACGACGTGTCGCATCGCGTACTGGCCGATGCGAACTTGGCGCTGCCGTTTGCCGATGGCGAGTTCGATGCGATGGTGTCTATTGAGGGCATAGAACATCTGGAGAATCCGTCGTTCTTTGTGCGCGAATGTGCGCGCATCGTCAAGCCGGGCGGCCTAGTGTTCTTATCCACACCGAATGTGGATAGTTATCGTTCGCGTCGTTCGACTCACATACACGGCTTTCATAAGTATTTTAGGCCGTTGAGCCCCTATCACAAGGTGGCTTGGCATTTGCATCCTGTCGATATGACCTTCATGCGCGGTGCGCTGCGCAAAGCGGGGCTAGAGATTGTCGAGGTCGCGGTGAACCGGATGAAGGGTAAGTCGTTCTGGAGCGAGTTGTGGCGTCCATTCTTCAATCGCAAGCTGCCGACGGAACTGAAGGGTGTTATCCCCTATTACGGCGAAGTCATCATTTACGTGCTGCGCAAAACATCCTGAGGTTTATATGCTAGATATACAAACATTACGTACCGATATTTCCAGTGTCGCCGCAAGGCTGGCGGCACGCGGCTATGAACTGGACACCGCGAAATTCGAGCAACTGGAAGCTGACCGCAAGACGATACAGACGCGCACGCAGGAGTTACAGGCCAAGCGCAATGCAACCTCCAAGCTGATTGGTCAGGCCAAGGCTAAGGGTGAAGATACGACGGCCATCATGGCCGAGGTGGCTAGCTTGGGTGATGAATTGAAACAACTCGAAGCAAAGTTGCCGCAGGTGCTCGCTGAGCTGGATGCCTTCCTGTCCATCATTCCGAACACGCCGCACGAGAGTGTGCCGGCGGGCAAGTCGGAGGAAGATAACGTCGAGGTGCGCAAGTTTGGCAGTATCCCGAAATTTGATTTTGAGGTGCAGGACCACGTCAGCCTGGGCGAAGGGCTGGGTGGGCTGGATTTCGAAACGGCAATCAAGATCGCAGGTGCGCGTTTCTCTGTGCTCAAGGGCCCGCTGGCGCGTATGCACAGAGCGCTTGCTCAGTTCATGCTGGACACCCACACCGATCAGCATGGCTACACCGAGACTTATGTGCCCTATTTGGTGAATGCCGACTCGATGCGCGGAACTGGGCAGTTGCCGAAGTTTGAGGAAGACTTGTTCAAGGTGCCGCGTAAGATCGTCAATCAGGACGGCGGCGATGAGGGCGAGAAGAATTTCTACTTGATTCCGACCGCCGAAGTGCCGGTGACCAATATGGTGCGCGACACCATTACACCACTTGAACAGTTGCCGTTGAAGTATGTGGCGCATACGCCGTGCTTCCGTTCCGAGGCCGGTTCCTACGGGCGCGACACGCGCGGCCTGATTCGCCAGCACCAATTCGAGAAGGTTGAGCTGGTGCAGATGGTGCACCCCGACGAATCCTATGTCGCTCTGGAACAGTTGCTGGGCCATGCCGAAACGATACTGCAGAAGCTGGAATTGCCTTATCGCGTGGTAAAGCTGTGTACCGGCGACATGGGCTTCTCTGCCGCGACCACCTATGACATTGAAGTGTGGTTGCCCGCGCAGAATACCTATCGCGAGATTTCGTCCTGCTCTAACTTCGAGGCCTTCCAGTCGCGCCGTATGCAGGCACGCTTCCGCAATGCAGCAGGCAAGCCGGAGCTGTTGCATACGCTGAATGGTTCCGGTTTGGCCGTGGGACGCACGCTGGTTGCGGTGCTGGAGAATTATCAGCAGGTAGACGGAAGCGTGCGAGTTCCCGATGTGCTACGCCCCTATATGGGGGGGGTGGAAGTGATCAAGCCCTGAAATGAAAATCGTCCACCTGTTCGGTATTGCCGGGGTCGCATCTGATGAGCGACCCGAAGCCAGACTGTGGGCGAGCCGGCTGGAATGGCCGATGTTGTTTGTGGTGCTGTGGATATTATTGCAGTGGTATTTGCAGGTTACCCACGCGCTCTCTCCATTTATTTCACGCATTTCCGATTGGTTGGTGTGGCTGGCGTTTCTCGCCGAGACTACACTGCTGGTTCGTCTGGTGCAGCATAAGCGTACCTATCTGCTAACCAACTGGCTGAATCTGGTCATCATTGTGGCCGGAATTCCCTTGTTGTGGGATTTCGAGCTGGCGGGCATGTTACGGAGTCTGCGACTGGTGGTTGTCTTGCTGCTGTTGGCGCGGATGTCGAAGACCATGCGCCGCTTACTGGCTCAGCATCAGCTAGTGTAGTGCTGCATTCTTGATGGAACTTATTGTATTACCGATTATCCAACTCTCTGTTGCTGTATCGGAGAGAGGAATACCAATGAGAGTTGCCCTGCAAATTGAACTGACCGACGAAGAGCGAGCCGAATTGACGAA
>JBBQXA010000087.1:0-10975 GCA_038210095.1 Burkholderiales bacterium
TCATCGTGGCTCTTTTTTTGGATTATTGGAAGCTTGCAAGGCAATCAATATTATACCAAACTTAGGGTCACATTTACCTTGTTATTCAATAAGTTAAATAATTTAAATCGGTGATTTTAAACCCCGAAACTTTAGTAATAACAACAGCCCCCAGAACAAATAAAAACCCACAACCGCCGAATTACTTAAATATGCCCTCACCCCTGATATGTAAATGTAAACATTAAGGACGAGGGCACTTATGGTAATCAAGCCAAATTCGCGCACATATTCAATCCATCCAAAATCGCCACCATACGAGAACGTTGGAGTCCCTGTTGTTGGGAATAGATGCATCCCCTCCAACAGCGTATCCAATTGCCCATTTACGAAATAATCCAAATAGAATATTAATATCAGTGGGGAAAGGTTTGCTTTGTCGATCGGGTATGCATAGTCCACCAGCAAATATCGCAAATAACCTCCATACTGATAGTCGTAGTCCTGATGTAAGCTTCTTCCATTTATAAGTAGTACGGTCAGGCATATAGTAATTAGCGTTAATAGCACTATGCTTTTTAGTGTCGCATTTTCTACATACCGTCCAAATAATCTCCAAGCTGCAACAAAACCAAAATACAGTATTAGTACTACCAGCCAAAGCATGAGAGATCCAGAGCGTGCCATGATTGAAAAATAGATACAAAATCCAATCACCATCAACATTAAAATCCACTGAACTCTATTTATTGATGCAGTAAAAAACAGAGGGGGGGCCAAGCCTCTCCCGACTTCAGGTTGATTGCCAGAACATGAAGATGGAACTATCAGCATTAAAATTATCGGCATGAGCAATGCAATGACAGTCAGGCCATAATAAGCTTTGCTTGTATCGCCCCTCCCTATTAAATAGACACACCAAAATATGCAGCCCAGGAAATAGGCGCTCCGCATGCCATTTAAACAGCTAAATGATGGCAGCCATCTTAGCAACAATGGCAACACAGCAGGAGTCAATCCATATAGCACCCTATAATAGGCTTGACTCAGATTCGAGTATTGGTTGGGCCAATAACTTACGACGAACAGAAATACGACGAGCGTGGAAAGCCAAAGTGCGAACAAGTCCAACCACAACGCGGTTGATTGCCTTGACTTCATTTTATTTATTTTTACTTCGCTGAACATAACATTGCAAGGTGGCCGTCAGCTTAGCTGCGTCTATCGTCAACGCGACGAGGGGCGCCAACAATATAGCGGCTGGTTGCTTCCCCCACCACTTTCTCTGTTTGCTACGGCGTAAAGGATCGCTAATGCCTCGCAGCAACACATAAACAACCATCTCCCATATCGCTAGCGATGGCGACAGCAGTAATATGACCAATCCAGCGCTGACCACCGCGAGCTGCAATAGATCATACTTGCCGCCGATTCCCGCTTTGATGACATGGCGCTTGTAGAGGTACCACTTTCTGGCGATGGCAGTGATCGTATTCGGGAATACGCGATAATGAACACGCGCCTGCGCGCACACCACCTTGGGGCCGGACCAGGATTCCAGTTTCGCCATCCATTTAATATCCTCGGCCGCTCGCAACTTCTCCTCAAACATACCGGCCCTGACAAAGACGCTGCGATGGAACAGTGAAGCTGGCAACACGGGGTGTTCGCTTCCCATGCCATAACTGAGCGCGCAAGCTGCCTTGGCAATCGCACCCTCGGCAAAGAAATCGCATAGCCCATAGATGGCTGGTGCGCCGGTATGTCCAGCACACTCCAGCAGCCGCTCCAGCCAGTCAGGCTCTGGGTAGATGCCGCAATCGATAAAAGCGATCCATTCGCAGGCAGTGGTGGTCACGCCGATATTACGGTTGTGTCCGGGATAGCCACCAGGATTCACTTCGACTCGACAGACGCCATCCGGCCAGCCGGATTCACTCCACCAGGCGGAAACGACTGCCATACTGGCATCGGTCGAGCCGGCATCAACAAACACTATCTCGTCCGGACGCCGTGTCTGATTCTGTATCGCGCTTAACAGCGGCGGCAATGTGGCCGCCTCGTTCAGCATCGGGATGACGAGCGCAACACGCTGATTTGTCTGCTGCACACTCATCGCGCATCCTCATGACTCAGAAAAGCGCCGCCCAGCAAGTAATACGCAATTTTGGCGCTCTCCAGAACCACATTACGCGCAGCTCCCTGATTGTTCCACCACCGCTCCGGGAACTGCTCATAGGTATTACCAACGACGCGTAATTCTGCTGGCACATCGCCCAATATCTTGCGAAAGATCATTCCTGTCCGGCGCACATGGTAGGGCGAGGTGACGACCATGATCCGTAGCGGTCTCCCAGCGATCTCTTCACGCACAACCAGCGCCTCTTCGAGCGTACTGCGCGACCCCGTCCCGATGACGCGAATTTGCTCCTGCGGGACACCCTTTCGCTGCAACACCTGCATGTTGATATCTTCCTCCGCTGCTAGCTTCATCCCCAACTCATCCAGCATGCGCTGCCCTGCCTCCCGCTCCGGCCGGCTCACCAAAACCAGCGGCGCATAACCCTGACGATAAAGATCTGCCGCATAAAAGGCGCGCTCCACCGAACCCGCCAACACCACGATGACATCCGATTTTGCAGGTGCTTCCGGGGCGCGCAACCACACCGCTGCGCCTGCCAGGGCACTCACCAGTAACGCAAGCAACAGCAGATGGATAACCGCAATAACGAGAAAACAGCGCTTCATGGCGACTTCATCCCCTCTGGTCGCGGCTGAATCCGCCCATACCAATCCCAGCAACCATTCAACTTTCTGCTGAAGGAATGTTCGTCGTCCTGTGCGAAGATGGTGGTGCGCGACAGTAACAATGGATCGCACGGTGAGCGGTTGATGCCGATATGGCTGCACCCCGCATGGTCATAACCGGCAACCTCGACCGCATCGCGCACGCGCCGGTCTACCGAGCCGTGCGGATAGGACATCGTCGTCACCGCGCACCCCGTCAGATCTTCCAGATAAGCACGGCTATCGGCCAGCTCATGAGCTAACGCACTATCCTCACAGCCTGCGAGGGGCACATGGGTATCGCCATGTGCACCGATGGTCGCACCGGGCAGTGCCGCCAGTTCGCGAACCTCTTCCGGCGACAGGAAATCCGGATGCCGCTCGCGCACAAAGCGCGTCGCCACATACACCGTGAATGGCATTCCGTAGTTCAGGAGAATGGGGGCCGCGACCCGCAGATTGTCCCGATAACCATCGTCGAAGGTGATGGCGACTTTCGCACTTCCCGCTTCCCAGGCGGACTGCGTGATTGGGGACACGGCAACCCCGGCGGTCTGGCTCAATATCTCCATATGCCGCGCAAATCGTTCTGCGGTGATGCTGTAATAACCGCGTGCGTCATTGTCCGCTTGCCCGCCCACAGCGTGATACATCAGGATACGCAGGCCGTTCTGCGGTGCGCGGCAAGTCCCGCTCAGCGCAGCCAGTCCGGTGATGACGCGATGTCCGAACTGGGCCAGACTCAACCTGCCCCCCCGCGACGCTTCAGGGCAAAATTAACACCCAGCCGAAGCCACTCGGAACTCGCGCACTCCCATTCCCCGAGATACTCCAGCACATCCGCACCCGTTCCACGCTTGAAGTCCCACACACCTTTATTGCCACGAGGATCGACTCCCGCCATGTCATAGTGTCTAACCTTGCGTGCATGGCACTCATTCACCAATCCCCACAAGGTTGCGTATGACGCATAAACCTTGCGCGCAGCATTACCCGATGCCGCCATCAGATCCCAGGCCTGATGGCCCATCAGCGCACAGGCGCGCAATGCGATCATTTTTCCGTTTTCATCCAGACAACGGTAGACCAATACGTTTTCTCCCATGGTACGCAAGATGCTTTCTGTCGCCCGCTCTCCCACCTGCTCGGACAGGCCTTTCAGTTGCTCCATCTCGGCATAGAGCGCAGCGATTTCCCGAACATCGGGCTGATCCCAACGCTCGACCGTCAAACCATATTTCTCTGAGCGCTTGAGATTGTGCCGCCAGTTCTTCGTGGTCCTTGCCATTCTGGAGTCTGCCTCCGGGCTAATATCCCACATCATGGAAAGCCCGCTTGTCAGGGGATTGGTCGTACGTAGCCAGCCGCACATACGCATCACCAGTGCATCTTCGGCCCGATAGGCTCTCAGCAGATTCATCTTCAGCACGATGTGGCGCAGGCCGCTCGCTGCTTTGGCTGCATCCAGCAGGCTCTCGGCCCAGACCGAAACCTCGCCGATCGGCCCGCCCGGCACCCAAACGATACCCACATTACCAGGGTATCTGCGCACCAGAAACTGGACGAGTGCTACGGCCTTTCCGTTTTCCTCCAGTGCGGCGCTGCGAACCGGTCTCCAACCAAAATCGGAGCGGTGCTCTCCCCACCCCCAGGTTTGCATGTAATGCTGCTCACCAAACTCGGCCAAGTGCCCGGTCCATACTGATGCGTCGTCGATTACTTTCCAGCTCACCATAAAAAAGGAACCATCCTAACGTTGGAATAATGATCTTTTATCTCAGCCCCCAGTACTGCAGGCAAATCAGGCCAGCGGTGGCACTCAAGGCCCATCTTGTCCAGACGCCTGCGTATGTCGGCCATGGACGTCTCCTGTGCGCGAAATGGAAAAACATAGGGAGAGGTGCCCTCTGGCAGATTGTCGAATATTGGCACAGCACCATGGGGAGGAAGTGCCTCAATCAATATGCGATACAACACCCTTCTTCTGGCTATCTCGGCCTTTTCATCCAGTTGCGAAATCCGGCCCAGCGCCCACTTGCTCGGCTCAGGCTGAGCCGGAATCACCGTCTCACAATCCAGCAGTATCGGCTGTATGGCATGCCCGGTCTTCATCCGTCGCGCCATTCGAGCCATTGCAGTCATCATGCGGCAGGCGACTATCCCGATCACCGGCACAGTTTGACGAAGCGATTGTTTGAGACGCAGGCTGCGCGGCGGCGACTGAAGACTCGGCTCAAGCTGTGCAGGCATACGATCCAGCAATGCCGCATCATTGACCACAAGCGCGGCCCCGCTGCTTATCGGCACAGTCTTGCGCAGGCTGTAAATACCAAGCGGTGCGCGTCGCCCCAATGGTATGCCGCGGGTGTCGCGGCTCAGAAACCCATGCGCGTTATCTTCGATGATGACGGCACCTGTCTGGCGGCTGATCGATTCGAACCGAGTCATATCCTGAGGAAAGCCGAAGAAATTCACCGCAATGATGACCTTCAATCCAGTCAGTTCCATATCATCACAAGCCAGACACAGCTTTTCATCCACTGGATAATAGTGCGCACTCGCCCCCACTGCCGCCACCGACGCCAACAAGTCCCGACAAATGAATTCTGGAATAGCCACACGGTCACCCGGCCCCACGTCCAACATCCGCAGTGCGGCCACCAGCGCATGCCGCCCGAGGCTGTAGTAACAGACGGCATCGGTACCCAGCATCCGTTCAACGGAGAAACTACCGGCCGATTTTACCGGAGGGGAATAGACTTGCCTGACCGCAGCGAAAATCTCGTCAGACATGCTCAAAAATCCCTGCCGACTTATCGCCTCGAATTGAGTGTGCGCCAAGCGTGCCTCGCATCATTGTTTCTCTAGCACCACGATCATATCGTTCCCCATACCCTGCTCATCGAATCTACCGAGGATTTTCTGGAACAGGCGCGCTTCAGAGATTGGCATGGCTGGTGCGAAGCCTTTAGCCAAGGCTGGTAGGATACTTGCGGCAAAAAAGAACATCTGCGGGTAAGAAAATGTCTTCTGCGCAATCACGGCAAGACCGAACTTCTCAGCATAGCGAACAATATCCTGCACGCGAAAATGGTACAGATGAATAGGCACTTCGACACATTCCCTAGCCATGGCATACAGCAGGCCGTCATAATTTGGCACCGCTATGATTGCCTTCCCGCCCTTGGTCAATCGGGAAGTGATGAAATCAAAGTACTCAGCGGGCGAATGCACATGCTCCAGAGACCAGTTCATGCGAATCGTTTCAAATCGCAGATCCGCAGGAACCTCGGCGAGGTTTTTATAGGCAGGGATGCCCGCCGTAGAAAGCGCCTCCCGCGCCCTGTCAGAAACCTCTACGCCATAAACATCGGCGATTTTCGAGTAAGCCAATAACGCACCTTGCTCCCCCCAGAAATGTGCCGATAGTCCTGATCCGCAACCGATATCCAATATCTTCCCGCCTGTGGAAAAAGCCCGGACAGGATCCGCAATTCTGGGCAGCACATACATCGAGAGCTTGCGATTCAAGCCGGGCACGATATTAAAGATAGGATGCAGCGGCGAATTGGCAATCCATGACAGTGCGCTCGAAATTGCACGCCGGAGCTTGCTTGGTGCCGCATGGAACGAGTACTCATCCGAATAGTATCGCCCTATTTCGTCCCGCGAAGGCCGCGGGTTGAGGAATTGCAAGCCGCATCCCCGGCAGCGGACTACGGTAAATACTTCTGTGGTCGTCTTGTGCAGAATATCAGTTTGACTCGTCACCTCTTCTGCATCCGTACTCCCGCAGATATCACACGCTACTTGTTCCATGCCTCACCTACCGAATTAAATTTCCCAAAAAACCGAACACACTGATCAGTGCTGCCGCGTAAGCCCTTGCAATACAGGGACACTTGAGCCACGAACGCGCCAACCAGCGCAACGCATCGATATGCTGCCCATCCACCTGCAGCCCTCTTGCCGCACCATAATAAGCCAAAGCGAACCGTTTCCTCTGGCGCCAGGGTGAATTACCGCCCTGAAGCGCAAGAGCAGCAAAATGATGCTCCAGCACGGCCAGTTCGGCCCCAAGATTGCGCATGACCGCCTTGCTCTGGTTCCCGCCATGTATGCGGTACTCACCCAGCACTTCCTCAACCATCACAAAGGTGCAACCTTCTCGCGCCAATCGCAACCACAACTCATAATCTTCTGCGGTCACCATCTGCGGATCTTCGCTGAAACCGCCGACCTTATCCAGCGCCGACTTGCGCACGACGATGGCCGAGGTCGACAGGCAGTTTCCGTCGTAGAGCAACGAGAGATAGCGCGTTCTAGATTGCGGGCCGTACATCACGATACGGGGGGGAGAGTCTTCTTTTACCCATGCCTCACCATGGCACGCCACGTCTGCCTCTTCGCCCAGCGCATCCATACATCGTTGCAACTTCTCGGGATACCAGACATCATCCGAATCCAGAAAGGCGATCGCCTTGCCAGTTGCCAAGGCGATCCCTTGGTTTCTCGATGCTGCAATCACGCCATGATTATGGAAGTTGACCAGCCTGATACGCGGATCATTGAACGATGCAACGATTTGCATCGTATCATCTTCTGAATAGTTATTGATGATCACGATCTCCCAGTCTGGGTAGGTCTGATCCACGACAGACTGAATGGCGGCCCGCAAGAACTGGGCATGGTTATACGTCGGGACGATCACCGAAACTTGCGGACCGGACATATCAACCCTCCCGCCCGAAGGCCTGCTGGCAAAGCCGCAGCGTGGCCTCGATCTCTTCGTCGATGTTGGAAACCAGCGAAAAACCCGTGTTCTTCAGCTTGTCCATCCGGTACTCCAGTGTCAGCACCTTCTCATCCGCAGAGATGGGAGGCCTCTGGATTTCAGGCCTAAACCCCAGCACCGCGTCGCACCTGTCTGCCACCTTTTCTACCACCTCGATGATACGCAAAGGCGCATCCCCACCGAGATTAAACAGGCCATTCCCGCAAGCTCCCGGCGCGAGATTCAACAGATGCAGCACACCCCTACTCACATCGGTGAGCGTGATGAAATCCCGGTACTGGAGCCCCGCTGAGCGCAGCACCATCTTCTTCGCTGTCACGGCCTGCCTGCACAGATCATTGGCCAATAGCGACCAGCGATCGACCTCAGCCCGTTCGGGAACGCCAAATCCGTTGGAAAGCCTAACCACGATCCCATCGATCTCGTTCTTGTCCCGTGCCGCGAGCACAAAATCCTCTGCCGTGCGGTGCGTAATCGCATAGGGGTGCTGTGGGCGCGGAAGGCTCTCCTCGGTCAAGGTCCCTGCCAGTGGGCTGCCATAGACATGCGCCGTTGAAAAATAGATGAAACGCTCAACGCCCGCACTGATCGCTGCGCGCAACAACTTGAGCGAACCCAGGCCATTCACTTCTAGTGAGCGCTCCGGGTTGGCTGCGCTGTCGATTTCATTCAGCGCTGCCAGATGGATCACGCACTTGACCCCGCGACAGGCCGCCGCGAGAGACGCTTCATCCAGCAAGTCCAGCGCAACGATCTCCCCCCGACTCAGCCAATCGGGCTTGGGTTGCGATGCGTCACGACTGCCTATCCTGAGCTGATAGTCAGATGTATCAGCCAGATGGCGCGAGATGCGCCCTCCGACATATCCCAGCCCGCCCGTGAGCAGGATCATATCGCTCATCGGTGCTTGATCTCCCATTGATAGGGAATAGCCGGATCAAACGGATCCAGACGATCGATCTCATCGGCACAATGGGGAATGGACGTGCAGTTTGCGACGATGGCCATTTCCTGCCCTATCCCTTTGAAACCGTTCCACACCATGGGTGGAACGGTGACCAGACAATAGTTATCTGGCCCCATGAATATTTCCTGCAGCTCTCCGCAAGTCGGACTGCCCTCACGATCATCATAGAGTACAAACTTAATGTTGCCATGCGGTACCGCATAGTTGAGCACCATCTCCTTGTGGATATGCCAGCCTTTGATGGCCCCGGGATGCACACAAGAGAAATAGATCTCGCCGAACCCCTTAAATTCAGCGGCGTCACCACGCATCATATGCATAATCTTGCCGCGCTCATCCAGAATCTGTTTCAAGGGAGTTATCTTTACGCCTTCAATCATCTTGACTCCATATATGCCGATATTTGTCTGCTGGATATGTCCAGGACATTGCCGCCCTCATGCACACCACGATACCAACCCACTGTTTCAGCAATCGCTCGTGCCACATCCCACCTAGGATGCCACTGCATCAACTGATGCGCCTTGTCACAGTTCAAATGAAGCAAGCGAGCCTCGTGCGGTGCATTTACCTGCGGTGCGATCTCGACTCGCCCCTCGCCCCACTCCGTGACGATCATCTGCGCCAGATCACCAACGGTACGAATTGATTTCGTATCAGGCCCAAAATTCCATGCCCCGGAGAAATCGCGAGGCTGATCGAGCAGATTGACCGCCGTCAGCAGGTAACCTGACAACGGCTCCAGCACATGTTGCCACGGGCGTGTCGAATTCGGGTTGCGCAGATGTATCGCCTCCCTCGCTTTCAATGCGCGAATCGCATCCGGCACGATGCGATCAGTGGCCCAATCCCCGCCGCCAATAACATTGCCGGCACGTACCGTCGCCGCGCCGAAATTGGGACGCGCGCGGAAGAACGAATCCTGATAGGAAGAGAACACCAGCTCAGCCGCAGCCTTGGAGGCGCTGTATGGGTCGTGCCCACCCAGCTCGTCGTTCTCACGGTACCCCCATATCCACTCGTTATTGCGGTAACTCTTGTCAGATGTCACATAGACAAAGGCCTGAACCGAATCGCACAGCCTGACGGCCTCCAGAATATTGACCGAGCCGGCCACGTTGGTGTCAAAAGTCAGCTTGGGCTCAACATAGGAATATCGCACCAACGGCTGAGCCGCCAGATGAAACACGATTTCCGGCTGAAAGCGCTCGAACACCGCTTGCACGGCAGCAAGGTCACGGATATCGCCGGTCACATGCTCGATCAGATTCTCCAATCCCAGCAGATTAAAATGATCATCTGCCTGTTCCGGCGGCAATGCGTAGCCCAGCACCTGCGCACCCAGCTGATGCAACCACAGGCACAACCATGAACCCTTGAAACCGGTATCCCCTGTCACCAGGACACGACGCCCACGGAATCTCTGGAATAAAGATGGGCTTACCATTTGATCCATGGCGCCTCTCCCTTGCTCACGAGACCGTTCAGGTACAAATAGTCCCGATAGGTATCCATCGGCTGCCAGAAGCCATCGTGGGCATACATCACCATCTGCCCTTCAGACACCAGCTTACGCATCGGCTCCAGTTCGAACACCAGATCTTCACGTTCATCCAGATAGTCGAATATCTCCTTGCGACACACGAAGAAACCGCCGGAGATCCGTCCACCTGTCGCCTGTGGCTTCTCATTGAATTCGGTCACCACCCCTTCGGCGGAATGCATCAATTCACCGAATCGTCCCGGAGGACGTACGCCCGTTACGGTCAGGATACGGCCATGACTGATATGGAATTTGACCAACGCATCGATGTCCACATCGCCAACGCCGTCGCCATAGGTCAACAGGAAGTGCTCATCATCACCGACGTATTTCCGAATCTTGCGCACGCGCGCTCCCGTCATGGCATCCCGCCCGGTGTCCGCCAATGTCACCCGCCAGTCCGCTTCCTCATGCTCGGTGTGATACTCGATCTCTTTGGCTCCGCCCAATGTAACTGAAAAATCCCGTGTCTGGGACTCATAGTTAAGGAAGAAATCTTTGATCGCCTGGCCCTTATAGCCCAGGCACAGGACAAATTCCTTGCGGCCGTTGCTGGCGTAGTGCTTCATGATGTGCCAAAGGATAGGCAGTCCGCCCACCGGGATCAAAGGCTTGGGCAGACTCTCGTTCACGTCACGGATTCGAGTTCCTTGCCCCCCACACAAAATCACTACCTTCATGCCGCCATCTTTCATAACTATTCTTTCTATAATTATATTTACTTTGAATTTTCGTTTCTACTCAAAACTTCTTGATATAAGTCCATATATCGTGACACGGCAACTTCAGCGGTAAATTTTGCTTTAAATCTTAACTGCGACTGCGCGCCCATCGCGCTAATGCGCGTCCTATCCTCAATAAAAGTTGCAATCTTAAGTGCCAGTGCCAGCGGGTCTCCCGGCTC
>JBBQXA010000088.1:0-10702 GCA_038210095.1 Burkholderiales bacterium
ACGCAACGACATTCCTGTGCTAATCGACTTTTGGGCGCCCTGGTGCGGCCCTTGCAAGATGATGGCACCCGCCTACGAACAGGCCGCAACAAAACTGGAGCCACACGTTAGGCTGGCAAAGCTGAATACTGAAGCGGAACAAATGCTGGGTGCGCGTTACAACATCCGCAGCATTCCGACGCTGGCGCTGTTCAAGGGCGGACGTGAGATCGCACGACAAGCGGGCGCGATGGATACGGGCAGTATCGTACAGTGGGTAAAATCGAAGATGTAAGGAAATGCGGTCGTTGTTCCTACCTGAGCCGGCGTAACGACTTATTCCTTCCCGCAATTTAGGTTAACTGAGCATCAAACTCAGCAAGTGACACAGGAGCTCCTATAACGGCTCCTTGGTAGGCCACACAGTAATTTTTTTGCAGGAAAGCGAATTGCTCTTCTGTCTCTATCCCTTCAGCGGCTATATCCATATACAGCAACTTCGCCAAATCAACGACAATCTTCATCAGATACTCATCTCCAGGATTTCCGGAAATATCCGGCAACAATTCCCTGCTGATTTTGAGTCGGCTGGAGGTCAGATTTTTCATATCGATCAATGCCGTATAAAACGAAACAAAGTCCCCAACCGATAGCTTAATATCCAGATCACTTAGAATTTTTATTTTAGCTAATGCCGTGCTTATATTAGTAAGCACGGCATCTTCGGGCAACTCCATTTTCAGCAACGTAGGCTTAATCTGATAGCGATTCAGAACATTCAATACATTGCCCACAAAATTAGAATGCGCAAACTCTTTCTCGCTGATATTGATGGTAAGTATCAGATTCCGTGTTTTCTCATGCTTGCTCCACGCTGAAAGCTGTCGGCATGCCTCATGTAGAACCCAGTTCCCGACATCAATAGTCAGATTATTTTTTGCTGCGGCTGCAAAAATACGATCCGGCATAATCAGCCCCCGCTCCGGATGCAACCAGCGCAAGAAAGCTTCCGCACCTATTGGGTGATTCTCCTTATCAACCTGGAGCTGAAAGTACAATTGCAATTGCTGACATTCAATAGCCTGCTTCAGATTTAGCTCTAACAAGTCCTTGTTCTCAACACTCTCATGCCGATTTGAATCGTAGAACCTTACCGCATTACGACCGGACAGCTTGGCTTGATACATCGCATCATCGGCTTGTTTAATCAGGGCGTCGACCCCTTCATTGTGACCATAAAATAGACTTGCTCCGATGCTTGGAGAGCAGATATGCTCATGCTCCCTGAGCTGGTACGGACGCGCCAAAACCTCACGAATCTTTTCTGCAACCAGCCCCACTTTTCGTATCGCATCCTCCCTGTCCTTATCCACACTCTCCAACAACACCACAAATTCATCGCCGCCGAATCTGGACACGGTATCCATTTCACGAATACATGTTTTTATACGCACGGCGACTTCTTGCAATAGCAAATCCCCATACTCATGCCCTAACGTATCGTTCAAAACTTTGAAATAATCGAGATCGATAAATAGCGTGGCACCATATTCATTATTCCGAGCTGATGCCGGCAGCGCCGTACTAAATCGGTCTAACAGCAGGCGGCGGTTGGGCAATTGCGTCAGCGGATCATAAAAAGCCAGCTTCTGAATTTCAGCCTCTGCCTTTTTTCGCTCGGTAATATCATTGAAAATCGCCACATAATGCGTGACTTCTTGCTGGCTATTTTTAACGGCAGTAATGGTCATCCATTTCGGAAATATCTCGCCATTTTTGCGCTTGTCATATATTTCACCCGACCATGCCCCCCGATGCAAAATCTGTTGCCACATTTCAATATAGAAGTCCCGCTCGTGTTTCCCTGAACTCATGATTCGGGGATTTCTTCCGATGACCTCACCTGCCGCATAGCCAGTTACGGCTGAAAATGCCTGATTAACACGCAGGATATTTCCTTGAGCATCGGTGATCAGAATGGGGTCGTGACTTTCAAAAGTAATTGCGGCTATACGTAACTCATCCTCGGTAAGTTTCTTTTCGGTAATGTCCTGTAGGGTGCCAAGCAAGCGATATGACACGCCATCTTCCGTAGGTTGAAAATCGCCACCGCCTCGAAGAAAACGTACAGTTCCATCTGGTCGAATCGACCGAAACTCCAGATCGTCCGGATGGGAATGTGTCAAACAATCGCTAATCCACTCCCGCATAGCCTCTCGGTCTGCCGGATGAATCAGGGTAAGTAGGCTGTCTTCATTGGGCGTAAAGAGCTCAGGCTTCACTCCAAATATTCGGTAAGTTTCATCCGTCCAACATGTACTGTTATCCTTTGTCGACACACTCCAACTACCGATGTGCGCTAGCCGCTGCGATTCGGCCAAGAGGTATTCCTTCTTTTTCAAATCTAATTCGGCTTGCTTGCGTACGGTAATATTATCTGCCACACCGTCTATGATTGTGTCACCGCTCTCCTCCCTACGGCATATGGAGCGGTCATAGAACCATAGCCAGTTGCCAAGTGCATCTTGTATCCTGTATTCCAGCTCAAAGGGCCTATCAACCTGACAACTCTGGATAGCCTGTATGACTCGGGCCCTATCGTCTGAATGTATGGATTCAATCCACAAAAACGGATGGGAATACAAATATTCAAGTGAATAGCCGAGTATCTTTGCTGCCTGTTTTGAATAAAAGAGTCCTCCACGCTTGGCACTATAGGAATAGACAATGCTCGGGGAGCGCTCAACCAACTTTTGATATTTTGATTCGCTCACTTGCAAGGATTGATGCACCGCCTCGCAATCCTTCAGGCGAGCATCACTTCTTTTGAAGCGAACATGTGATGTCCAGTATCGGAGTACATGAATCAATTCATCACTATCTACCTGTTTTTCCAGATAGTCTGCCGCGCCGGCCCTTAACGCTTCGATGGCATTTTGCTTGTCGGCATAGGCTGAGATCATGATGCAAGGACATTCCGGATGATGTTTTCTGGTGTAGCGCAGAATATCCAAGCCAGACTCCTTACCCGCAAGCCTCAAATCCAACAAAGCAAGATCCACGTGCTCCTGCTGGAGGTGAGCAATAGCATCAGGGTAGTTCTCAGCCTCCACCACACGAAACCCTGTGCTCTCCAAGATGGATTTATAGAGTTGCCGTATCATGCTATCGTCATCAACAATTAATACGGTATTTGGGCTGTCCATCTCCACCTCCTGAAACCAATCATTCCCGAGCAAGATACTCGGCTTTCAGGAAAGGGCAATATGTCTTATTGCCTATATACTTAGGCCTATATACTTGGGCTTAATCGAAAGCCTGATAGGCATTGCAGTTTGCGGTCTGATTTCGAGCAATGTCCCTATATCCGCGTCCTCTTAATAACAGCAACGTTCCGAACCGTAGCGATCCAACAATCAATCAAGGAATAACCATGAATCTGCTCTCATCCATTCAGCTCGGCCCCTACACACTGCCCAACCGCATGGCGATGGCGCCGCTGACCCGCTGCCGCGCAGGTGCCGGTTTCGCGGCTGTCGCCCTTACCGCAAAGTATTACGAACAGCGCGCCACCGCGGGCCTGCTGATTAGCGAAGGCTCACAGGTCGTACCACAGGGCATGGGCTATGCGAACACACCTGGCATCTACAACGCCGAACAGGTTGCCGGATGGAAGTTGGTCACCGATGCGGTACACGCCAAGGGCGGTCATATTTTTTTGCAACTGTGGCATGTCGGTCGCGTATCGCATCCGGCCTTTCAGCCCGATGGCGAGCTACCCGTCGCACCTTCCGCGATTGCGCCTGCCGGTCAGGTCTACACCCCGCAGGGCATGCAGGACTATGTCACCCCGCGCGCACTGGAACTGGCCGAGATTCCCGGCCTGATCGAAAGCTATCGCAAGGCCGCGCAGAACGCACTGGAAGCGGGATTCGACGGTGTGGAAATTCACAGCGCAAACGGCTATTTGCTGGATCAGTTCCTGCGTGACGGTACCAACCAGCGCACCGATGCCTACGGCGGTTCGCTGGAAAATCGTACTCGACTGTTGCTGGAAGTCACCGAGGCAGTGTGTGGTGTGTGGGGCGCAAATCGTGTCGGCGTCCGCCTGTCACCGCTGCAACCGGCCAACGACATGCGCGACTCCAATCCGGAGGCAACCTTCAGCTATGCGACCGAACAACTCAACCGCTTCGGTCTGGCTTACCTACATGTCGCCGAAATGGGCAAGGACAAACCCGGTGCGGCGGGCCCAGCCTTCGATGTGATCAAACTGCGCAAGCTGTGGAAAGGCGTGTACATCGCCAACTGCGGTTACAGCAAAGACAGTGGCAATGTCGCGCTGGCAAACGGTGCTGCCGACATGGTGGCCTATGGCGTTCCCTACATCGCGAATCCAGATCTGGTCGCGCGCTTCGAGAAGAATGCCCCGCTCAATGCGCCGGACCAGGCGACTTTTTACGGCGGCGACGAGAAGGGTTACACCGACTATCCGTTCATGGCCTAACTGGCATCAGCTGCGGCGCATTTCCGATAATCTGTTTCGCTTGGTTTTGCCGGATTCCTCCGCTTTGGAATCCGGTTTAATCGCGACATCCTTTTCTCGTAACTTGCGCATCATTTTTCGCCAGTCTTCAAGCTGCTCATCTTCCAGCTCCATCTGAATCGCCAAGGCCTCTGTCTTGGACAACTTTTCCTTTTGGAGTCGCTTCGGCAGCTTCCCAGTCATTCTGGATAACAAACGTTCAGCGTCTTCTTCGGAGATCTGCTCGGCCTTAGCCAGATAATCCGGATTGTGTAACTTTTGCATTGAGAAAATCCTTTTATCAGGCCGCGATGGCAAACATCAACGGTTCCTGCGCTTCAACCGCAAATGGAACAGCGGGAATACTGATCTTAAATGTCACGCCCTTGCCGTTCAACCCATCAAGTATTTCGATGCTGCCGTGATGCATTTCTATGGTCTGACAGGCATTGAACAATCCGAATCCGCCGCCCTGAAAACTGCGTGCATTATTCGATGCTCGGGTGAACTTCTCGAATACCTCTTTCCTTTCGCCAACAGGAATTCCGGGGCCATCATCCGCTACCGTGATGATGACGTTGTCGAGATCATCACTGTCGATCAGAACCCTTACCGTCCCGCCAGCATGGCCGACAAATTTAAGTGCATTCGAAATCAGGTTATTGATGGCAAATAAGCGCACTTTCTGTATGTCCCAATAGACGAACTCAGGAAGCCGGATAATGCTGACGGAAAAATCAACCTGCTTTCCCATCGCTTCGATACGAAACGTATGTTCCATACTGCGAGCCTGCTCTGCCAGATCGGCCCGATAGTGGAGACGGGGATGGATGCTTTCTTTGCCAGCCTGCATCCGGGCTGTAGTCAGCATGTTATTCACCAGATCAAGCATCTCTTTGCTGGCCGTTTCGGCGATATGCAAAGCCTCGGAAAACTCGTGTTCGGTGGCACACTTCTCCTTCAGCATTGAGAGCGTGCACATGATGGCATTCAGTGGCGACTTGAGGTCGTGTGTTACGGAAGCGAGGAAGTCGATTTCTTGCGAATGCGTATTCATAAGGGCTCTCCGAAAAAGGTTCAGAGAAACTATATCCGCCCCATATGACACCCATGTGACACGCTAACCAAGTGAGGCAAGACCTCTACGGCGGCGACGAGAAGAGCTATACCGGTATCCATTCGATAATAATTTCAGAATCATTCTCGAACGTCCCCGGAATTATCCCTATCAATACTGCTCCTGGTCGCTCCACATTTCCTTGGTGAAACGGATGACCTTGTTGCGGCCACTCTGCTTGGCCCGATACAGGGCGATATCTGAATACTTCACGCACTCCCAGAAACCTTTTCCATCCCCGGGAAAGATGGACACCCCGATAGAAATGGTTTTTTTCAGCGGCCCCTGCGGCGTCTGAAATGCATGTTCCTTCATCACCAGACGGATGCGCTCGGCCAACTCGACGCAACCTTCTTCATCCGTATCCGGCAGCAGCACCATAAATTCCTCGCCACCGTAGCGTATCGCCAGATCAGAGGTGCGCACGGTTTGCTTGATGATGTCGGACAAGCCCCTGATGATTTGGTCGCCTACATCGTGACCGTAGTTATCGTTAACCTGCTTGAAAAAGTCCACATCGCACATCAGGATGCCCAGGCTGGAATTCTGACGCAGAATTCCAGCCGTCAGGTTGTCGATGTAGTCCTCGATAAAGCGTCGATTGTACAGTCCGGTCATCGGATCGCGCATCGCAGTATTTTTAAGCGACTGCATCAACTGGCGCGCCTCGATCACAGGTGCCGCCTGATTGAGATATAGCTGCGCGGTCTGTTCGATATCAACGTATTGCGACACTTCCTGTTGCGTTAGTACGATTTGCAGCACACCGCCAACGCGTCCGGAGAGCATCATCGGAATGCACAGGTGAACCATTTCTTCTTCTTGGCCTTTTGCATTTCCGCAGAAGCGATTGCAAATGTCCGGATCGTTGATGCTGGACACACAGGCCGCGACACGTTTGGCTCGACACACTTCCGGAAGCAGCAGAATTTCCGGGTCGCACCACAGTCCGCCTTCCGCGGGCAAACCCTCGACAAAACAGGCTTTAAGCTGTTTGTCGTTTTCCATCACTTGATAGTAACTGAATCGCTTGAGGCCAAAATGCTGTTTCAATACCAACTGCAGGCGGCTGTATATTTCGTCGAGATCAAGATCATTTTCCACCGCCAGTTTGAACCGGGTTGCGCCAACCATTTCATCAACAATGCGCACGGTATGAGCCAGCATATTTTTACGGTCACCGTCGCGCCGACCATGTTCACCCAGCGACTGGATGCGGCTGGAAATCTTGCCTATGCTGTGTTCCAGTGTCTCCATCAGGGCATTAGTGTGCTCTGCAATTTCGCCAATCTCATCCTTGCTTGTAGCGCTGATCCGTCCGCTGAAATCGCCGATTTCAGCATTGGCGACTACTGTTTTCAGATTTTCGGCAGTTTCAACCATGGGTTTGAATAACTGCTTCAGGAAGTACCCCAGACAAATACCAAAAATCAGCAGCAGCAATATCAGCGGAGCGATGGCCAACCACTGGGTATGGCGCATATTCTCCAGCGAAAACCCGAGCGTGACTACGCCATTTATCGTCCCTTCCGGCACGTTGTGACATTGCAGGCAGTTCAGTGAACCGGTGCTACTGGCAATGTAAGGAATGGTAATGCGATAAACGGTATTCCCTTTGTCACTGATGAATTGCTCTTCCCACTCTCCCGTCGCCAACACGCGCTTTTCCATATCCAGCTTGGGCTGCTCGCCATCAATGCCGTTCCCAAACTGCTGAATGACCGGCTCACCGCGAATGACCCGCGCATCAACTAGGCCGGGAATGGTGCGCAGTCGCTTGAACAGATTTTCACGCTCGGAAATGACCCCCGTGCGCATTTGCTCAGTCAGCGAAATGCGCACCATTTCCGCCGCCATGCGCGCTTGTTCGCGGATGGTGTCCTGACTGAAATAGGTAAACGACTGAATAGTGACAAAAGAGAACAGAACAATCAGCACCAACGATGTGCTGACAGTGAACCAGAATCGCTTCTTCCTGAGTGACATGCCCTCCCCTTTCGCCGAACTGAGCCTGTATCCATCAATATCGCACTTCAAGGCGATTTTATTAATGGAAGGCTTAAACTGCACCGCAAGTAAATGTTGCTCGTAACCCTTACTGAGGGTTAGTCCGGTTCAAGCATGAAGAACAAAGCTGACCGTGCCAACAGGAAGCGAACGGCTTACTTCTTCCCGCGTAGCGCAAACACCACGACTGCGACCAGTGCGATCAGGATGAATAGTTCAATAAGCATGTCGATTAGCTGCGCGTCGCGAAAACATGAGTATTAGTGCTCTCAATCCACTTCTTGATACGGTTCGCATCGCCGATACGGGTGCTCTTTCCCCAAGAATTAAGCAACACGATGATGACCGGACGATCCTTGATATTTGCCTCCATTACCAGACAACGGCCAGCCTCATTGATAAAGCCAGTCTTGCTGACACCGATATCCCAGGAAGCATTCCTGACCAGCGGATTGGTATTATTGAAACGCATTTCGCGTCCATTCCAGCCGTCTACCGAATGCGATGCGGTGGTAGTGTATTGCTGAATCAAATGATATTTTCTGGCTGCCATGACCATTTTAGCCAGATCCTGAGCCGTTGAAACGTTGTCACTGTTCAGACCCGTTGGTTCCAAGAACTGCGTATTATTCATTCCCAGTGCATGCGCCTTGGCATTCATTGCCGCAACGGCCGCCGCAGTACCACCCGGATAGCTGCGCGCCAAGGCCGAAGCCGCGCGATTTTCGGAGGCCATCAATGCCAGCTTGAGCAACTCGCTACGGTTGAAGGTCATGCCGATGCGCAATCGGGAGTGCGTACCCTTGAGCGTGTCCAGATCGGCCACATCCACACTAACATCTTCATCCAGCGACTGCTTTGCATCCAGTACCACCATAGCCGTCATCAGCTTGGTAATTGAGGCGATCGGCGCGATATCGTCGGCATTTTTCGAATACAGCGGCTGCAGCGTTTTTTCATCCAGAATCAGGGCGATATTGGAAAAAAGCTTGGGTGATGCCGACGCCCGGTGAACCTTGATAGACTGCTTTGAATCATGCCTGAGATGCTTGACTCCACTCTCTGCGCTGGCGATTTGCGAGACAAATGCGCCACCAACCAGCAACGTTATTAACAGACTTTTTTTCATAACTTCTCCCATAAAGCGATTCACAACATGCGCTAGCATACGCCAAAATCGATATAAATCAACAGCCAGTATCATTTATCTCTTGCTGTTTCTGAAGGTTCCACATTTGTGCATAAGTTCTGTTCAGCGCGAGTAGTTCGCGATGGGTGCCGCGCTCAATGATGCGCCCATTGTCCATCACCAGTATCTGGTCGGCTTCGACCACCGTGGAGAGGCGATGCGCAATAATCAGCGTGGTCCGATTCTGTGCAATGGTGCGCAATTCCGCCTGAATTGCCTTTTCCGACTTCGAGTCCAAAGCGGAGGTCGCTTCATCAAAAATCAGTATTGCCGGATTCTTCAAAATAGCGCGCGCGATGGCTACGCGCTGCTTTTCGCCACCGGACAGCTTCAGTCCGCGCTCGCCCACCATGCTGTCATATCCCAGTGGCAACGATTCGACGAAGTTGTGTATATGCGCGGCCTGCGCCGCTGCAATAACCTGGTCGCGGCTAGCCTCGGGGCTGCCGTAGGCGATGTTGTAATAGATGGTGTCGTTGAACAGCACGGTGTCCTGCGGCACGATACCAATTGCCGCGCGCAAGCTGAGTTGCGTCACCGCGCGGATGTCTTGACCGTTGATCAGAATACGCCCGTCCAGCACATCGTAAAAACGGAACAGCAAACGCGATAGCGTGGACTTGCCTGCTCCGCTGGAGCCTACGACCGCCACGGTTTTTCCGGCGGGGATGCCGAAATCGACATCAAACAGTATCTGCCGGTCAGAGGCATAGCCGAAAGAAACCTGCTCGAAGCGCACCTCCGCCTTATCCACGATCAGAGCGGGCGCATCGGGAGCATCGGCGATCTCGCGATGCTCGTGCATCAGTCCAAACATTTTCTCCATGTCTGCCAGCGCGTGCCGTATCTCGCGATAGACGAAGCCCAGAAAATGCAGCGGCATATAAAGTTGGATCATGAACACATTGATCAGCACCAGATCACCCACGGTCAATATGCCCTGCGCAACCTCACTGGCCGCCAGCAACATCAACGACGTGATGCCGATGGCGATAATGAAACTCTGTCCGGCATTCAACAACGCAAGGGAGGTAGTGTTACGCACGGCCGCCACTTCCCAGCGTTGCATATTCTCGTCGTAACGCCGCGCCTCATAGCGCTCGTTGCCGAAATATTTCACCGTTTCATAGTTGAGCAGGCTGTCAATGGCGCGGCTATTGGCCTTGGAATCCAGATCGTTCATCGAACGGCGCACCACCATGCGCCACTCGGTAATGAACAACGTGAAGATGATGTAGATGATCAGCGTGACAAAGGTAATCACCGCAAACCAGATGTTGTACTTGGCGAACAGGATTGCCGCCACCAATCCGATCTCCAGCAGTGTCGGCAGAATATTGAACAGCATGAAGTTAAGCAGAAAACCGATACCTCGCGTACCTCGCTCAATGTCGCGCGACACCCCTCCGGTCTGTTTGTCCAGGTGAAAACGCAGACTGAGACTGTGCAAATGTTCAAATACCTGCAAGGCAACGCGCCGTATTGCGCGCTGCGTGACCTTGGCAAACACCGCATCGCGCATTTCCCCGAACAACGTACTGAACAGCCGCAGCAAGCCGTAGGCAACAACCAGTGCAACCGGCACGGCCAGCACCGCATGCGAGGAGTCGAGCGAGTCAATGATCTCCTTCAACACCAGCGGTACGGAGACGTTGGCGAGCTTGGATAGCACCAGCAAACTGAGCGCGATAATCACTCGCCACTTGAATTCCAGCAAATAGGGCAACAGCGAACGTATCGCCTGCCAATCGGCGCGGTGTTCGGAGGATGGGGGCGTTGAAGATGAAGGACGCATAGTTAATCCGTTAAGTCGTCGGGTTGAAAGCGACCTATCGGCCTGCAACGGTCATGCCGTCCACCAGTATCGATCCGCACTGACGTGAGC
>JBBQXA010000089.1:0-10417 GCA_038210095.1 Burkholderiales bacterium
CGTGAGCGAGCCCGCCGGGAAGCGTTTCCATGATCGCAAAACGGCCAGAGGCGAGCGAAACCCACGCAAGGCCGAGCGTTGTGCGATTGCGGTGCAGCGCGAGCAGCAGGTTGTCGCGCTTGTCTTCGAGTAACGCCGAATCGGTCAGCGTTCCCGGCGTCACGATACGCGCGACCTTGCGCTCGACCGGGCCTTTTGACGTCGCCGGATCGCCGATCTGCTCGCAAATCGCAATCGACTCGCCCATCTTCACCAGTCGCGCCAGATACTGCTCCGCCGCGTGATAGGGCACGCCCGCCATCTTGATCGGCTGCCCGTTGGTCGCTCCACGCTGGGTCAGCGTAATGTCCAGCAGTTTCGCCGCGCGCACCGCATCGTCCATGAACAGCTCGTAAAAATCCCCCATGCGGTAAAACAACAACATGTCGGGATGGTCAGCCTTGATGCGCAAATATTGCTGCATCATCGGGGTGTGCTTTACGGGGGCGGCGGGCGTGTTTTGTGTTGTCATGTATGGTGGGCTTAGCTCTGTGGCAGGCGTTGCAGCGTTTGTTTTATCCAGCGGAAGGCGACGCGTTCCTGTTCTATGCGCGCATAGCGACCATCCGGGAGTTGCAGGCGATTATACGTTCGCGCTTCCATTTCTGTTAACGGTTGCGGCATCGCGCCAGTTACCGGTGTTTTTTCTTCCACATGTTGCGACCAGTGAGCTTGCAGCGTCGCTTCATCCATCAGCAGCGATTGCACCTTGGGGAAATGTAGTCGCAGGCGGGCCAGTATGGCGTAGCCGTGGGTGTCCAGATCGCCCCAGTAATGGATTTCGGTGTCAGCCAGCCAGTTTGCATCGAACAGCGATTCGAGTCCGTAGCCCAGTCCGAAGATGACGAGGGCATCCGGGTGCGCGGGGAAGGCGAGGCCGTTGACTTTGTTTTCGGTGATGAACACGCGTTTGATCGGCAAGTGCAGTGCGGCAAACTGACTGCATGGCAGGGACAGGTCCGCGAGTCCGTGCAAGGTTTCCGCCAGTTTCTCGTCCAGCAGGCGGAAGCGGATCAGCGGTTGTTCGTAGCTCAGGCCGTAGCGGCGCTCGAAGCCGTGGCGCGACAGGCCGCGCACCGAGTCGTCTGCCACCTTTGGCAGCACGACATCCAGCAGCAGGGATAACACGGTCTGATGCTGTTCGATGAATTTGCTGTCGATGCCGGGCAGGTCGATCTGGCGTAGATACAGGCCGGAGCCGGGATGAGCGATGAACCATGCACATACGTCCAGCAACTGCGACCAGACGTCGGTGTATTCCGGCACCAGTGCGGGCTTAGCGCTCAGCAGCGGCAGCAGGGCGGGTTCGTGGTGCAGGATGTCGGCGCTGATTTTCTTGAAGGATTCGGCTTCGCGCTTGCGACCGATAAAACCCAACCAGTCGTTTTCCGGTTCGAAATCGGCACTTACCGGCCGGTTTTGTTCGCCCAGCTTCTGGTGATTGACGCTTTTCCAGCTCAGGCGAAACTGCCGTCCATCCTGCGCGCGCAGCTCGGTTCGAGTCGCATTATAGGCGGCGTAGTTTTGCAACAGGTCGCGTCCACTGGGTGAACTCATGGCGATGGAGAGGGTGTTCCAGTCACGCCCTGCCAACAGGTCGCGCTGGTTATCCCCGCGTGCCCAGTGACGTGCCGCGAGTTTGCGCAACTCGTCCAGCGTCTTCACGTTTGCGGCTCGGCGTTCTGGAGGTGGCGCGTTTTTTCCTCTCGATACTCGGACAGGGTAAGCGAGCGTATCATCGACGCGCGGCCTTCGCTGTTATGCACCAGATGCACCGACTGCACATAGTCTTCGATGACATGGATTTTTTGCAGCTGGGTGACGATCAGCAATTGCAGGCCGAGCTGGCGGAATAGCTCCAGACCGTAGCGGGCCGAGTCATCCGAGCCTCGGCCAAACGCCTCGTCTATCATCACGAAGCGGAAGGCGCGGGTGGTGCGCGTCTGTTGCTCTATGCCGTACTGATACACCAGCGCCGAGGCGAGTATGGTGTAGGCCAACTTTTCCTTTTGTCCGCCGGATTTGCCTGCGGAGTCCGAATAGAACTCGCGTTCGGTGTCGTCCTCGCGCCAGCGCTCGCTGGCGGAAAATAGCGACCAGTTGCGCACATCGCAGACTTTCTGTTTCCAGCGTTTGTCGATTTCCGTCCAGCCTTCTCGCCCGCGCAGCCGGTCTATGATCTGCTTGACCTGAATGAATTTGTGTTCGGAATACAGATCGTCGTTGCCGCGGCTCTGGGTGTCGGCCAGACAGGCGCGCAGCTCCTGACGGAAGGTGCGAATCTCGACATCGGGGCTGGCATCAGGGATCAACTGGATGAAGGTGCCGGTGTTGTATTCCAGCCGCTGCAAGGAGCGATTGATAGCGACGATCTTGGCCTTGATACCGCTTTCTTCCTGATCCAGTTTGTTTTGCAACAAGGCCACTTCGTTGATGGTTTGCTCGTTGAGCATGGTCTTGAAACGAGCCTCGAAGCGCGGCAGGTCTTCCTTGCCGAGACGCTCCAGCATTTTTCGGTATTCGTGGGCGGCTTCCGGCTTGGCATCCACCTCGCGGCATTCCATCGGATAGGCCGTGCTGAATTTTTGCATCTGCTGAGTGATCTGGCTGACCAGCCGTTCGAGCTTGGTTCTATGGCCGTCGATGCGTTCCTGTAACCATTTGCGCATGCCAGCTTCGGCTTCATCGCATTGCTTCGCTGTGTTGGGTAGTTTTCCGTGCAGCGCCTTGGGGGCAAAGACATTCAGGCGCTGGAAGCAGAATTCCCGTTCCGCCTCATCGCATTCGGCGTGTTGGGCTTGTGCGGCGATCAGGTCGGCCTGCTTGTCCGCTTGTTCACGTTGTTTGTTGCCGGTGTCTATGTTCAGTGTGGTGCGTGTTTCGTTGGCCTGCGTCAGCTCAATGCCCAGCGCGATCAGTTGGGCATTGAGTTCGCGCAGCACGTCCGAGCTGCCCTCCAATTGGCGTTTTTCATCCTGCAATAGCTGGATGGACTGTACGCTGCCCGGCCAATCGAGCTCGGCGTATTCGCTGTAACGCAGCAGGTCGCGCACGGCTTGCATTTTCTGCTTGATGACTTCGAGTTGCGCCCTGATCTCGCCGCGCTGTTTCAGCAAGGTCATGCCCTGTTGTTCCAGCTGGCTGCGTTGCGCTTCCAGCGCGCGTATCTTGTCCTCGTTTTGCCAGCCCAGCACATAGCGGGTGCGGTCTGAAATCAGGTGGCGGTCGTCCTTCTCGTGGCGCACGCCGCCGGATTTGGTCTGGCCCTTGAGCGTGAGCGACTTGGGGTAGTGGCGAAAATCCTCCAGCGTCGCGCAGCACTGATAGTCGTAGCCGCGATTCAGTTCGCGGCGTAACCAGTCGCAGAATGGGCTGTCGAGTTTGAACTCCAGTTTGCCCGGCAGGGTGTTGACCTCGGGACGCGGCATCGGCTTGTCTTCCGCCTGTATGCGAAAATACACCAGCCGACCGCACAGATGCTGACTGTCCACGTAGGCGGACAGCGCGGCGTAATGTTTCTCGGCCACCAGCAGAGACAGTCCCAGTCCGTGCAGCACCCGTTCGATAGCGCCTTCCCAGGCGGCATCTTCGCCGCGCACCTGCATCAGCTCGCCTGCAAACGGCAGCGCACTGGCCGACAAGCCGAGAGCCTGACACAGCTTTTCGCGCAACATCAGCATTGTGCTGGGGATGCTGGTCTTGCGCTGACGCAGTGATTTGATTTCGTCCGCCAACGCGCCCGCCTCACGATCCAGATTGGTGGCTAGTACCGTCAGTTCGTCGTAGCGGCTAGTGTGCTGGAGTTGCTGGGCGTCCAGCCCGGTTTCGCGCTCGGTCGCGGCGCGGCGGTTGTCGTGGAAGGTGGGCAGGCTCTGTGCGCGCGGCAGCTCCAGCGTCAGACAGGCCGGAGCGTAATGGTCATCGAACTGGCGCTTCTGCCGTGTCCGCTCCTGTTCCAGTGCACCTATCTTTTGCGCAATCTCTTCCAGACGGCGACCGCCGTTGTCGGCTATCGCCTGCTTGAGTTCAGCCTGACGGGTATACAGCCCTTCGACCTTGCGCTCCTGTACGCCGGACTTATCCGTTAGTTCGCTGAGTGCATCGGCCAAACGTTGCAAGTCGCGTTGCAAAAATGTCATCTTCTGTCCGGCTGACCAAGACGACAGCGCTTCACGCAGCCGCTGCTGTAGCGTGATCTGGGTGCGCATCGCATCGTGCTGGTCGCAGTCCGCGATCAGCGGAGTCAGCAGCGCAATCTGGTTCTTGGCCTTGAGCACCGATTCATGCGCGGCGTTGAGGTTCTCGAAGTTGCGGCACATCGCGTCTATGCGCTCGGCCACACGCGGCGCTTCCAGCATGTGTTCGCGCACGAAGTCGGTAATGTTGGACACCGATTTCATCGACACCGTCTGGTAGAACAGATCCAGCACCTGTTCCCCGGCGATGCCCATACGCCGCCGGAAATCGTTGCCGTACTGGCTGAAGCTGCTGAACAGTGCAACGCCTTCCTGCTGTTTCAATTGCTTCTTCAGTGCCGGAATCGAACCGCCAAAATCGGCGAAGTCGCTGGCAATCGTCAGCGGGGTCGTTGCCACCAGATAGAAACGCTCAGGCGCGCCGCCTTCGTTGCTGCTCCAGAACACCTGTGCCAGCGTGATGGTTTCGTTGTAGTGCTCGTTATGGAATACCCCCAGAATCACGCTGTAGCTCCCCGGGCCGCGCAGCCCCCCCGCGCGGGCCGACAGCCGGGCATCATCCTTCTCACTTTTGTAGTGACCGCGCACATAGGACAGCAGCGAACGCTCGCGGCTTTCCGCCCCCGCCGCCTTGTTGTAGATGATGCGCTGCGGTGGCACCAGTAGCGTAGTCATCGCATCTACCAGCGTGGACTTGCCCGAACCGATGTCGCCGGTAATCAGCGCGTTCTCGCCGCTAGTGACTATCGTCCACACGCGCCCATCGAAAGTGCCCCAGTTGAACACCTCGAAGCGCTGCAGGCGGAAGCCGGGTGTGGCAAATAAATCAGTTTCGAGTGAGGGCATGGTCGCGGTAGCTTTGCAGTTTTTCCTCGAAATCTCCCAGCCATTGCGCATCGACAAAGGCCTTGAGGATACGGCGGATTTCATAAGTGCCGGACTCGTTCAACTCGCGCAGAAAACCCAGTTCCACCACCTTGTTGATGTGGCTGCCAACCTGATCGGCCAGCTTGGCCTCGTTGGAACCCGCTGGCAGAAAAATCGCGATGCGCTCCACAATCTCCGCCTGCGTGATCACCGTGCGGGTATCGCCGCTGCTGGCATCGCCCTCCAGCAGCCGCTTGCGCAATAACACCAGCAACAGACTGACCGGATAACTCAAGGCCCGCCGCGCAACCAGCCGTGGCAGCGCAACCCCCTCCGCCTCCGGCTCGACCTGACGCAAGAAGGCGTAACCCTCGCCCTCATCCAGATCCAGCGTCAAGCCGATCACAGCCAGATAATCCCGCACCGCAGCCTCCAGATTCAGCAAATCCTGCCACAAACGCGGCTGCTGCTCGCGATACAGCACACCCTTCATCAGGTTGATGAGCACAGGGCTTAATGAGGGATCAGGACGGGCGGGGGAGTTCATGGCGGGATTATCCTGAAAATCGCTCGTTCTATCCACCGATTACGCAGATTGTTCGGATTATGGCGAGCGGCGACACGAGCCTCGCCTGACAGATGCAGTCGCGCCAGCGCTCCTACACGCATTTTCTCTAAATGAATGATCGGGGTTCATATCAAGCTGAGATTTGTCGCGGCACTGCACCTCACCTCGAAAATATCACCAGCGGCAAGGTAACGCTTTTACCATCTTCCCCCAACTTGATGGCTTGGGTTTGTTCGTCTGCGATGACGGCCCGGGTGTCGCGGGTGGCGAGGAATAAATAGGTGACGAGTTCGGCCATACCCTGGCGTAGGGGGTGACGCTCGGTTAGTTCGACCAGTGAGATTTGTGCCTGTTGGGCCAGTGCGTCGTCTATGCGTCCCCGCAGTTTTTCTTCATCCACATAGGGGCGGTCGAACAGGGTGTGGGCGCTGATGTCGGGGGCGGCCTCGTCACTGATGTTGTCCTGCATGCGATATTCCTGCGTGGGGGTGTACAGGTTGCGGGAGTAGGGCAGTTCCACGCTGGGGTGTATTTCAGGGAGGTCGCTTAAAGCTGCGGTGGGTGAGGAGTCCTTGCAGGCGACGGCTTGTTGTTCGATGGCGTGGATGAGTTCGCCTATGCGCTTGTTCTCCAGCCATATCTGGCTGTCCAGAAATCCTCGCAGTTGTTCTACCAGTTGCGCCGAAGTGCGCTGTACTTTTTCGCCTGCGTCGAGCAGATGGAATTTGATGTGAGCCAGCAGGGGATCGGATTCGAGTTGTTTCAGTTCGGGCAGGGCGGTGGCGCGGGCAATCAGGGTTTGCAGTTCCTGTTGCCTGTCCGGTGACATCAGGAATTCCCAGAAGGCCTTGAAGCTGTGGCCTTGGTCGGAATCGGAGATGGCATCCTGTTCGCCGAAGATTTCCGCCAGTAGGGTTGCCTTGTCTTGGTCGGATAGGGTAATTTTCTGGCGGGTGGCGCGATCCAGATCGCGGAAGTTGGCTTCGACTTGACGGAAGTCCCCCAGCAGGCGGCGCGCGGTGTCTTCGGCCTGATAGAAGCGTTCGCGTACCTGAGTGGGACTGAGGTCGGGCAGCACTGGCGCTCCTGAGCGCAGTTGCAATAATTCGGCGTCGATGTCGGCGCGGCGTTGTTCGAGTTCGGCGATGCGTACCTGGGCGTCGGGTTCGGTGGAGAGTGTGAGTTCGCGCAGCAGATTGAAGATGGTCAGCAGGCGCGACTCGGTGCCGACGAAGGGCGTTTCGCGCAGGCTGTCCAGCCAAGTGAGTGCCTTCTCGGTCGCAGGTGTCAGGTCCCATTCGGGGTCATCGCTCTGCGCTGGATAGTATTTGCGCAGATAGGCGTTTTCGGGATGGGCCCAGATGTCCAGATATTCAGCAGCCGAACGCGGATAACTGTCAGTGCCGTAGCTCTGGCGCAGGTGAAACAGCAGGTCGTCCAGTCGCGCGACCATCTCGCTCTGGCTCAGCGCGCGTACATTGGGTTGCACGAAAGTCTGGTGCAAAAAGCTGCAAATCAACGGCGCATGATCCGCCGCCAACAGCCGCCAAGCGGAATGTGACTGGCGCAAGCGCAACAGCGCATCGTAGCTCATCGCATGGTTAGTGCTGGCGTTGTTGGGGTTCACTTTTTGGCTAGATGGGTAAGCTGGAGGCTAAGTTTACCGCAGCATCGAGGATGCGGAACAGGGGGGGATGAATTCATCTGACTGAGCCATTGCGCAGATTGAGTAGGCTGTGATTTGATTTTGGCAGCTACCAGCTACCAGCTACCAGCTACCAGCTACCAGCTACCAGCTACCAGCTACCAGCTACCGACTGGCCTCAGCTTATTTTCACCACGATGTCGTGCAGTGTGTTGGCGCATTGGGCCATGTGTTCGGCGGCGTTGGTCAGGTGGCGGTAGATCTCGCGGCGCTTGAACATGCTGATGTAGTCGTCGCCTTCGAACAGGGTGGACAGGGCTATACGGTATTGTTTTTCAGCGCGGCGTTCGGCCTTGCGGGCGGCATCGGCATATTGTGCAGCCTCGGCAGGCGTGCTGCCCAGCAAGGCGAAACCTGTGGCCAGCGCATTGACGCCTTCCTGTATGTATTTGGAAATCTCGCGCATAAATTTGTCCGGCTTGACGTCGAGTACGTCTATTTGCCCGTGCAGCAGGTCGGAAAATCCCCACGAGGCATGGTTGCTTCCCGTGGCGACCATCGCCACGCCCGCCAAGCCGCCAACCAGTGCATGAGATGAGGATGACGGGATGCCGCGCCACCAGGTCAGCAAATTTCATGCAATCGCCCCCAGCAGTCCGCAGAACACGACGGTCAATGCCAGCACCGGGTCAAGATCATCCAGCGTGATGAACTTACCTATGGTGTTGGCAACTGCCGTTCCGCCCAGCAGCGGGCCGAGGAATTCGAAGAAGGCGACCACCATTAGCGATTGCACGGGCGTCATTGCGCGCGAGGCGATGACGGTGGCGATGATGTTGGCGGCATCATGGAAGCCGTTGGTGTACTCAAACAGCAGCACGACCACGATGGTCGCGATAGCCAGAATGAGCAGGGCATCCATGATGGCAGCCTCTTATTGTCCCTTGAGAGCCGGAGTCAGATGCCGGTCGATGACTTTGAGCAGTTGCGGGTGAATATCCGGGTTGCCCGTGCAGACGTGTCCGGTTTTCATAAATGTATCCGAGCCGTGCAGGTCGCTGACCATGCCGCCCGCTTCGGTGACCAGCAGGGTGCCTGCGGCGATGTCCCAAGGCTTGAGGCCGGTTTCGAAGAAGCCGTCATAGCGTCCGGCAGCCATCCAAGCCAGATCCAGTGCGGCAGAACCGGGACGGCGCAGGCCGGAGGTCTGTTGCATCAGATCTTTGAAGATGCCGACGTAGGCATCCATGTGTTCGAATTTGGTGTAGGGGAAGCCGGTGCCGATCAACGCGTCGGCCAGATGCACGCGCTTGGTGACACGAATGCGCTTGTCGTTGAGAAAGGCGCCGCGTCCGCGCGTCGCGGTGAATAGTTCGTTCTTGACCGGGTCGTACACGACGGCCTGAGTCATGATGCCCTTGTGTTGCAGGGCGATGGACACCGCGAACTGGGGAAAGCCGTGCAGGAAATTGGTCGTGCCATCCAGCGGGTCGATGATCCAGAGGAACTCCGACTCGCCGTGGGAACCGCTCTCTTCTGCTAGAATTGCGTGATCCGGATAGGCTTCCAGCAGGGTTTTGATGATCGTTTGCTCGGCAGCACGATCCACTTCACTGACGAAATCGGCATGGGATTTCTTGGTGACCGTGAGGTGATCGATCTTGTCTGTGGCGCGGTAAATTAGATTGCCGGCGCGACGCGCGGCCTTCACCGCGATGTTGAGCATGGGATGCATGGGTAACGACCTTTTTAATGAGCTGAAGAAATTTGGGAGCACTTTGCTCCCACAGGGCGCATTTTAGCAGATAAGGCAGCCGCTAGTTATTCCTCGGTAGCCGTTAGTTAAAGCAAAATTAGCGCGGCGGACAAGGTCAACTACCGACTAACGACTCGTAATCTTTAACACAGGAAATAACTTGAATCATTTCGAAAACATCAGGGTTGTGCTTAGTCACACCACGCATCCGGGCAATATCGGTGCGGCGGCACGGGCGATGAAGACCATGGGCTTGCGCCATTTGTATCTGATTAATCCGCGTCTTTTCCCCGATCCGCAGGCGGTCGCGATGGCGGCGGGTGCGGACGATGTGCTGGATAACGCGGTAGTGTGCAGCTCGATAGACGAGGCTTTGCAGGGTGTCGCATTCACGGTTGCGATGACGGCGCGCTTGCGCGACATTTCCATCGAGGTGAAGACGCCGCGCAAGGCGATGCCCGAATTGTTGCAGCAGGCTGCCCATCATCCGGTTGCGCTGTTGTTCGGCACCGAGATGTCCGGTCTGACCAATGAGGAGATGGGCAAGGCGCAGGTGCTGGCGAATATTCCGGCTAACCCGGATTACTCCTCGCTGAATCTGGCTGCTGCGGTGCAGGTGGTTTCCTATGAGCTTAACGTTGCGGCACAGGCCTTTGTCACTACTGTGCCGGAAACGCAGCCCGCTTCCTATGAGCAGCTCGAAGGTTATTTCGCTCATCTCGAAAAGACGCTGTTTGAGATCGGTTTCTTCACCACGCAAAAACCGGCACGGCTGATGCAACGCTTGCGCCGCCTGTATGCGCGGGCACGGCCGGAGTCGGAGGAGATCAACATTTTGCGCGGTATCTTGAGCGTGACAACCGAGTACAATGCCCGCCTCAAAAAACGCTATTTGGAAGAACATTTGGATGTTTAGCTATATCAGAGAAGACATCGCCAGCGTATTCGACCGTGACCCGTCAGCGCGCAATACCTTTGAGGTGTTGACCTGCTATCCGGGGTTGCATGCGCGCATTCTGCATCGCCTGTCCAATAGCTTGTGGCATGCCGGGCTGAAGTGGCTCGCGCGCTTTCTGTCGCATTTTGCACGCTGGTTAACCGGGATTGAGATTCATCCCGGGGCAACCATAGGCAGGCGCTTTTTCATCGATCACGGTATGGGGGTCGTGATCGGTGAGACTGCCGAGATCGGCGACGATGTGACCATGTATCACGGCGTGACGCTGGGCGGCCCCTCGGGGACAGGGGGCAAGCGCCATCCGACGCGGGGTAATGGCGTGGGGGTTGGGGCGGGAGCCAAGGTGCTGGGGCCGATGCATGGAGGTGCGGGTGCGCCGGTTGGTTCC